>CAMBGJ010000029.1 GCA_945865805.1 Bordetella parapertussis
GCGCAGCCCTCAACGGTCATTGCCAAGCTATTCAAGATTGCGGTTCAGGTCAAGCAATTCAAAGACCGCGTGATCTTGCATCTGCCGAGCGCTTGTCCTGTCAAACAGTTGTTGCAAACCGTGACGGAGCGTTTGTTTGTGCCCAAGCCTGCAAAATTGCTGTTCTCGCCGTAACCTGGACACGTCCGGTCAGTCGAGAATAGGCCACCCATCCCTCCCAATCACCGCTCAACCCCGCTTCCGCCTTCCGACTTAATGGGCAGGGTAGACTGCGCTTGTCGTTCTGAAATGCTGTGAAATCAATTCCACATAATGCCAAACACTTGAGATCGGATTGTTTGTGCAACATTCGGGATAGAAAGCATTCCGTTCGCTGAAGTTTTTTGCTTTCGCCACTCCTGATTGAACGTGTCCTTATTATGAAATTCATACCCACTCGCGACCTCCCATCCTCCAAAGAAGCCGGACCACTTCAGGAACTGGAACCTACCTATTCGGGTATGTGGAGGATTTAACGGATCTGGAATCATCTTAGCGCTCCCTTCGGTGTTGGCACGCCGTATCATTTACAGTTATTTTGACCGGGGAATATTATCCTTGAATTCCGTGAACGTTGCTCGTAGGTTATCTACTACTGGCTGTAGCCTCGGGTGCCTGTAATTCTTCCGCTTTGATCCTTCTTGCAAGCGTCAGAAGCGAGGCTAGGGTGGGCCCGATTTATGTGCTACGCACCCACCCCATGTGAACTACACCAAACCGCCGAATCCCCCACCCCCCGCCGTCTCCATAACCACCCGATCCCCCTTGTTCAGCACCCAGTGATCCGCCGGGTTGATCGCCTTGCCGTTCAACGTCAGCCCGCCCACCTTGCCCTGCGCCCCGCCAAAAATCCCCTGCGGCGCTGTCTTGTAGCGCGTCATGATCATCGAGGCCATCATCGGCGTATCGGCCACGACTTCGACTTCAAAACGTAAGCCGTTGCCGCCTTTATTTTTGCCCGCGCCACCGCTGCCCCGCCGTATCGCACGCTCAACCACGCGCAACGGTGCCATTTGCTCGAACACTTCGATCGGGGTATTCGACAGGTTCGACGGAAACGACAGCATGGTGTAGCCGTCGCGGTGCTTGGTTGCGCCCTGGCCCGCGTTCATGAAATTAACTGCCGCATAAGGACGACCGCGATGTTCGCCGGTGACGGTGATTGACGAATTCGACGAGCCTTCCGCCAGCGCGCGTTCGGGCAGCACTTTGGCCAGTGCCATCATGATCGCGGGCACCATCATGTGCCCAATCATGCCGCGTCCGCCACTGGCTGCCGGATACGTGGGATTAAAAATCGACCCCAGCGGCGCGCTGGTGGTGATCGGCGTGAAGCTGCCTTCGTTGTTCGGCACGTCCGGGCACAGCAGCGCTTTCACCGCGAACGCCGAGTACGCAAAGGTGTAAATCGGCACCACGTTCACCGCGCGCGGCACTTGCGCGCTTGAGCCGGTGTAGTCGATGGACAGCTTATCGCCTTTAACCGTAACCGTGGCGTTGATGATGATCGGCTCTTCAAAGCCGTCGTGTTGCGTGCGGCCGTGATACACGCCATCGGGCACGTCGCGTATCGCTTTTTTCATTGCGGCCTCGGAGCGGCGGCGAATTTCCGCGCCCAGCGATTCGATGTCGATCTCATTCAGCAATGGTTTAAGCCGCTCTTCGAGCATTTTGCACGCCGCCACTTGCGCCCAGATGTCGCCCAGCGTTTGCTCCGGCACGCGCACGTTTTGCGCGATCATGTCGAGCAGGTTTTGATCGGGCTTACCCGCGCTGATGAGTTTCATGCGCGGAATTTGCAAACCTTCTTCGTAAATATCGCGGATGCCCGCGTTGCGGATGCGCCCGCCGATGTCGGGCATGTGGCTCACCACTGCGGCGTAAGCAACGATCCTGCCCTTGTGGAAAATCGGCATCGCCGTGTTGACGTCGTGGATGTGCCCGGTGCCCATCCACGGATCGTTGGTGATCATCACGTCGCCGGGCCTCAACGTTGTCGGCGGAAACTTATGCAGAAAATGTTTGACTGTCGCGGGCAAGGTGCCGATGAACGACGGGATCGACAGGATCGATTGCGCGATGGAGCGGCCTTGCGCGTCGGTCAACACCACGGCAAAGTCGTTCGCCTCGCGCACCAGCACCGAGAACGAGGTGCGCACGAACGCAGCCGAGGCCTCGTCCACCATCGATACCAGGCGCTTCCACTGAATTTCCAGCGTGATTGGGTCAAGCTTGGTAGCGGTTTGTTTTTTCATCAGAATTCCTTGATCACGATGGACACTGTGTAATCCGGCAATATGCGCACATCGGCTTTCACCGGCACCACCAGCGTCGATTCGCGTTCCTCGAGAATCAGCGGACCGGCCAGCCGCGTGCCGGGCTTCAACGAATAACGTTCGTAGACCGGCACGGCGCCGAATTTCTTTTTCAACGGTAGAAAAATCTCGCGTTTTCCATTCATCACCGGTTTGGCGGACACCCGCGCATCGCCCCACGTAAAGCTGTGATTTTTGACCAGCGAACGACCGGTCAAGCGCCAGGTGATCACCTGCGGCGCCGCACCCGGCACCAGATGACCGTAGAGCTGCCGGTAATTGGTCTCAAACGCTTTCAGCAAGGCGGGTGCCATGGCGGTGTCGGCCTTGCGCCATGGCAGGCTGACCGACACATTGTGCCCCTGGCCGGCGTAACGCATTTCCGCGCCGATATACCACTTGATCGACGCGAGATTCGCCCCGGCGCTCTTGAGTTCCGCTTCGGCGTCGGCGCGCAGATCGCTGTAGGTTTGGGCCACACGCGGCCAGGCGATGTCTTTAACCAGCGTCGGGTTCGACCAGGCGCGATCCACGCGCGCGGGCGCGGCGAGCAAGCCCAGGCACGATCCCGCGCCCGCTGCGATAGTGGCCAGCACACGCGGTATCTGCAACTTGCGCGCAACTTCAACCACATGCACCGGGCCCGCGCCGCCGGTGGCCACCATGGTGAATTCGCGCGGATCGTGGCCCTTTTCAGCGATGTGGATGCGCGCGGCGGCGGCCATGTTTTCGTTGACGATATTGCAAATGCCCCAGGCGACGTCAGTGGCGGTGAGTTTTAATTGTGTCGCGAGCTTGCCCAGCGCCGCCTCGGCCAGATCGCGCCGCAGCTTCATCTCGCCACCGAGAAAATTGTCCGCATTCAAATAACCCAAGGCGAGATCGGCGTCGGTGACCGTGGCACCCGTGCCGCCCTGCCCATAACACGCCGGGCCGGGCACGGCACCGGAACTCTCCGGCCCAACATTGAGCAAGCCCAGATGGTTCACATGCGCGATCGAACCGCCGCCTGCGCCGATTTCGATGAGGTCAATGCTCGGCATCAAGATCGGCAAGCCGGAGCCGCGCTTAAAGCGCGACACGCGCGCGCACTCAAAGCTGTGCGCGATCAATGGCTCGCCGCCGACAGCCACGCACGCTTTGGCGGTAGTGCCGCCCATGTCGAACGCCAGGATTTGATCGATACCCGCATTGCGCGCTGTGTTCAACGCCGACAACACGCCGCCTGCCGGGCCGGATTCGAGTAACAGAATCGGCGTTTCCGCCGCCGCCTTGCCCGAGGTAAAGCCGCCGCTCGACACCATGATGCGCAGCGGCGCTTTGGGTGCCAGTTCCTTCACGCGGGCGTCGAGACGGTTGAGGTATTCCGCCACCAGCGGCTGCACGTAAGCATTCGCCGCTGCGGTAGACATGCGCTCAAACTCACGGATCTCGCGCGCGATGTTGGACGATATCGACACCGCGAGCTTGGGGAAGCGTTGCCGGATCGCGGCTTCGATCTGCTTTTCATGCACATCGTTGACGTAGGCGTGCAGCAGGCACACCGCGACAGCCTCCACACCGAGCTTCGCCACGCCGCCGAGCAGTTGTTCGAGCGCAGCTTTGGTGAGCGGCTTGACGACTTCGCCGTAGACATCCAGGCGTTCATCGACTTCCAGCCGCTTGTCCTCGGCCACCAACGGCGTCGGCAATTCGAGATTCAGATCGTACAGCTCGTAACGAATTTCGCGCCCGATGCTGAGCACGTCACGCGTGCCTTTGGTCACGATAAGGCCGGTCTTTGCCCCCTTGCGTTCGATCAGCGTATTGGTCACCAGCGTGGTGCCGTGCACGACTTCGGTGATGTTCGCAGTCGCGCGGCCCGGCACGCCAGCGATCTGCCGCAGCAAATCTGTGATCACCGTGGTAACCGCGATACCGGGATCGTGCGGCGTGGTGAGCGATTTCGCCACCCAGATGCGTCCGCCGGGTGTGAGCACCGCGAGTCCGTCGGTGAAAGTGCCGCCTATGTCTACGGCGATGCGAAGGGTGTTGGGTTTCATCGATTGTAACTATTTGTTTTAATTGAATAATTTCATTTGGAGATGTCGCGGATTTGTTCGCGGCGTTTTAACCACCACGCGTATTCGGTGGGCAGCAGATCAAGATATGCGCTCACGCCGAGTTGGCGTGCGGCATGCACCGGCCAATTCGGGTTGTACATAAACTCGCGTGCCATCGCGATCAGATCGGCATGACCTTGTTGCAGAATGTCCTCGGCGTGCTCCGGCTCGGTAATCAAGCCGACGGCGCAAGTCATGAGGCCGGTTTCCTTGCGCACGCGTTCGGCGTACGGCACCTGATAGCCGGGCGCGCGCGGCACGATGGCCATGTTGAGCGGCCCATTGATGCCGCCAGACGAACAGGCCACCACATCGACGCCGCGCGCCTTCAGCTCGCGCGCCAGCGTCACCGTATCGTCCATGTCCCACGCGCCGCCGTCGCCATCCACCGCCGACACGCGAAACCACAGCGGCTTTTCCTTCGGCCACACGGCGCGCACGGCTTCGGTGAGCTCCAGCGCAAAGCGCATGCGGCCTTGCAGATCGCCGCCGTAGGCATCCGTGCGTCGGTTGGCGAGCGGCGATAAAAACTGATGTATCAGATAACCGTGGGCGCCGTGGATTTCGACAATCTCGAAACCGGCGTCGAGCGTACGCAACGCGGCCTCGCGCCACGACTCGATGACCTCTTTGATATCAGCCACCGAAAGCTCGTGCGGCGTTTGTGCATCGTCGCGGTGCGGCAGCGCGCTGGGTGAAATGCCGCGCCACGGTGCGTGACCGTTTTTGGCGTCGTCTTCGGTCAGCGGTTTGAAGTTCGTCCACGGCGCAATGCACGACGCTTTACGCCCGGAGTGACCGATCTGCATCGCTGGTAAGCTATTGTTTTTATTAAGAAATTCGGTTATGCGCCGATACATCGGCACATGTTTCTCGCTATAAATGCCGGCGCAGCCGTAAGTCTTACGCGCACGCATTTCGACGGCGGTTTCCTCGCAAAACACGATGCCCGCTCCACCAAGAGCGAACTTGCCCAGATGCACGAGATGCCAATCGTTCGGACCGCCTTCCTCGGATGAGTACTGGCACATCGGCGAGACGACGATGCGATTGCGCGCGATTAAGCCCGCGAGTTTGATGGGGGTGAAGAGCAGGGGTTGGGTCATTCAGAAAACGCAAAAAGCGAAGGGCGTTGAACCACAGATAAACACAGATGAACACAGATGAACACAGATAACGACGGCGGGGTTATCTGTGTTTATCTGTGTTTATCTGTGGTTAAAAAGCTTTTGACCTTTACTTCAACTCAGCTACCGCGCGCTGCATGCGGCGGCAGGCTTCTTCGAGTCTTTCCATTTCGGTGGCGATGGACATTCTGAAATACGGCGACATGCCATAGGCCGCACCCAGCACCACGGCCACGCCGTGATCCATCAGATGCAGCACCACGTCGGCCTCGTCCTTCAACACTTTGCCTGCGGGTGTTTTGCGGCCATACAAATCGCCGCAGCGCACGAACATATAAAACGCGCCTTCGGGGTAGTTCGGCTGCAAGCCGGGAATGTCTTTGAACATTTCCAGCACACGGTCACGCCGCCGTTGAAACTCGGCCGCGCGTTCGGGGATGAACTCCTGCGGGCCGTTCAATGCCTCGACCGCCGCCCATTGACTGATGGAACTCACACCCGCCGTGCTTTGCGATTGCAGCTTGACGATGTTTTTAATCAACTCTTTTGGCCCGGCGGCATAACCAAGACGAAAACCCGTCATCGCGTACGCCTTGGACACGCCATTCACTGTCAGCGTGCGGTCGAAGAGGCCCGGCTCCACCTGCGCGATGGTGGCGAACTCGATGTCGTCAAACCTGAGATGTTCGTAAATGTCGTCGGTCAAAATCCACACGTGCGGATGACGCAGCAGCACATCGGCCAGGCCGCGCAGTTCCGCGCGCGAGTAGACCGCGCCGGTGGGATTATTCGGCGAATTGAGCAGCAGCCATTTGGTGCGCGGCGTGATCGCGGCTTCGAGTTGCGCGGGCGTGAGCTTAAAGCCGCTTTCGGCGCTACAGGGCACTTCCACTGGCGTGCCGTCGGCCACCAACACCATGTCGAGGTACGAAATCCAGTACGGCGCGGGGATGATCGCCTCATCGCCCGCGCCGATGGTGGCCAGCATGGCGTTGAAAATAATCTGCTTGCTGCCGGTGCCGATCATGATCTGATCGGCGCTGTACTTGAGCGCGTTCTCACGCTGAAACTTGCGTACGGCGGCTTCGCGCAGCTCTGGTATGCCGTCGATCGGCGGGTACTTGGTTTCGTTACGCGCCAGCGCCGCCATCACGCCCTGTTTCACGTGCTCCGGCGTATTGAAATCCGGCTGGCCGATGGTCAGCGCGATGATGTCGTGGCCTTGCGCACGCAACTCGCGTGCGCGCTGCGTGGCGGCGGTGCTGGGGGAAAGTTTGATACGGCTTAGACGGTCGGCGTAAAAAGACATGATTACCTTTTAGTCATAGACAACAAATTAAAAAGTCAAAAACCTTTTAACCACAGATGAACACAGATAAACACGGATGAAATCAACACCAAAAGACTTTTACCAACGGGTCTTTGCCCTTGAACTTATCCGTGTTCATCTGTGTTTATCCGTGGTTCAAATGATTTAGACGTTACTCGAATTTAATGCCCTGCTCGCGTATCACCTTACCCCACTTGGCGGTTTCCTGCTTCTGGTGATTCACGAGTTCTTCCGGCGCGCTGCCGACGGGGTCTACGCCTTGTGCTTTTAATTTTTCTTTTACATCGTTGGCGGCCAACGCGCGCACGGTTTCGCGGTTAACCTTTGCCACGATGTCGCGCGACGCGCCCGCCGGGGCGAAAAGACCGAACGACGTGACAGACTCAAAATTCGGCAAGCCGGATTCATGTACCGTCGGCACGGCAGGCATCAACGGCGTGCGTTTCAGCGTGCTGGTGGCCAGCGCGCGCAAGCGCCCGGTTTGCGCGTGCGGGGCCACGGTGATGGCATCGACGAACGACAACGCGGTTTCACCGCCGAGCAATGCCTGGAATGACGGCCCGCCGCCTTTGTACGGCACGTGCGTCATTTTGATCTTCGCCATGTTCATAAACAGCTCGGTCGCCATGTGACTGGTGGCACCCACGCCGGCGCTTGAGAATATGATCTGGCCCGGTTGCGCGCGCGCCAGCACGATCAACTCCTTGGCGTTTTTCACTGGCATCGACATATGCATCGTCAGAATCTGCGGGTTCACCGCCACCAGCGAAATCGGTGCGAACGCGGTGTCATTGTCGTACTGAATGTTCTTGTAGAGATGCGGCGCGATGGCGAAGGTGCTGTTGGTGCCGAGCAGCAGGGTGTAGCCGTCGGGGGCGGCCTTCGACGCGAAGGCGTGGCCGATGGTGCCAGTGGCACCGCCGCGGTTATCGACGATCCACTGCTGGCTGGTGTACTCCGCGAGTTTCTGGCCGAGGATGCGTCCGATGGAATCGGTCGAGCCGCCTGCCGTCCATGGCACGATCAGGCGCACAGTCTTGTTTGGGTAGTCTTGCGCATGCAGCGTCGTGGCGCAAAACAACAGAGGCAAACACGGCAAAATAAGTCGTCTCATGGCGCGGCCTGTAAAAGAATCAACGGGGGTGGGGGGCGAGCAGGCGTGAAGATTCAGGAAAGTCACATTCTACCGCTACCTTTCGAAAAGCTTCACGCGCGCCGTGTAGAATCGCCCGTTCAATAAAACAGTTTTGCGGAGAAACCGGCATGATACGAAAACTAAGAACCGAACGCGACAATCAGCAATGGATGCTCGATCTCGCGCTCAACATGCGCGGGCGCGTGCAGAATTTCGAGCGCGACGATATCGAAGTGCCCGCCGGCACGCGTGCGCGCAACTACCGCATGCTGCCCAAGGTGTGGCGCAAGGCCGGCGAACGGCACGAGGCGCTGGCCAGGCGCGCCGAGGCACGCGGGGCGAATGCCACGGCGGTGTCGCACTACGATCACGCGGTTGAAGCCTATCGCATGGCGCAGCACCCGATATTTTTTGACAACCACCCGGTCAAGAAATACCTCTACAAAAAATTGTCCGAGATGGTGGATCGGCGCAGCAAGCTTGCGGAATACCCGATTGAGCGTGTGGAAGTGCCGTTCGACAATGGCACCACCATATCCTGCCTGCTGCACCTGTTGCCGGATCGCCGTAAAGCCCCTTGCGTGATTTACGTGCCGGGCATGGATCAATCGAAAGAGGTATTTCCCAAGGCCGGCCACAACATCGCCCTGTCGCGCGGCTTTCACGTCATCGCCATCGACGGCCCCGGCCAAGGCAACTCAAACCTGCAGAAAATCCGCTCGGTAGGCCTGAATTACGAGCGTGCGGGTGCGGCAGTGATTGATTACCTGCAAACCCGCAAGGAAATCGACAAAAGCAAAATCGCCATCTACGGCATCAGCATGGGCAGCTACTGGTGCCTGCGGCTTTCCAGCTACGACCATCGCGCGGCTGCGGTGGTGAGTTCGGTGGCGTGCTTCAACCCCAACAACACCATCTTCACGCAATCGTCGCCGCGCTTTAAGCAGATGTTCATGTACATGGCGGGCTACGATGACGAAGAAAAGTTTGACGAAGAAGTCGCCAAGCCCATGACCGTACGCGGCTACCTCGGCAAAATCACCTGTCCGACGCTGCTGGTCACCGGCGAATTCGATCCGCTATGCCCGCTCGAAGATGCCGTCGAGGCGTTCGAGGATTTGAAGGTGCCCAAGGAAATGTGGGTGATGGAAAATCAGTATCACCCGCTGTGGGGGCTGCCCAACTTTGGCGGGCTGGATTGCCACGAGTACGTGCTCGACTGGTTACGCGCATTCTTCGACAAGAAATTGAAGCCGTCGAAGAAAGGCCGCATCGCCTACGTGCCGGAAAACGGCGACGGGCCGTGGGGGGATTGCGAGTGGACGCCGCCGATCAAGCGCGGGCAGGCTTATTTCTGATGTAGCGTGAGGTGGCTTGCTACTGCGTTGACGTTCCGTGGCTTGCCACTTGCGCGAAAGCGGCGGCAATTCACCGCATTCCCTGCGTGTAACTGGCCCGACGTAAATGCCGATAGCGAGCCAGCCCTGCGGTTAGCCTACGGCAGACACCCCTCAACGTAATCAAACAACGTCTTGATCGGCACGCGCGTGCCCACAAAGCACGGCGTGCCACCCAGGATTTCTGGGGCTATCCTGACTACCGATGATGTGATGGGTATGGTCTTTTCCGCGACAAATTAAGTACCAACATCCATCTTATTTATTTGCACTCCAGCCGTAGAGCGGTGCGGCAACGGGTCGCGCCCACGAGATAATATCAATCTAAGTAATTGATTTTATTAACAAAGCTTTTTACTGCACGCATTCGAGAAATCGAAGAGTGCGCAGTTAAACCGCTCCGGCTCATCGACAAACAGCGCGTGCCCGGCGTCGGCGAACAAGTCGATACACGTGCCGGGCCGGTTTTTTTCAAGGTTGCGCGCCTGTTCTTCGAACTGCGGCGTCACTACGTAGAGCAGCGGTTTTTTGAACGCATGTGCGCATGCTTTCCAGTGCTCGCGCGGGATGCCGGAGGACAACAGCGCGATGCTGTTTTCCAGTGACATGCGTTTGACGTCTTTCAACAGTGCGGTGATTTCCGCTTCGGGGCGGGGCTTTGCGTACATTTCGCGCACGAAGCCGTCGAGCACGCTGTCGCGGTTTTCACGCAGCGATTGAAGAAACGTACCGCCGGGCGGCGGCACCGGCAGTTCGCCGACGGAGCTATCGACCAGCACCATACCCGCGAGTTTGTCGTCGCCAAAGCGGTGGGTGTATTGCAGAATTTCCAGCGCGCCCAGCGACCAGCCTACCAGCAAAACGTTTTGATACGGTTGAAGAAACTCGTGGATATCCGCGGCGCGGCGCTCGAAGTTGTAGCCGCTGGCAGGGACATCGGATTCGCCCTGGCCACGAGGGTCGAGTGCGATTACGCGGTGATGCTTGCCCAGGGCGGCGAATTGTTCGTCAAACAGCCACAGCGGCATGCACCAGCCGGGGATGAAGGCGATAGTAAGCGGCGCATCACCTGGGCCGCATTCGATGGCGGAAAGAAAAACGCCGTCGCTGGTTTGGAAGCGACGGCGTTGGACGGCTGCGGCCATGGCAGCGAGGATGTTACGGACGCGTGGCTAGGATCAACCCCGATTCCGCGCCCTTCCATTGGTAGCCGAAGGGGAACGGCAGCGGCCCGCGTTCGGCGACTTCCGGTGCGGCGAATGCCTGCCGCAGATCGGTTTGCAAGCCCCACTGCATGGGCGCAATCGGCGTGTGGTATTTGCCGAAGAGTTTGACGTTCCAGTTGGCCTGCTTGATGTAGCGATACGGCACGCCGGTGTCGTCCTGCACCAGGATATCGGCCGAGGCGAGCACCATGTCGCGGGTTTTGGAGAACTGGTTGTCGTGCAGCAGGTACGACGCCGATTTCACCAGCGCGGAAGCCGGTTTGTTACGGCCCACGAGATCGAGGAATTCGGGGTAATGCACCAGCGCCTTGTCGGTCGCGTCGAGCGAATAGTAGGTCAGCTCATGCGCACGATTGGCGGCGGTGACAAAGGTGATTTTTGCGCCGCGCAGTATCTTGCCCGGACGCGCGGCCTTGGGTTCGAAAAACTGCTTGGTCAATTCGGGGAAGGGATCAACCGCATCAATTTTGGCAATGCGCAGGCCGTTCAACGCCATCATGGTCGCCATGATGGGCACGGTGCCTTTCAAGTGCGGCGTGGTGAGCTGCTTGCCCATGTACGACGTAATGAAATAGTTGCGCTGAAAAATCTCATTAAAGGCGCTGCGCACATCACGCAGCAGGGCGTCGAATTCCTTCGGGCCCATTTTGTCGAGATTCGGCAACTGGCCGGGGTTTTCCAGACTGAAAAACACGTACTTGCCGTGATTCGGATACAGCGCCCAAGCGTTGATGAAATCTGGCCCGCTGAACGGATACAGCAGCGTGCGATTGCCCACGTCCTTGAGTTTGACTTCCTGATCGCGCCATTTTTCGATTAATGCGACGCGCGAACTGACAGATTTCCATTGCGCTTCCATCGCCACTTTGTGTTGCTTCCAACCTTCGGTGGCAACCAGCTTGTCGATGACCGAATCGCCCGCCGTGGGCTGTATGCCCGCCATCACTTGCGCGGTGGCCGTGGCGCGCGCATCCACTGCGGGCGCGGGCTTGGCGGCGGGTTGTGCGAAAGCGCCGGTATGCAGGGTGACCAGCAGCAGGGCCGCGATGGCACAACGGTGTAAAGCGAAAAACGCGGATTTACGCAAAGCAGTCATGATTGATCTAAAGTGAAAGTGAAAAATTCTATTGGTAAGACAATGAGCGTAGAAACGCTGTCATGCCCACCTCGAAAAGCGGCACCGAATATAACAGAATGCCTGAGAGCCACTACCGGGTGACAGCACATGTTACTGTTTTGACACAAAATCCAGTGCGCGTGCGCAGCACCTTGTTCGACCCGCTTATTCCACCTTTATTCCCGCCAATTGCACCACCTTACGCCAGCGCGCGATGTCCTCGGCCAGATGCTGGCGGAACTGGTCCGGCGTGGTGCCCAGCGGCTCGCCACCGTCGCCGGCCATGCGTTCACCGATATCCGGCGATTTGGCGGCTTTGACCAGTTCGGCATTCAGTTTGGCGATGATCTCCGGCGGCGTGGCGGCGTGCGCCAGCCAGCCGTTCCAACTGGAGACTTCGTAGCCCGGCACGCCGGATTCGCTCACGGTAGGGATATCCGGCGCAGCTTTGACGCGCCGCGCACCGGTGACCGCCAGCCCGCGCATGCGGCCCGAGCGTGCGTAAGGCAGGCCTGACAGAATATTGGCGATGGTCAGTTGCACTTGCCCGGCCATCAAATCGATCAGCGCCTGCCCGGTGCCCTTGTATGGCACATGGGTCATTTTGATGCCTGCCATGCTGTTCATCAGTTCCACCGACAGATGCACATTGCTGCCCTGGCCCGCCGAGCCGTAATCGAGTTTGCCCGGCTGCGCCTTGGCGAGCGCCACCAGATCACGCATGGTTTTCACCGGCAGCGCCGGGTGCACCACCACCAGAAACGGCGATTGGTTCACCAGCGAAATCGGCGCGACATCCTTGATTGAATCGAAGGGCAGCGTTTTGGTGATGGCCGGCGTGATGGTGTAGGTGCCCGAGATGGCCAGTATCGAGTAGCCGTCAGCGGGCGATTTCAGCACCTGCAGGGTGGCAGAGGTGCCGCCGCCGCCCGGCCGGTTTTCCACCACGAACGAGCGGCCCAGGCTTTCGCTTAACTTTTGCGCAAACAGGCGCGCCACGATGTCGGTAGCGCCGCCCGGCGCGAAGCCCACATAAACACGCACCGGCTTGGCGGGGTAGCCGGTAACTTGCGCAAACACAGGCGGTGTTATCGATAAAAATATCAATAAAAACAAATACTTATGTTTATCCGCCGCTGCGCTCACTTCAGCCCGCAACGCGCGTACAGTTTGAGCGCGTTATCCCAGAACAATTTGTTCTTGCGCGCGCGCGGCATGTCCCATTCGAGCACCAGGTCCACCGATTCCGGGAAGTGACTTTCGCCGTGCGGGTAATCCGAGGCATACATCAGCACATCCTCGCCCACCAGATCGATCACCGAGTTGGTGAGCTTCAAGCCTTCGGGGATTTCGATGCTCTGGAAGTAGCGGCCTGACAACACGTACTCGCTGGGCATCATTTTCAGATCGGGGATTTCCGAACGAATCGTGCGTGCGTGTTCGTCGATGCGCGCCATCCAGAACGGCAGCCAGCCGTGGCCGGCCTCCAGCGTGCCAATGCGCAATTTCGGGTAACGATCCATCAGCCCCGAGCCTATGAGTGAGGCCATATTGCGCATGCCACACCACGGATGCGAAGCCGAGCGTTGCAGAAACAGATTTTCCCAGTTGTCGGTGCCGCCCGGCGCATACGGCGGCATCACGGTAAAGGTATGCAACGTGACCGCCAGATCGTGCTCAGCAGCGGCGGCCCACACCGGTTCAAAATCCGGGTGGTCGAGCGGCATGCCGTACGGCGCATACGGCAACACGCCCCAAGCCCAGCGCGATTTGCCCCAGCGGTGAATTTCCTCGACAGCGCTTTTGATATCGCGCCCGCAAGCGAGAATCACGCCGCCGAGGCGATCAGGAAACTGCCCGCAGTAGGCTTCCATCCAGCGGTGGTAAGCGCGATACATCGCAGCCTCAAGCGCCACGTCATCGGTGGATGTCCACGTGCCCCACCAGCCCGACGGCAACGTGAGATTCACATCCACGCCCTCGAAATCCATGTCCTTGATGCGCTCGCCAGCATTGGCATCCACCAGCGGCGACACCGCGCGCTTTTTCGCCACGCCGGTGAACCCCGTCATGTAGCCGCCGGGATTCTCATCCGCCTTGGCGGTGCCCAGCTTGCGGCGATAACGCCGCTGCCCGCGGTTGTAGGTGATGTCGCCCTTCTTGTTCACCGATTTGAACTCCGCCCAGCCGTCGAGCTTTTTGCGCTCCACGTCGGACAGAAACTCATCGATCACATTCATGGTCGGGCCGACATGCGTGTCGGAATCAAAAATTTTGTAGCCGTCTTTGGCCATTGCTTACTCCTGAAAACAAGTTCAACACTCACCGCAGAGGCGCAAAGACGCGGAGAACTACACGCAGAGAACATCCAAAACGAATTTGACGTTCTCTGCGCCTCCTCTGCGTCTCCGCGCCTCTTCGGTGAAGCTCTTTTTTACGCCTGATATTTCTTCAACATTTCCTGCGGAAAATACTTCTCCTCCAGCAACCGCTGCTTCTCCGCCCCTTCGCCCTCCGGCCCCACATCGGGCCGCGGATAAGGTTTGTCTTTGCGGCTGACCACGAAATCATCCCACGCCGCAATACCGCGCGAGTTGAAATCCTGCATGAAATCCCACATCGCCGCCCACAGCACGTGATGCGTGAAGCCGGGGTACCACGCTATCGTCACGCCCAACGCCAGGTGTTCTTCCAGCGACAGATAGCGCCCGAGTTTGCCTTTCATAAACGACAGTGGACAACTTACCGCCGCGCGCGCGAGTTTGATTTCATCCGGCGAGTGCGGCGATTCGAGCTGCACCCAATCCACGCCGGCTTCCTCGCGGTAAGCCTTGAGGCGGACTAGTGTGTCGTCGAGATTGCTGTTGGCGGTGTCGCGCGCGTAGCACTGCGCCATCACCACAAAGTTGGGATCGAGCTCGTTTTTCATATCCACCGCCGCGCGGTAGCGCGCGATGGCCTGCTCGATGGGCACCACTTCCACGCCGGCGGTTTGGGTTTTGCGTTTGCCCTCGATCGGCTGATCGTCGATGCGGATGCCGGATATGCCCGCGTGGATCGATTCGCGCACCAGCCGCCGCACCGCCATGATGCCGCCGTGGCCGGTGTCGCCGTCGATGATGATGGGAAAATCCACGCTGTTGGCGATCCATCCGGCGATTTGCACGCACTCGGTCATGGTGGCCGTGCCGACATCTGACATGCCGGTATAGTTGCCGACCACGCCGCTGGTGCCGACAAACGCGGCTTCACAACCGGCCTCCTGCATGATGCGCGCGGTTTGCGCGGTGGGCGTGTGCAGTATCGCCAGCACCTTGCCCTTGCGGTGGATGAGTTCCTGCAGGCGTTGGGTCTTCAACTTGGAATCCATGGCGTGTGCTCGTAGGGGTATGGCGGGATGCGCTGTCTATTTTACGCTGAGGGTCCGCTTTACTGCGCGCGCTTCTCATAAAGCGGACAGCATTGCGACTTTAACCTTTCGCATTGCGCGATTGACCTGCTGGTTTCCCTTAAGTATGCTCAATTTTCCCAACGCCCACCTGGTCTCGCATGCGCGCACGATCCACTTCCGCCTTGTCGATTGCAACGCTTGTGCTGGCCTGTGGCGCCGCACCGTCGCACGCGCAAAGTCCGTACCCGGTAAAGCCCGTGCGCGTGCTGGTGGGCGCGCCGCCGGGCAGCGGTTCGGATGTGATCATGCGCATTGCGGCACTGAAACTCGGCGAGCGCTGGAACCGTTCCGTGGTGATCGACAATCGTGCCGGCGCGCTGGGCGCGATTTCGCTGGATATCGCGGCACAGGCTGCCCCCGACGGTTACACGCTCACCACGCTGAGCGCGCAGAATCTCACCGGCATGCTGCTGAAAACCGTGCAGGTGGATATTCCCAGGGCCTTCACGCCCGTGGTGCGTATGGTGGTGTTGCCGTATCTGCTGGTGGTCACGCCTGCACTACCTGTAAGTTCGGTTAAGGAGCTCATCGCCCTCGCAAAAACGAAGCCGCTGATTTATGCCTCCAGCGGCACCGGCTCAGTGGTGCATCTGGGGATGGAGATGTTTAAGTCGATGGCCGGTGTGCCGATGACGCACATCCCCTACAAGGGCAGCGGGCAGTCGATGGTGGATCTGATTGGCGGCCGCGTGCAGTTGGCCATCACTAACTCACTGACCGCCACGCCGCTGGTGCGTACCGCCAAATTGCGCGCACTGGCGGTCACCAGCGCGCGGCGCTCCGCCGCCTTCGCTGACTTGCCGACCATTGCCGAATCGGGCGTGCCGGGCTTTGAACTGAACAGTTGGTACGGTGTATTTGCACCGGCAAAGACCCCCATACACATAGCGCGCATCATCAACCGCGATGTGCTGGACGTGATGTACTCGTCCGAGATGAAGGAAAAACTCGCCGCTGACGCCGCGGAACCCGCACCGCGCCACACACCCGAGGAATTCCAGAAAGCCGTTGCCCGCGAGATTGAAGTTTGGGACAAATTCATCAAGACTTTGGGCATCAAAATCGAGTAGCGGCACGAATAACCCATAAGTATCTGTTTTATATAACTATTTTTCATTGGAGCTTCTCATGAGTAGCGTACTCAAACCCGCCGTATCCGCAGAAGCAGCCACCGGCAAAGACGCCTCCCGCAAACTCGCGCGCCACGCCGCCACTTTGCGTTACGAGGCCATACCAGGCGAACTCCTCGAACTCACCAAGCAATGCGTGCTCGACACGCTGGGTGTCGCCATTGGCGCCAGCGGCGTCAACGAAGAAGCCACACTGGTGCACGAGTACGTGCGCGACCTCGGCGGCAGGGAAGAAGCCACCCTCTGGGGCTTCGGCGGCAAGGCGCCCGCGCCGTGGGCAGCCATGGTCAACGGCAGCCTCGGCCACATGCTCGATTACGACGACGTGAGCGACGGCGGGCATGTGAGCATTTCCACCATCCCGCCGGGCTTTGCCATCGCGGAAAAGCTCGCCCTGCAAGGCACGCACATCAACGGCAGGGATTTCCTCACCGCCATCGTCGCCGGCACCGACATTCACACGCGCTTGTCGCTCGCCATCGACATCCCCGACTGGACCATGGCCGAAGGCTGGTTCGCGACGCAACTGTTCGGCTTCATTTCCGGCTCGGCCACCGCGGGGCGTCTGCTCGGCCTCGATGAAGACAAAATGGAAAACGCGCTGGGCATCGGCTACAACCAGATGAGCGGCAGCCGGCAAATGGCGGTGGGCGCGGCCACGCATATGCGCGCGATGCAGGCAGGCTTCTCGGGCCAGGCCGCCACCGCCGGCGCGGAAATGGCACGGCGCGGGATTATCGGTGACAAGGAATTTCTCGAAGGCCGCTACGGCATGTTCCACAACTACGTGCGCACCGGCACGCCGGACTGGGACGCCGTGATCGGCGAACTCGGCACGCGCTTCCCGCTGCTGAAAACCCACGGTTTTAAGGTGTGGCCGGCGTGCGCCTACACCCGCCCCACCAACGCCGCCACGCTGATTCTGCGCAACACGCACAAGCTCAAACCCGAAGACGTCGAATCCATCGCCATCGTCGGCGGCACCGGCGGCACGCAACTGCTATGCGAGCCGCTCGACAAAAAGCGCCGCCCGCAGGTCAGCATCGACGGCAAATACAGCATCCCGTTCACCACCGGCGTGATGATGGCGCGCGGTAACGTGACGCTACGCGACTACACCGACGAAGGCCTGCGCGACCCGGCGGCACTGGCGATGGCCGACAAAGTCAGCTACCGCGCCATCCCCGGCGCCAAGATGGAACGCGGCGGATCATCCGGCTCCATCGGCATCGTCACTGTCGAAATCAAAACCAAAGACGGGCGCCTGCTCAGCAGCAAACCCGACAGCGTGCCCGGCGACCCGAAACAGCGCGTGGGCTGGGAGGTGATCGAAGCCAAGTTTCGTGACTGCGTGTCGTTTGCGGCCAAGCCAATTGCGACCAAGAGTATTGATCGCGTGATTGAGCTGGTGCGGGGTCTGGAGCATCAGCGGGATGTTACGGAGATCGTGCGGGTGATTGCGCCGTAGGGTGCAACCCGTTGCATCGGTTGGAAATGGCATTCGGCGCAATGGGATTGCGCCGTACTTGCTAATCGCTGCGTTACGCGGCACTGTCAGAAGTGGAAGAACCTTTCGATGCTAGGTGAAGAAATAGTTGGCGGTTCTGTTCGAGCGGAAATATTACGAAGGCTCAGAGCAGCAGAAATCGAACACGACGTTCGCGTTCTCTATGCCTGTGAATCGGGAAGTCGTGCGTGGGGCTTCGCATCTCCGGACTCCGACTATGATGTTCGCTTTATGTATGTACGCAATCCTGACTGGTATCTGTCTTTTGATATTGAACGCCGCCGGGATGTCATCGAGTACCCAATTACCGATGAAATAGATTGTGGCGGTTGGGACATAAGGAAGGCGTTGCATCTACTTACTCGCACGAACGGTGCATTGATGGAATGGCTGAATAGCCCGGTCAGATACATCGAGGCAGGATCATTTGCTGACTCGTTGCGGGTGTTGGCTCCAAAGGTAATGAATTCCGTTGCCTTGTGCTACCACTACAGTCACATGGCCAGAGGTAACGCAAGAGAGTACTTGTTCGCGCCGCAAGTTCGGCTCAAGAAATATTTCTATGTTCTCCGCCCGTTGCTGGCGATTCGCTACATAGAGCAGGGCAAGGGTGTTCCACCCGTCGAATTCGCTTGCTTGCTTGACAGTGTTTTGCCCGAATCACTGAGGCCCAGTGTCGACCGGCTACTCGATCTGAAGCGAAGCACTGGCGAGCTGGGTATGGGCGATCAGGTTCCTGAGATTAACCAGTTCATTGTGCAAGAGCTTGAACGTCACGGCTCGTCGTTCTCGGGACAAGGCCGGCCTGAAGTGCTGGGCAAGGAGGCGGTGCTTGGGCAACTTAACGACGTTTTCCGCGCGGCGGTTCTCTCAAAGACGGCGTAATTTTTCGTACGCCTCTTGAATAAGGCATAAAACTTTGACACGCACCGGTTATCCGTTTGCCGAACAACTTCTAAACCCCACCCACTCAATCCGCCGTCAACCCCGCTACCCGGGCCACCTTCGCAATCCGCTCATAGTCCGCACGAATAAACCGCGCGAATTCCTGCGGTGTTGAAGACACCGCTTCACCGCCTTGCGCGATGAACTGCTCCTTGGTTTCGGGCGTGCCCAGCACTTTCACCACCGCCGTGTTGAGTTTGGTGATGATCGTCGGCGACGTGCCTTTGGGCACCACCAGCCCAGCCCAGCTTGTCGAGTAGTAGCCGGTCACGCCGGCCTCGGCGGCAGTGGGCACTTCGGGCAGTTGCGGCACGCGCTTGTCGCCGCCCACCGCCAGCGCGCGCAGACGGCCTGCGCGCACGTGCGGCAACGGCGCGCCGATGGGGGCGAAGGTCCATTGCGATTCGTTGCCCACCACCGAGATGATGGACGCGCCCGCGCTTTTGTACGGCACATGCAGCGAGCGCACGCCCGAGAGCGTGGTGAACAGCACGCCCGCCAGATGCCCGGCCGAGCCCAAGCCGGGCGAGGCCATGGCCAGCGCATCCGGCTTGGCCTTCATCAGCGCGATCAGTTCGCGCACGTTGTTGGCGGCAACAGAGGTATGCACCGCCAGCAGGTTGTGCCCGTTGTCCGTCAGCGATACCGGCACCAAATCCACCAGCGCGTCATAGGGCATTTTCTTGTAGACGTGCGGCGCGATGGCGAGGCCCGGCAAGTTGCCGCGCGCGACGGTGTAACCATCGGGCACGGCCTTTGCGGCAATGTCGATGCCCAGCTTGCCGCCCGCACCGGGACGGCTGTCAACCACCACCTGCTGGCCGAAATAATCACTCAGCTTTTGCGCCAGCAGGCGGCTGAAGATATCGGCGTTCGAGCCGGGGCCGTTGGGGAGGATGTAGCGTATGGGGCGGTTGGGATAATCGCGCGCCGCGTCGGCAGTGGCAGCCAGCACTGGGTTCGCACTTGTGCCTGCGGCGAGCAGTGTCATACCGCAATATAATTGTAAGTATTTGATTTTATTCATAATTTTTCAACGCTTGCCGCGATTCCGACCGATTCAAACCCTACGCTTGCGCCCGCATCGGATACGGGAGCTTGGGTGGTCCGATCATAAACCCTGGCAGCTTCTGACGCCCCGTCTTAAACCGCAGAGCTGTGCCTTACAAACATAAAACGCGCTGGCGATACGGCGCCAACAAACGGATGCGGACAAAGTGCGGCCGTTGCGCACCCGCCAGGGCGCCACTCCGTTGCACCCGTTTGCGGTGACATGCGGCACAATACGAGTTCGACCCGCCGCCCGCGCTCGGGAAGTGAGCAGCGGAATCAACGAAATCGCCGAAAACATTTCAACCCGTTACCCATGACTCCCTGCAAACGAACAACGCTAACCCTGTGTCTGCTGGCCGCGGTTGCCACGAGCAGCTTACCGGCATTCGCCCAATCCTATCCTTCGCGCCCGATCCGCCTGGTCGCCGCCTTCAGCGCGGGCAGCACCAGCGACATCCTCGCACGCATCCTCGGGCCCAAGCTCCATGAAAGCTGGGGCCAGCCGGTGGTGGTGGAAAACCGCCCCGCAGCGGGCGGTGTGGTGGCGGGTGAAATCGTCGCGCGCGCCACGCCCGACGGGTAGACGCTGATGATCACTTCAAGCGGCTTTTCGGCGAGCGCGGCGCTGTATGCGAAGCTGCCTTACGACTCGGTGAAGGATTTCGCCGGCGTGGCGCAGGTGGCCACTGGATCGACCGTGCTGGTGGCCGCGCCCGCCATCGGCGTGAAATCCGTCAAGGAACTCATTGCGCTGGCAAAGAGCAAGCCAGGCCAATTGCAGTACGGCTCGGCGGGCATCGGCAGCGGCGCGCATTACGTCACCGAGCTGTTTCGATTGGTCGCGGGCATTACCGTGACGCATGTGCCTTACAAAGGTGCGCCGGAGTACCTGAACGACATCGCGGCTGGCCGCCTGCCCTTCGGGTTTTCGCCCATCCCCTCGACGCTGTCGTTTATCAACAGCGGCCGCGTCACCGCGCTTGCGGTATCCGGCGCGGCACGTTCGCACGTGCTGCCCAACGTGCCGACCGTGGGGGAGGCAGGTCTACCCGAGTTTTCCTACAGTGGCTGGTACGGCATCTTCGTTGCATCGGCCACACCCCGGCGCATCGTGCAGCAGTTGTCGAATGAAATCGGCCGCATCATCGCACTGCCGGAAATCAACAGCGCCATTCTCAAGCAGGGCGAAACGCCGCAGTGGATCGGCGCGGAAACCTTCGACAAAATGGTGCACGCGGACATTACCACGCGGCGCAAGGTATTCAGCGCGGCGGGCGTGAAGCCGGAATAGACGGGCTAAGCTCATCGCCGCAGCCACCGCAAACCGTTCCACGATGAAACGCGGCGGCGAATATTGACCGCGCGATAGCCATGGTGTGTGATCTGGAAAATCAGCGCGGAGTGACAAAGATCGTGCGGCTGCCCGCCTAATCCCCCAGCGCCACCGGCGTTAACAACGGCTTGCCGGAAAAAAACGCGTTGAAGTTCGCGAGGATCGCCGCAGTTGCCGCTGTTTGCGACTCCGGCGCGCGGCCACCGCAGTGCGGCGTGATCACCACGTTTTCGAATTGCAGCAGCTTCGGCGGTATCGCTGGTTCGCCTTCAATCACATCCAACCCCGCGCCGGCGATCTGCTTGCCTTCCAGCGCGGCGATCAATGCCGCTGTGTCCACCACCGTGCCGCGCCCGACATTGATGAGATGCCCTTTCGGCCCGAGTGCAGCGAGAACTTCAGCGTTGATCATGTGCCGCGTGCCCGGCCCGCCCGGTGCGGAGGCAATGAGAAAATCCGCCCACTTGGCCAGCTCGATCAGGCTGTCGAAATAACGATACGGCGAGCCAGCAGCGGCGTGCCGGTTGTGATAGCCGATCTGCATGTCAAAGCCGCCCGCTGCACGATGGGCAATGCGTTTGCCGATTTTACCGAGACCGAAGATGCCCAGACGTTTGCCGCAAACCGTCGGCGTTTCAACGCGCCATTGATCCTGCCAGCCGCCCGCGCGCACGAAGCGATCCGCCTCGCACAGATGGCGCACGCTCGCCAGCAGCAGCATGATGGCGGAGTCGGCCACCGCAGGCGCATTCATGTCAGGCGTGTTGGCGACGGCGATGCCACGGCTTTTCGCTCGGGCCAGATCAACGCTTTCATAACCCGCGCCAGCGGCGCACACCAGTTCGAGCTTCGGCAACAGATCCATCTCGGCGGCGGAAATGCCGCCGCGACCGTTGGTCAGCACAGCTCGAATGCCAACACTCGCCTTACCCGCGGCTTGTAAGGCTTCCAAACGGCTCGCGTATTTCGCGATTTCCAGCACGGTATACCCAGCGGCATTGAATGCCGCCAGCCGTTCCGCGCTGACGCGCACCAGCGAGAGGATGCCGATCGCCATTTATGCCGTCACGGGCCGGTGAGCGCGCAAGAACGAGCGCGTCTGGCGCACTGCCAGCGGAATTCTGTCCTTGGGTTCTTTCCACGGAAACAGGCTCACCTCCGACTTTGGCGCAAGCATCACCGACTCCATGGCGACGGCGTACGGATGTGGCGAGGAGTCGTCCGGCAGCACCAGCACCGGCGTCTGGCACGACTTCACGAAATCGCGCGACACGGTGTAAACAAAGTCGGGGTTGGTGCGGTACATCCTGGTGAGAAAGCGGTCGATCTGCTCCATCGTGATCTCCGGCCGACGCTTGACGAGTTCAGGGCCCCAGCCTTTCATGTTGCCGGTGTAGGATTGTTCCGGCATTTCCTTGCGAAAGCCGCTGGGCTGCGCCAGCACCGCCGCCACCACGCGATCCGGCGCACGCTTCAACAAATTCCAGATGAACGGGCCGCCGATGCAATAGCCCAGCACCATGAATTTCTTGATGCCCAGGTGATCCATCAAGCCGATTTGGTCGTCGGTGTGGCTGTCCCAAGGCCGATCCACTTCGACCGGGCCAGTCGATTGGCCGTCGTAGGCGTTGCGCAAATCGGCGGTGATGCAGCGATATTCGTTCTTGAATTCCGCAGTGGCATCAAACGGCGCGCCGGTGGCGACCCACGGGATCACCGAGTTCAATCCGCCACCGGGAATGATCAGTAGCGGAAAGCCGCTGCCAGACTCTTCATAGTGGATGCGAACATTTCCTTTTTCATAAAACGGCATGGCAGTTCCCCTTATTCGGTTGGTGATTGCTTTGAAGTAATGCCCCATTGGCGCTATGTGGTGCTATGTGGTGCTATGCGGTTCAATCCACTTTCAACCCGGCCACTTTGGCCAATTTCGCGATGCGATCATAGTCGGCACGAATAAAGCGCGCGAATGCCTCGGGCGTGCCGGACATGGGCTCGGCACCTTGAGTCAGGAATTGCTCTCTCAGGTCGGGCGCGTTCAACGCCTTGACGGTTGCTGCATTGAGTTTGGCGATGATTGCCGACGGCGTGCCTTTGGGTACCACCACGCCAGCCCAACCGGCGGCGTAGTAGCCCGGCAACCCTGCTTCGGCTGCCGTGGGCACATCGGGAAACGGGATCGCGCGTTTTTCACTGCCTACCGCCAGCGCCCGCAGCCGCCCCGCGCGCACATGCGGCAGCGGCGCGCCGATGGAGGTGAATGTCCAGTGCGATTCATTGGACACCACCGACACTACCGAAGGGCTGGCGGCCTTATACGGCACATGCAGCGAGCGCACGCCCGCCATGGTGGTGAACAACAGCCCCGCAAGATGTCCGCCAGAGGCCACACCAGGCGAGGCCATGATGTAGTGATCCGGCTTCGACTTGAGTAAGGTAATCAGCTCCTGCATGGTTTGCACCGGCAAGCTGACCGGCACAACCAGCAGGTTGTGACTGACATCGGTGAGTGCTACCGGCAGCAAATCCGTCAGCGCGTCATAGGGCATTTTTTTGTAAACATGGGGCGCGATGGCGAGGCCCGGTAAATTGCCGCGCGCGATGGTGTAGCCGTCGGGCGCGGCTTTCGCCGCGATGTCGGTGCCGAGCATGCCGCCCGCGCCGGGGCGGCTATCGACCACCACTTGCTGACCGAGAATGTCGCTTAACTTCGCGCAGAGAATGCGGCTGAATACATCGGCGCTGGAACCGGGGCCGCCGGGCAGGATGTAGCGAATCGGGCGATTGGGGTAGTCGCGCGCCGGCTCATTGGCCGCCGCGGCACCGCGCGCTTCGGGCAGCAACGCTGCCGTGCCAGCGACGATCATCGGCATAAAGCAGAGTAAACGTACGTATTTGTTTTTATTGACTATTTTTAACATCGCCTCTCCCGCGTTCGGTTACTTCTTCAAACCATAGGCTTCGGCCAGCAATTCATACGAACGCATGCGCGGCGCTTGATCGTATGTCCAGGTCACCACCACCAGTTCGTCCAGATCAAGCCGCTTGGCCAGCGCGTTCAAACGCTCGACCACTTGCTCGACCGAACCCACCACGGCATTGCGGCGCAGGTTTTCGGAGAACGCTTTTTCCTGCGGTGACAACTCGTGTTGCGCGGCTTCTTCCGGCGACATCAACGGACGGCGTATGCCGTGTTCGCGTTCGATCAATGCCCGTTCGCGCGACTTGAATTGATACAGCGCCTCGGCCTCGGTGTCCGCTGCCAGCGCCCACACGCAGATCGTGCATTGCGGCTTGGGGTACAGCGCGCTGGGTCGGTATTGCTTGCGGTAAAGTTCCAGCGCCTTGTCAACATCGTAGCCATAGCTGAAAAAATACGCGAAGGCATAGGGCATGCCGAAATACGCCGCAAGCTGCGCGCCATAATCGGAGCTGCCGAGTATCCACATCTGCGGAAACGTCGGCCCGGTGGGATGCGCAATCACGCGGCGAAACGGATGATCGTCCGGCAGCGGTGAGCCACTCACCCACTGATGCAACTCCTGCACCTGTTGCGGAAACTGATCGTGCACATCCTGCGGATAGGGATTCAACGCGCGCGAGGTGAGCTGATCGGAACCCGGCGCGCGACCCACACCCAGATCGATGCGGCCCGGCGCGATGGCTTCGAGCACGCGAAACTGCTCCGCCACTTTGAACGCCGAGTAGTGCGGCAGCATCACCCCCGCGCTGCCGATGCGGATGCGCGGCGTGGTCGCGGCAATGGCCGCCATCAGCACCTCGGGCGCGGTGCCAACGATGTTGCCGGAGTTGTGATGCTCCGACACCCAGTAGCGGTGATAACCCAGCGCGTCGCAATGTTGGGCGAGCGCCAGCGTTTCGCGGATGGCAACATCCTGTTGTTTGCCCTTGGAGGCGGTGGATTGATCGAGTACGGACAATCTCATGGGGAATGGGCTTTTTTAAATGTAGCGAGGCATCAAACACGTCAAACCGTGCACCAGTAACGGGCAATCTATTCCAACTGCGTGGGTGGCGCAAGCGCTGCTGCGTGCGCGGCCCGCTCGCAGCGGCAGGTCGGGCGGCGGGAATCACGCAAAAATCCAACGCGCACGTTACCAGGCAGGGCAGGCTGGCGAAAGCAGCGGGCATCGGGTTACACGGCGAATTTGTTCTCAAGTTGGACGAGGCCCGGTTAGTGAGTTTTTGGTCATACGCAGGTAGTCGAAGACCAAACGGGTTTTCGACTCGAGTGCGCGCATCATCCCCGCGATAGATTGCGCCGGTTTCTGGAATGCCTTGAGGAT
>CAMBGJ010000030.1 GCA_945865805.1 Bordetella parapertussis
CGTTGCCAGCGTATTGAAATTGCCTGCGGCGACAGCGGTATCAACAATATCCACAGCCTGTGCTGCGGACACCAATGAAACCGACAGTGCCAGGGTAGAGAGTAACTTTTTCATAGCATTTCCTTAAAGGGATAAATGGGGTACGGGGATACGACTCACAGCGCAGAATTACCCGTGCTGGCCATTAACCCGAATTGGCTTTGGGTTTGAAACTCAAAGTCGAATACATTGTTAATGAACTCTTGTGAAATGATTATTCATCATTTGTTCAGGTTATTACCGATACAAATACAGTTCAATATGAAGATAAAAGCCTTTTATTCTTTTTTGTCCATGATATTATCTTTTCAATTACTGTTCTACAGGAGCGTGTCGTGGCAAAGCGTGATCAATAAGAACCAGCGTCTCCGGCCTACAGAAGCGGCGCGGTAGCGCGACTTACCGGCATTCCCGTGGAGACGCTTCGCGTATGGGAACGGCGCTACAAAGTGGTGGGGCCGCGCCAGAGCCCAACGGGGGCAGCGTCAATACACGCCCGACGCGGTGACGCGCTTAACGGTGATCAAGCGCCTAGTCGACGCGGGATACGCGATAGGCTCCATTGCGGCGCTCGATCTGGCGCAGTTACAGTCCCTGCTGCAGCAGGCTTCGCAAGTGCCGCTCAAGGCGCTGCGCGTCCCCGTGGAGGATGCAATGCAGCCGTTGCGCGTAGCGGTTGTAGGCGAAGCTCTTGCCCTGCGCGTCACACGCCACCCGTTGCCTTGGCTGCAGGTGATCGCAGTAAGCCGGAATGCAGCTCGGGCGCCCGATGATCTGCGCGGGGTGCGGGCCGATACACTGCTCATCGAGTTGCCGTCGCTGCAGCGCGAGACGCCGCAGGCCATTCGAACCCTCGCACGGCAATTAGGGGTGCAGCGCATCGTGGTGGAATACGGCTTCGCCTCAAGGCAACTTGAACAGGATCTTCGTGCGCTCGGCTGTCATTTGGTGCGCGCGCCCCTGAATGTTGACGACTTGAATACGCTCTGCGGCGCAATGCGCCCTGGCGTTGAGGCGGATGGAACGCTTGCGTTGACGCACGACAACACCGCCGCCCCGCCCAGGCGTTTTGACAACAAGGCGCTGGCCGAAATAGCGATGACTTCTGTCGCGTTAAATTGTGAGTGCCCGCATCACATCTCCGATCTGCTGGTGCGGCTGGGCAATTTTGAGACCTACAGCGCGGACTGTGAAAGCCGCAACCCGGCCGATGCGGCGCTACACCAATATCTGAAGCAGGTGACCGGCAACGCACTCGCCATGATGGAGATCGCTTTGGCGCGCGTTTTTGAAGCCGAGGGCATTGCCATGCCCCAACCCGGTGCCTCAGCAACATGAATAACGTGAGCGAGCCGACCCACGCAAACGCCGCATTGATGCAACTCAAGATGAAATTGCCTGTCGAATTCGAAACCGCGCATCCCTTGTCGGCTATTTTGGCGGCTATTTTGCCAACTACAATGAGTGACTAACACATGACCATGATTGAGTCAGTAAAAAATACCGGAGAAGAGCTAACGCTCCCGGTGTCGGCACGAATTCGTGCGCGCATACTGCAAGCTGGGCAGCGATTTCACGCCAACGACAATATTTCGTCTTTCATTGCCCCCGGTGAATCCGACGCGTTGCTCGACGAAGTGGCAGGCAAGATGAAGGGGGTTCTGGACAGCCTGGTGATTGACACGGAAAGGGATCACAACACCCACGACACGGCCCGCCGCGTCGCTAAGATGTATCTGACCGAGGTGTTTCGCGGCCGCTACGTCACGGCGCCGCCGGTGACGGAGTTTCCCAACGCCGAGCTTCTGAACGAGTTGATGATTGTCGGCCCGATTACCGTGCGCAGCGCATGCAGCCATCATTTTTGCCCCATTATGGGACGACTGTGGATCGGACTAATGCCCAATGAACATTCCAACCTGATTGGCCTGTCAAAGTACTCACGGCTGGCGGAGTGGATCATGAGCCGGCCGCAGATTCAGGAAGAAGCCATCACACAGATGGCCGAGTTGTTGATGACCAAAGTCAGCCCTGACGGGCTGGCCGTGATCATGGAGGCGGATCACTTTTGCATGCACTGGCGTGGCGTCAAGGATACCGAAACCAAGATGGTCAACAGTGTGATGCGCGGCTCTTTTCTCAAGAACTCGACGTTGCGCCGAGAATTCCTGTCACTCATCAACCTGAAGAATTAAGGCCGAAAATGCTCGTCCGTCTGTTATACGCCAGCCGCGCTGCAGCCCCGCTTACCGCTGCAGTAATGGATTCCATCCTTGCGCAGTCTCGCAAGAATAATGCGCCACACGGAATTACCGGCATGTTGTGCTTCAGTGAAGAGATTTTTTTGCAAGTGCTTGAAGGCGACCGCGATGAGGTGTGCGAATTGTTTAACACCATCGTGCGTGACCCGCGAAACGGTGGCGCGCGCATATTAAGTTACGAGGAAATTGCCGAGCGGCGCTTTGGCGGCTGGACCATGGGGCAGGTCAACATCGCCAAAGTCAATCCTTCGCTGTTGCTCAAATACGCCACAACAGCGACGCTGGATCCGTTCGATTGCTCAGGTCACGCCTCAATGGCATTGCTCAACGAACTGATCGCAACGGCCGCCGTAGTCAATCGAGGTAGCTGAAAATTTTGGCGCTCGGGACATGCAATGTTCCCGCGATACCCATCGAACTGAAAGTGAACCAGAAACTTTTTGCGCCTGAACAGCTCAATGTATAGGCAAGGCGGATTGCTATCGCGCAAGGTCCGCTTCTGAAAAAGTGTTCTATGCCCTTCATCACATCGCCCGACAGGGCACGCATCAACGTATCCCCGAATCAGTCATCTTGTACCGTCTACTTCGACGGCATGTGCCCGGTTTGCATTCGCGAAATCTCGACCTACCGGCGGCTGCGTGGCGCAGACGCCATTCACTGGGTGGACGCCTCGCGCTGCGACGCGACGCAATTGAGCGTCGGCCTCGACCGCGCCCATGCGCTGCAGCGCCTCCACGTACAAGGCGCCAATGGCGCGCTGCTGTCGGGCGCGGCGGCGTTCGTCGAAATCTGGCGGCATTTGCCGACGTTCGCATGGATGGCCCGTTGGTACTCGAACCGATACGCTTTGGCAGCGCTTGATTTTGCGTACGACGGCTTTCTACTTGTGCGGCGCGTTTGGCGCAAACCGTAACCATTAAAACGATACAACCCCAGCACTACCAACAGGAGATACCATGACCACCCGCCGCACTTTCCTCGCCACACTGCCAGCCGTCACGCTTGCGGTAACCATTGCCCAAAGGGCATCGGCACAAGCCGCAAAGCTGGAGGAATCCGAATCGATGGCGGTCTCGTTGGGATACAAGCACGATGCAGCCAAGGTCGACGCGAAAAAATTTACGGCCTACGCCACTGGCCGCAACTGCGCCAACTGTCAGCTCTATCAGGGCAAAACTACCGATGACTGGGCTGCATGTCCCCCGGTTGGCGGTAAGCTCGTAAACGCCAAGGGCTGGTGTGCGGCTTGGGCGAAGAAAGCCTGAGTGGCACCTCGGTCAGTCAAATTGCGCCACTTCCTGCGCGCGGCATAGCGTTAGTGATCGGCGCCAGTGGCGGGATCGGCGAAGCCCTGTTCAAGCAGTTGTCGAGCTTGAGTACTTTCTCAAGCGTGTTGGGCTGCTCGCGTTCCAGCGCGGTTTCACTCGACCTCACGCTGCCTTCAACGATCGAAGCAGTAGCAGCAGAGATCGCGCGCGATGGAAGGGGCCTACGGATGGTGATCAACGCAACTGGCATTCTTGAAAGTGAAGGATGCGTCGCCGAGAAAACCTTTCGGCAATTGGATGCCGCTGAAATGGCACGGGCGTTTGCCATTAACGCCATCGGACCCGCGCTGCTGATGAAGCATCTTCTGCCGCTATTGCCGCGCACGGGCAGAAGCGTTTTCGCCACCTTGTCGGCGCGGGTAGGCAGCATCGGCGACAACCGTCTTGGCGGGTGGTATAGCTACCGCGCGTCGAAGGCAGCGCTGAATCAGATCGTGCGCACCGCGGCGATAGAGCTGGGGCGCTCCCGGCCCGACGCGCTTTGCGTGGCCATCCATCCGGGAACGGTCGCTACGCGACTGTCACGGCGCTTTGCAAAGTCTGGGCTGGACATTCAATCGCCGGAAACCGCGGCGCTGCGCATACTGACAGTGCTAGACGCACTGCTCCCGAACGCGTCAGGCGGATTCTTTGATCAGCACGGACAGCCCATTGCCTGGTAGAGCGTTGCCGCCGACCGATCGGGCTGCGGCTACAGACACTATGGCCATAACGCTACGCTTGATTTTGGGCGATCAGCTCAACCCGCAGCACGGTTGGTTCCGGGAAACGCGCAGCGACGTGGTTTATGTGCTGATGGAGCTGCGCCAGGAAACCGATTACGTGCTGCACCACGCACAGAAAATCATCGCTATTTTCGCCGCCATGCGCGACCTTGCAGCCCAATTGCAAAAGGCCGGACATCGCGTGCACTATCTCAAGATTGACGATCCGCACACCCAAGCAACGTTGCCGGCCAACCTGGATGCATTAATTGCGCATTACCGCGCCCGCTGGTTTGAATACCAGGCGCCAGACGAATGGCGGCTCGATGCGCAACTGGCAGACTACGCGCGCCGGGCGGCCATTCCCTGCGGGATGACCGACAGCGAACACTTTTATACTGCGCGGAATGAAGCAGCGCAGCTTTTCGCCAAGCGCCGAAGCTGGGTGATGGATCATTTCTACCGGCATATGCGCACGCAACATCGCGTTCTGATGGATCCGTCAAACAAGCCCATCGGTGGCCAGTGGAGTTACGATCGCGACAACCGCAAACCGTGGCCCGGCTTGCCACTGGAGCCGGCCGACACGCGCGCGCATCACGATCATTCAGCGCTTTGGCAAACCATCGTTGCTGTCGGCATCCAGAGTTTCGACCAGCCTAATGCCGGGCAACTGGCGTGGCCGCTCAATCGCAGCGAAGCACTGCAGCAACTGAATCAGTTCATCAAAGGGGCGCTGCCGCACTTTGGCGACTTTCAGGATGCCATGAATTCACGCGCGTCGCGGTTGTTTCATTCCTTGCTGTCATTTGCATTGAACACCAAGATGCTGCATCCGCGCGAAATCGTGGCAAGCGCTGAGCACGCCTATCAGGCGGGCCATGTACCGCTGGCGGCCGCAGAGGGCTTTATCCGGCAGATTCTCGGATGGCGCGAATATGTGCGCGGTGTCTACTGGGCGCATATGCCGGGTTACGCAGACCACAACGTATTCGGACATAAGCGGGCGCTACCGGTGTGGTTCTGGACCGGACAAACCAAAATGCGTTGCCTCGCGCATGCCGTCGGTCAATCGCTGGAACAGGCCCACGCCCACCATATTCAGCGGCTGATGATCATTGGCAATTTCGCCCTGTTAGCCGGGCTGGATCCGGCCCTGGTGCACCGATGGTATCTGGGAATTTACATCGATGCGTTCGAATGGGTCGAGCTGCCCAACACGCTGGGCATGAGCCAGTTCGCCGACGGCGGGCTGATGGCGACCAAGCCCTATGTGTCGAGTGCCGCCTACATTAACCGGATGAGCGACTATTGCAAGCAGTGTCACTACGACAAGAAGCTGCGCGTAGGTGAGCGGGCCTGTCCCTACAACGCATTGTATTGGGACTTTTTTGTGCGCAACAAGGAAACGCTCGCCAACAATCCGCGTCTTGGCATGGTTTATATGCAACTGAAGAAAATGAGCGGCCCATCGATCAAGGCATTGCAAACTCAGGCTGACGGACTTCGCCAGCGGCTCGACAAGCTCTGAATCAATGGACGCGCGAAGGCTTGCAAACCCTGTGCCATTGCGTTCACCTAACCAGCTTCGCTACCCGCCCCATCCTTCCCCGGCAACCCCGGCCCACGCACCAGCCCGTTACGCGCCAGCGCTTCCACCTCGGCCGCCGTATAGCCCAACTCCAGCAGCACCTCGCCGGTGTGTTTGCCCGGCTCGGCGGGTGCGTGGTGGCGCAAGTCGAATTTGTATGCGCTGCTTTCATACGGCAACGGTGGCAGGCGGCCTGCCTTGCCGCCGATTTCGGCTGGCAACATGCGACCTTCGGCGATGACATGTTCGTCTTCCATCACGCTCAACGGTGTGTTCACCGGCGCAACCGTCACGCCGGCCTTGACCAGCGCATCGACCACTTCTTTGCTTTCGCGGTCGGCGATGGCTGCGCTGATGCGCGCCATCAGCATCTCGCGCTGTTGGCCGCGGCCGTCGTTGAATTTAAGCTTGGGGTCATTCGCCAGGTCTTCCATACCCAGCACCGCGCACGCGCGCACCCACTGCGGATCGCTCATGATGCCGATGAATACCTGCTTGCCGCCCTTGCACTTGAATAAATCATAAATCGCGGTGCGCCCGCCCTTGGCGTTGCGTGCGGTGGACATCGGCACCGGGTCTTCGCCGGAAAGTTGCGCGTTCGACATGTGTTGCCCGACATAAAACAGCGCAGTCTCGAACAGCCCGCCAGTGATGTGCTGCCCCTGGCCGGTGGTTTTGCGCTCCAGCAGCGCCGCCATCACGCCGATGACGGCGTAGGTTGCCGCACCGATATCCACCACCGACGCGCCCGCGCGCAGCGGCTGGCCGGGCAAACCTGTCATGTAAGCAAGGCCCGAGGCCATTTGCCCCGGCTCGTCCATCAGCGTGCGCGATTGATTCGGGCCGGTGAGATAACCCTTAATGCTGCAATACACCAGGCCCGGATTCAGCTCGCGCATTTTGGCGTAACCCAGCCCCAGCCGATCCATGGTACCCGGCGCCATGTTCTCAATCAGAATATCCGCACGTTTGGCCAGACGCGTGGCGACCTCAAGCCCCTCGGGCGTGGCGATGTTCACCGCGAGGCCGCGCTTGTTGCGGTTGAAATAAAAAAACGAACCGTTGCGCAGGTTGTTGGGACGGCTGGGCAAGCCGGCGTCGATCGGCTCGACCTTCACCACGTCAGCGCCCATGTCGCCAAAAATCAGCCCGGCAGTCGGGCCGGAAATAATCTGGCCGAATTCGACCACGCGCAGGCCCTCTAGCGGGAGTTTGTTCATTGCGAGGCTCCGTCCATGCGTGTCAGTGAAATAGCGTGCGATTTAAGGTTACGATTCATTTTCAGCGGTCTCCAAAAAAGATTAACGAGCGGTAAAACACGCTCGTCAGGTGTGCGGGGAATGTACGCTTTGTGCGGGGAATGTACGCTTTGTGCGGTGACGTTGCAACGTTGCACAGGCACTCGTCCGCCCTGGGTCGTGCGCGCCAGCCGCCAGGACGACAATTTAAAAATATTCAATAAAAACAAATAGATACGACAAACTTAACCTGTAAGGAGCGCAGCGTATTACGGGGAAGTACACGATTGCAATCCCGTAATTCGCTGCGCGCCTTACGAGCTACGCATAGTACGCAGGCAGCCCAAAACCAGCACTACGGTAAGCAGCAGCGCCGTATACAAAAACACCGTACCAAAGGCCGCATGAAACGCCGCATCCGCTGCTTGCCCTGCTGCCAGATTGCGCGCTTCAAGTGCCTGCAAGGCACCACTCAAGACGACGGAGGCGATGACGACGCCGATGGTGCGCGTCAGCATGGCCAGGCTGCCCGCAACACCACGGTTTTGCGGCGGCAACGTGGCCACGATCAAATCGGTGTAGCTCACTTGAAACAAGCCGATACCCACGCCGTGCAACAGTAGCGCAGCGATCAGGGCGATCACGGGCGGTAATAGCGGCGTTAGTGTCCATAGTGCGATGGCGCCCTGCCCCAGCGCCACCAACGTGGCGCCCACCAACGTGGCGCGACGCTGGCCGAATGTCTGCACCACGCGCGGCGTGGCCATCGATCCCGCGAACATCCCCACTGTAGAGGCGACGAGCAGCAACCCCATCTCCGCCGCATCGAAGCCGCCGATGCGCGCCAGGTAGTACGGCACGATCATGGGAATCGCAAACCCCACCAGGTTGACGACGACGCTGCCGATGTTGGCGGCCAGCAGCGCGGAATCGCGCAAAACAATCGGCGGCAGCACCGGTTCGGCGTCACGCCGTTCGCGGCGGGTAAACACCATGAGCAGCGCCAGTCCTGCGGCCCCGGCCGCGAAGGGCAACACGGCATGCACACCGTTCCACAGGGCCGGACTCAGCAACAACAGCGCCAGACCGCCCGCCAGCAGCATCGCCGACACCACGTCGAAACGCTGCGTTGCGGGCCTGGCATCCACCGCTGGCATTCGCGCCAACAGCCACAGCGCCAACAGCGTCACCGGCAGGCGAAACCAGAACACACCCGCCCAGCCCAACCACTGCATGGCAACCCCGCCGAGCACCGGCCCGACTATGCCCGCCAGTGCAATCATCATCGAGTAACGGCTCAACGCCCAGGTTCGCCGCGTTTCGCCGCACAGCGCCACCACCATCGCGGGTGCGCAACTCAACAGCAGCGCGGTGGAGATGCCCTGCAACACCCGCCCTGCCAGCAGCCACGCATAGCTCGTCGCCAATCCGCAGGCGACGAACGCCAGCGCGCCCGTTACCAGGCCCGCGCAAATCACGCGGCGGTGGCCGACGATATCACCGAGTTTGCCGAAGGCCAGCATCAGGCTGGCGTACGTGAGCACATAAGAAACCACCAGCCAGCTCATCGACGCGATGTCCAGCGCGAACGCTGCCGTGATCGCGGGAAACGCCACGTTGACCGCGAAATCCATCGGCGCGATGCCCGCACCCAGCCCTATGGCCAGCAGGCCGCGCCACCGCCCTGGTGCGGGGTGAGTCATGCGGCGGTGATCCGCGCGTGCGCGGTGGTGGCGTGGGGCATGTCGGTTGCGACTTTGAAAAGACTGACAAATGGCGAATTCATTGTTCACAGGTTCTGCCAGTTTGTCCACCGTGCGAGCAGTACACGCCGCGCTTTCTTCCCGCCGCTACCGCAAGTATCATGCACGCACTGCATTCACACCCCCGCCAGGAGACCCGCATGGATACCGCCGCCCCTTTCAGACACCGCTCGTTCCCCTTGAGCCTGCACGCCGGCAAGGGCGCGATCAACGAATTGCGCGGCGAGGTGGATCGCACGCGTGCCAAGCGCGCGTTCATCGTGTGCGGCAAATCAGTGGCCCAGAAAACCGATCTGGTGGCCAGGGTGCAGGCCAATCTCGGCGACAAATTTGCCGGCGTGTTTGATGGCGTGGAGATATCGTCGCCTTTGCCGTCGATACGTGCGGGCGCTGCGGCCGCGCGCGAGGCGGGCGCTGATTTAATCGTCGCCATCGGCGGCGGCAGCGCGATGGTAACGGCGCGCGCCATCATTATTCTGCTCGCCGAAAAGGGCGACATTCACGACATCTGCACGCAATATCCGCCCGGCCAACCCCCGGTCAGCCCCAAGCTGATGGCGCCGAAGATTCCCAACATTCTGGTGCTCACCACGCCCAGCACCGCGATGACGCGCGCGGGCACTGCCGTAAAGGATGTCGAGCGCGATCACCGCCTGGAGCTGTTCGATCCGAAAACACGCCCGTTCGCGATGATCTGGGACGACGACGCACTGCTCACCGCGCCAGCGGATTTGTTCATGAGTACCTCGGCCTCCGCGTTAAGCGGCATCATGGCGGGTGTCGCCACGCCGCGTATCAACCCGCTGTCGTTGTCGGACCTGCTGCACGCCATGCGCCTGTCGGTCGAGGCGTTGCCGCTGATGCGCAGCGACCCGACCAACACCACGGCGCGCATGAATCTGGTGGCGGCCTCGTTCTTAAGCAACCGCGCGCTCGACGCCATGCGAGGGCGCGCCTTCGGGCTGATTTCGTCAATGGGCCATGTGCTCGACACGCTCTATACGCACATCAGCCACGGCGATGCCAGCACGCTCACCACGTCATGGGTGATGCGCTTTAATCTGGAGCAAACGTCCGTTGGATTGGCACGGCTGGCGAAAGAACTGGGTGTCGCCAACAACTTGCCGGAAAAAGAAGCCGCCGCACGCGCACCGGATTTCATCGACGATTTTTATACCAAGCTCGGTATGCCGGTGCGCCTGCGCGACGCCAACATTCCGCAAAATGGCATCGAACGCATCGCAGAAGACGCGATGGGCGATTTTTATTTGCACCAGAACGCGCGCAAGATTAAGCACCAATCCGAGTTGACGGAGCTGCTCAAGCAGATGTGGTAAATAACTCAATAAAATCAATTAGTTAACATTAACATTGAGCCGCTTGACCAACTGCTCGGTCTCCGCGTAATCACGCGCGAAGTCCGCCTTTAATTCAGCCGGGGTTCTGCGTTCACCGGGCTGAGCGCCTTCCGCCGCCAGCCGCTGCGCCATCTGTGGCGAATGCATGCCGTCACTGACCACGCGGTTCAGTGTCGCGAGTATCGTGCGCGGCGTGCCCGCCGGCGCGAACAGGCCATAGCGGTTGGTGAGCTTGTAGCCAGGCCAGCCTTGTTCGGCAATGGTTGGTAAATCCGGCAACGCTGGTACGCGCGTAAGGCCCATCGCAGCCAGACCACGCACCTTGCCGGTTCTAATCGCGCTGGTGGCGGCAATGGCGCTGCCCGCCACCATGTGTATTTCGCCGCCCATCACGCCGACGATGGAGGGCGCTGTGCCTTTGTACGGCACGTGCAAAAATTTGCCTCCAGTGAGCATCGCCAGTTGTTCCATGCCCAGATGCACCGTGCCGCCCACACCGGAACTGCCATACGTCAACCGTTGCGTGGCTGAGTAGGCCACCAGTTCCTTGATGTTTTTAGCAGGCAGATTCAAACCCACGATGAGGATGTACGGCTGCGCCGTCATGTTCACCACCGGATCAAACGTGGTGCGCACATCGAACGGCACGCGCTTGGTTGCGGTCAGCAGCATCAGGCCATCCGCGTAGCTGAGTAGCGTGTGGCCGTCCGGCGCGGATCGCGCCACCAGCTCGGAGCCGATGACGCCCGAGCCGCCGGGCCGGTTATCCACCACTGCAGTCTGGCCTAAACGATCGTTCAATATCTGCGCGGCGGCGCGCGCAATGGCATCGGCGCCCGCGCCCGGCGCTACGGTGACGATCAGGCGGATAGGCCGCGTTGGGTAGCTGGCGGCTTTGTCTTGCGCCTGTGCCGTGCCGCCACAGATCACGGTAATCAATAAAGCGAAAATGGCCCAGATTGCGGCATTCATAACATTTCCTAGTTGGGCCGAGCGTACATCAGCCATCATGTGAGAAAAGCGGCGTTACCCGTTCAACGGGAGCCGTCGAATAGTTTACTATAACGCCTTCCACCCGACACCCGGCGGGGACGATTACAGAAAGGATCAGCATGGCACAAGCACACGGAGAACACAAAACCAGGTTGTTGGATTGGAACGCGCTGGTGATCGGCGAGCGGCTGCCGACGCTGTCGTATGTGTTGACGCAGGCAATGGTCGACGAATTTCGCAAGGGCGTGATGGATCCGGAAGCGGCCTATCCCACCATTTCGCAAAAAGTGGATGTGCGCCCTTATCACTTGGTGTATCACGACGACGGCTCGGTGAATGCGCGCTGCGCCTTCCACTGCTACAACTCACCGATACCCGGCAAAAAAATCACCGTGCAGGCGTGGATCGCCGACAAATACGCGCGACGCGGCAAGAACTATATCGTCACCGAAGCCGTGTCGGTGGACGAAGACGGGCGGCTGCTCGATCGCGTGATCACCCATGAATTGAAGCAACCTTCGGAGGTAGGCAAGAAATGGCAATAACGCGCAACTACAAGATCGGCGACGAACTGCCGCCGCTCACCAAGCACATGACGCAGGACGCGATCAACGCCTTCGAAAAAAGCGGCGGCGCCACCGGCCCCAGCCAATTCACCGATCTGGAAACCGCGAAAAGCACGCTCGGCACCGGCAGCACCGTGGCCTCGGGTCGCATGTCGCTGACGTTCTCGATTGAAATGCTGCGCCGCTTTTTTGGTGCGGATGTTTACAACGCCCGCGGCATGGTCGATTTGCGCTTTCTGCGCCCGGTGCGTCCGGGGGATTCGGTCACCTTCACCGGCAAAATCACCGGCACCGAAAAGGAAGCCGACGGCGTGCGCGTCAGCGTTGAAGTCACCGGCACCAATCAGAAGGGCGCTGTTACCGCTGCGGGTAGCGGTGCGTGTGTGGTGCCGAGCGGTTATCTGCCGCCGGAAGAGTAACGCGCCTATTTTGTACCCGGGTTCGCGCCCGGCCACGGCGTCTGCATGCCGCCGGACGCGAACCCACTTTCACGCACCGCACACACAGCGTGATCGTAAGCATTTGTTTTAATTGATTTTTTACTTCAGGCGCGGATTCAGCACATCGCGCAACTGATCGCCCACCAGGTTGATCGCGACGATGGTCAGCAAGAGCGCGATCCCCGGAAAAAAGCTGATCCAGTATTTGCCCGACAGCAAATGCGTGAAGCCGTTGGAAATCAACAGCCCCAGCGACGGCGAAGTGATCGGCATGCCCAGGCCCAGAAACGACAGCGTCGCTTCGAGTGAGATCGCGTGCGCAACCTGCACGGTGGCGACCACGATCAGCGGCGGCAACACATTGGGCATGATGTGGCGCAGCACAATGCGCACGGGGCTGTAGCCCAGGCACACGGCGGCATCGACGTATTCCTTGCGCTTTTCAACCAGCGCAGCACCGCGCACGGTGCGTGCGTAATAGGCCCACTGCACGGTAATCAGCGCGACGATGATTTTATCCACGCCCTGACCGAGTATCGCCAGCAGAATCAGCGCAATCAAAATCGCCGGAAACGACAGTTGCAGATCGACCACGCGCATGATCACGGCGTCCACCCACCCGCCGGCATACGCCGAGATCAGGCCTACGATGATGCCGATGGCGAGCGCTGCCACGGTGGCAAACACACCAACGCCAAGACTGATGCGCAGGCCGTAAAAAATCGCCGACAGCATGTCACGGCCCTGATCATCGGTGCCGAGCAGAAAGGTTCCGCCGGTGACGCTTTTGGCACCGGGCGCGAGCTTGCTGTCCATGATGTCGAGCTGCGCCAGATCGTACGGGTTTTGCGGCGAGATCAACGGCGCACAAATCGCAATGCCAAGTACCAGCAGTAAAACAAACAACGCGGCTACAGCAATGTGGCTGCGCGCGTAGCCCGCAGCAAACTGGCGCAGTGGCGACGGCACGGCAAGCACCGCGCTCATGCGCGCGCCCCCGAAACCCGCACGCGGGGATCGAGCGCGGTGTACAGAATATCCACGATCAGGTTGATCAGAATAAACAGAAACACAATAATCATCAGATACGCCACGATCACCGGCCGGTCGAGAACATTGATCGAATCGATCAACAGTTTACCCATGCCCGGCCAGGCGAACACGGTTTCGGTGATGATGGCAAACGCAATCAACGAGCCGAACTCCAGCCCCACCACGGTGACAATGGGGATCAGAATATTCTTCAACACGTGCACCGACACCACGCGGTTTTCCGGCACGCCCTTGGCGCGCGCGAAACGCACGTAATCCTGCACCATCGCCTCGCGCGTGCCCGCGCGCGTGAGCCGGATCAATAGCGACAGCTTGAATATCGCCAGGTTGGTGGCAGGCATGATCAGATGCTTCAACCCATCCCAGGTCAAAAAACTCAGTTGCAAGCCCAGCACCTCGACCGTCGCCCCGCGCCCGGTGGATGGCAGCCAGCCCAGCCACACCGAAAACACCATGATCAACATCAGCCCCACCCAGAACGTTGGCAACGAAAAACCGAGTATCGATCCGGCCATGATGGATTTCGCGGCAAATGAATCGGGCGTCAACCCCGCCCACAGCCCCAACGGTAACCCGAGCACGATGGCGATGATCATCGCCACCAGCGCCAGTTCCACCGTCGCCGGCATGCGCTGCAGTATCAGTTGCACTGCAGGCACGCTGGAGGCAAACGATTTACCCAGATCGCCGGTGACCGCCGCCTTTAAAAAATGAACATACTGCTCCCACACCGGTTTATCGAGGCCGAGCGCAGCGGTAACGCGCGCGATCTCTGCCTGATCGGCCTGCGGATTGATCAATATATCCACCGGGTTTCCGATGGCAAACACGCCCACGAACACCAGCGCAGACATCACAAACAGCGCGAGCAGGCTTTGGGCTAAACGGCGGAGGATGAAGATAGTCATGGCTGCACGGGGTTTGCCCTAGCATTCCATAACGCCGCAGGCCGCGCAAGGCGAATCGCGCTTTATTACGGTGGCAAAGCAGTGGCAATCCAGTTAGGATTCGCGCACAAAAATAATCAGGAGAGTTCCGATGCGGCATTTTGCGGCAATGATGCTATTGGGTCTGGCGCAGTGGGCCGCCGCCCAAGCCTACCCCACCAAACCGATGCGCCTGGTGGTGCCCTACCCGCCCGGCGGGCCGACGGATTTTGTCGGTCGCGCGATATCGGCCCGGCTGACCGAATTGCTGGGTCAGCAAATGGTGGTGGACAATCGCCCCGGTGCCGGCACGATAATCGGCAGCGAATTGATCGCGCGCGCCGCGCCCGACGGCTACAACCTGCTGTTCGGCACCGGCGGCGGCACGTTTCTCGTGCCCTTGATTCTGCCCAAGGTGCCCTACGATCCGCAAAAGGATTTTGCGCCGGTGGCGATGCTGGTCATAAGCCCGCAGGTGCTGGTGGTGCATCCCGGCGTGGGCGCGAATTCGGTCAAGGAATTGATCGCCGTGGCCAAGGCCAAACCGGGGCAGTTGAATTTCTCGTCGGTGGGCACCGGCACCTCGCCGCATCTGGGCGGCGAGTTATTCAAATCGCTGGCCGGCGTGGATATGGTGCACGTGCCGTACAAGGGCACCGCGCCCGCGATGACGGATTTGATCGCCGGCCGCGTGCAGTTGGCGTGGAGCAGCATTCCCACCGTGCTCGCGCACGTGCAAGCCGGGCGGCTGAAAATGCTCGGCATCGGCGGCACACGGCGCTCACCGGCGCTGCCGGACATTCCAACGATAGCCGATACCTTGCCCGGTTTCGAACTGGCGACGTGGTACGCGATCTTTGCACCCACCGGCACGCCGGCGGCCATCATCAGCCGCTTGAATGCCGAGACCGCAAAAGTGCTGAGAGACGCCGACCTCGTAAAACGCTTCAGCGAACAGGGGCTCGAACCCACCGTGATGACGCCAGCAGAACTCAAACGCTACACCGAAAACGACGTCAACCGTTGGGCGCGGCTGATTAAGGCGGCGAATATTCGCTTGTGAGTCGCACGGTGGCCCCACGATCGTCGTTCCAGCGAAAGCTGGAACCCCATGCGTACCTTGACACGTAGCGTCTGAAATTTAACGCCGCAGATCTGGCAGGTTAGCCACTGCTCGCAGGCTCAAACACCACGGCCTGACTGAACATTCGTTCTACGTCCGCACCCGCAAATCCTAATTCCGTCAAAACCTCACGCGTGTGCTCGCCGATGCGCGGCACCTTCGATAACGGTGCATCGCTGACCAGCGGTTGCGGCCCCGGAATATTCGGATGCGGCACGCGCCCGGCGACGGACTGCTCCGACCAGGTGAACATTTGCGTGGCCTCGGTTTGGGGGTGCGCGAACAAATCCGTGTAGGTGTTCACGCGCTCATTCAGGATGCCCGCTTCACGCATTTGCGCACACCAGAATTCCGACGGCTGCATGGCAAACGCCTCGCCGGCCACGCGCAGGATTTCTTCACCACGCACACGACGGCCTGCGCCGGTCGCCATCGATGGCTCGTCCGCCCATGCGGGCTGCCCGATCATGCGGCAAAACGGCGACCACAGATGATCTTTCAGCACGCTCACATTGACCAAACCGTCCGACGTGCGAAAGGTGGCAATCGGAAACGAGCCGCCGGGGGCTGCCGCGCCACCGCTCATCACATGCTCGATCAGGCGTACCGTCTGCAACGCCGCCGCGCCCTGCAACAAACTCGCGTCGATGTAACGCCCGCGCCCGGAATCACGCCGCGCATACAGCGCCATCGCCACCGCCTGAAACGCCAGTTGCCCGCTGAACACATCAATCGGCCAGCATTCCAGCCGGTGCGGCAGCCCGTCCTGCCGCCCCTTGTTGATGGTCATCATGCCGGCAAAAGCCTGCAGAATCGCGTCGGTTGCGGGCTGTGACTGCATCGGCCCCACCTGCCCGAAACCCGTCACCGACAAATACACCACGCCAGGGTTGTAAGCCGAAACCTGCGGATAGGCAAAGCCCAGCCGCGCCATCACACCAGTGCGAAAATTTTCGATGAACACATCGGCACGCTTCGCCAACCGGTGCAACAAATCGCTGCCTTCGCGTTGCTTGAGATCGAGTGCGATGCTGCGCTTGCCGACATTGGTGGCCAGCGCCATGGCTGTCATGCCATCCTTGCCCGCCGTAATGCCGCGCGACCAGTCGCCCGCCCGCGGCTCGACCTTGATCACATTGGCACCATAACGCGCCAGCATCATGCCCGCACTGGGGCCGGCGATGCCCTGGCTGGCGTCTACGACGCGCAGGCCTTCGAAGGGGTAGTCGTGACTCATTGTCTTTCCTTGTTAACCTGCCACCATTCGTCCTGAATATCCGAAGGCGAAGTCATTCGCTGTATCTATCACCGTAGCGACAGCTGCCAACATACGCCTACGCCCGCGTGGATAGTCGTCGGTGGAAACGACTTATTTAACATGAATTATTGAGAATTACATATCTGCGTGACACCTGATTGCACTGTGTTACAAAGAAAATTCCCTCCCCTTCAAGGGGAGGGCTAGGGTGGGGATGTGGGGCGGCTGCGTCCACCTCACCCCCATCCCCGCCTTCCCCCTGAAGGGGAAGGCGTTTCTTAGGAAATTTTGTAACACAGTGCAACTAACCCCGCTTCCCTCATCCCAACCCTTCTGCTCCGCTTTCAGTGTTCCCTGATCCCGGTGGGAGAAGGGCTTTTCACCCCTCGCCCTCCGGGGGGCCCGGATGAGAGGAAAGGAAGCACCGTGCTTCACACGTGTAACAAGGCTCGGTAACGCTCAATAATTTTTTTGCACACCCCTACTTCGGCTTAAACAAATGCGCAAACGAAAACTCATCCGTACGCGGGGTGTAGGTGATGTCGCTGCGCATCGCCCAACTGACGATCTGGTGGTGCAGCGGGATCACCGGCACATTGGCCATGGCGGCCGCCATGGCATCGCGCACCACGGCTTCGCGTGCCTTGGGGTCGGTGGTGGCGAACGCCTGGGTCAGCAGTTGATCGACCTTGGCGTTGGAGAACTTGCCCCAGTTCCATGCGCCCCAGCCGCGCTCCGGACTGGGTGTCGCGAGCAGTGAGCGCAACGCGAGATCACCGGAGAACGAACCCCAGCCCAGTAGGGCCACGCTGGTGTCATCCTTGCGCGCCTTGGGGAAGAACACCGCCAGCGGCAGCGCTTCGACCTTGGTCTGAATGCCGATGCGCGTAAACATTTGTGCCACGGCCTGCAGTATCTGCTCGTCGTTGATGTAGCGGTTGTTAGGGCCGGATAACGTGATGCTGAAACCGTTGGGGTAGCCAGCCTCGGCCAGCAGTTTCCTCGCGCCGTCGGGGTCATAGCGCTCGTTGCGGATCTGTGCGTTGTGGCCGAAAATGAGGGGCGCCACGATATTCGACGCCGGCACGGCAAGCTTTTCCATCACACGCTCGGCCAGTGCTTCGCGATTGATGGCCATCGACATGGCACGGCGCACGCGCAGGTCCATCAGCGGATTTTTGTCGAGCGGTTTGCCCGCGCTGTCGGTGACGTAAGGAGAGACCGCGCGGTATTGATCGAGATGCAAAAACAGCGTGCGCCAGGAGGTGGTCTGGTCGAGGCGCAACTTGGGGTTCCTGGCCAGACGCTCACGGTCTGCCGGCGGCACATGCTCGATCACATCGAGTTCGCCCGCCAGCAACGCTGCCGTGCGCACCGGATCGGTGGGCATGATACGCAGGGTGAGTTTTTCCCACGCCGGACGACCACCCCAGTAATCGTTGTTGCGCACGTATTCAACGCGGTCGCCGCGCGCGAAGCGCACGAATTTGTAGGGGCCGGTGCCGATGGTGGCTTTGCCGGAATCAAAATCCTCGCTGGCAGCGCCGGTGGCGTGTTTTTTCGACACGATCATCACCGAGTTCAGTTCCTCGGCCAACGCGCCATAGGGCGCGCGCGTGACGATGCGCACGGTGAGCTTATCGACGATGGTCTTGGATTGGATCATCGCCACGTACGAACCGAAACCGCCGCCCTTGATCGTGGGCGGGCGATCGAGCGAGAACACCACGTCTTCGGCCGTCAAATCGGCGCCGTCGTGGAACTTCACGCCCGGACGCAGCTTGAACTCCCAGGTGGTCGGGTCCAGCGTGCGCCACGACACCGCAAGTCCGGGAATGATGCGCGCCTTTTCGTCGACATGGGTCAAGGCATCGAACACGTGGTAGCCCACCGCCAGATTGGGTTGCGACGGCAAATGATGCGGGTCGATGGTGGTAACGTCGGCGCTCAATCCGATGCGCAGATCAGCGGCCTGTGCGGGTACGCCAGCGAACGCGCCAAACAGCACCAGCAACCAAGAAAGTACCTGCCTCATCATCATGCTCCGCTCCTCACGCTTCACTAAACACGCCTGATGCATCACTGGGATTTAAACTCGTGCGCCAACGTGCGTTCATCGGTACGCGCGGCATAGGTCACGCCCTTACGCGTGGCCCACACATTATGCTGATGGTAGAGTGGAATAATGCCGAGCTCGCTGATGGCAATCTCGGTGGCCTGCTGCAACACGCGCTCGCGCTTGCTGTCATCGACGATGGCCAGCGCCTGCGCCAGCAGGGCATCCATCTTGGCGTTGGAATACCGCCCGCGGTTGGCGGTGCCCATGCCCTTGGATGTATCGAAGGTGGCGAGCAGGGCCTTTAACGGCGACGACACCTCGGCGGTATCCGCCGCCCAGCCAAGCAGCATGAAGCTGAATTCCAGTTTGGTGGCGCGCGAAAAATACACGCTGGACGGCATGGCTTCCACCCGGGTGGCGATGCCGACGCGCGCCAGCAATTGCGCCAGCGCCTGTGCGATCTGTTCGTCATTGACATAGCGGTCGTTCGGCGCGTGCAGCGTCATGGCAAAGCCGTCTGGGTAGCCTGCTTCGGCGAGCAGTTTTTTCGCGCCCTCCAGATCATACGGCTCGGTCTTTAACGTGCTGCTGTAACCGAACATGCCTTCGGGCATCAACTGGCCGGTGGTGACGGCAGCGCCTTCCATCACGCGCTCCACCAGCGCCTGGCGGTTGATAGCCTTGGAAATCGCCTTGCGCACGCGGATGTCCTTCAACGGGTTTTTCTCCAGCGGCTTGCCGGCCTTGTCGAACACATGCGGCGAGCGGTCGCGATTGCCGTCGAGGTGGATGTACATCAGCCGGTGCGATACCGTGCGATACAGCGTCAGATCGTTGCTCTTGGCAATGCGCGCGATGTCGGAGGTTGGCACGTTTTCAATCGCGCGCACGTCGCCCGCAAGCAGCGCCGCAACGCGCGTGGGATCGGCGGTGATCACGCGCAGCGTCACCTTGTCCCACGCCGGTTTCGCGCCCCAGTAGGTTTCGTTGCGCGTGAACTCAATACGATCACCCTTCGCATAACGCACGAAGCGGAACGGCCCGGTGCCGATGGTGGCTTTACCGCTGTTGAAATCCTCGGTGGCGGCACCCTTCGCCACGCGCGCGGAGAGGATGAAAATGGTACTCATGTCGTTGGGCATGAGCGGATACGGCGTGGCAGTCTTAAAGCGCAGGGTCAGCGGATCGACGATGATTTTTTCGATGATCTGCTTGCTGTACGCGGCAAACGACGACGGGCTGTTCGGCACATTGGGCACGCGATCCAGCGAGAACACCACGTCCTGCGCGGTGAAGTCGCTGCCGTCGTGAAACTTCACGCCTTTGCGCAGCTTGAATTCCCAGGTGAGATCATCCACCGCGCGCCACGATTCAGCGAGTGAGGGCTTCAGGCGCGAGCGCGTGTCCTTGGTCACCAGCGTTTCAAACACATGCTCGGCGACATTGTTATTGGGCCCGAGATTATGGTAGTGCGGATCCATCGACGTCACATCCGCACTGAGCGCCACGCTTAAGTCGGCGGCGCGCGCGGGTAAAAACGCCAGTGACCACGCGGCAATCGTAAGAGTCATCCAAACGACAGCAGATTTTATTTTCATGAATTTTCTCCTCGGCAAGTGCGCGCAGCATACCGGAAATTTAGTGGATTGACAGGGCGCGGCGGCGCTTCTATCCTGCCTCTTTACAGTCTGGAGTTGCCGCATGAGCGCCCATCCGCAAACCGCCAGCAGCGTGGCGATGATCCGCACGCTGGTCGGATTCCCCACCGTCAGCCGTGAATCGAATCTCGATCTGATCGATTTCGTGCGCGAGTATCTGAAACCACTGGGTGCTGACGTGCGCTTGACCTTCGACGACGGCAAGCGCAAGGCCAATCTGTTTGCCACGCTGGGGCCGCGCAACAACGGCGGCATCGTACTCTCCGGCCACACCGATGTGGTGCCGGTGCAAGGCCAGGCGTGGGACGCCGATCCGTTCACCCTACGTGAGCTGGACGGCAAACTTTACGGTCGCGGCACCGCCGACATGAAAAGTTTTATCGCCGTGGTGCTGACGCTGCTACCGGAATTCGTGCAACGCGGGCTGAAGTCACCGCTGCATCTCGCCTTTAGCTACGACGAGGAAGTCGGCTGCATCGGTGTGGGCCGCATGATTACCGACCTCACGGCAGCGGGCATCCAGCCGCAATCGTGCATCGTCGGTGAACCGACGCTGATGCAGCCGGTGATCGCGCACAAGGGCAAAAAAAGTTATCGCGCCACGGTGCGTGGCCTGGCGTCGCATTCGGCCTATGCGCCGGACGGCGTCAACGCGGTCGAAGCCGCCGCCGAAGCCGTGGCCTATCTAAAGCGCATGGCACGGCGGCATCGTGACAGCGGGCCGTACGATCGTGGTTTCGACGTGGCGCACACCACGGTACACACAGGTGTGCTGCATGGTGGCACGGCGCTGAACATCGTGCCGCATGAATGCAGCTTCGATTTTGAGTTTCGCCACCTGCCGGGCGACGATCCCGAGAAGCTGATTGCGGAATTCAAATCCTACGTCGCGCAGACGCTGGAGCCGGAAATGAAAGCCGTGTTTAAGGACGCCGGGTTTGATATACAACTGATGTCGCAGATACCGGCGATGGACAACAGCCCCGAGACCGACATCGTGGCGCTGGCGCAGGGGCTGTCGGGCCACAGCGACACCGGCAAGGTGTCATACGGCACCGAGGGTTCGCAGTTTCAGGCCGCTGGCATCCCCACGGTAATCTGCGGGCCGGGGTCTATCGAACAAGCGCACAAGCCCAATGAATATGTGTCGTTGGAACAAATCGCGCAGAGCGAGGCTTTTTTGCGGGGTTTGATGGGGCGGGTTTGCCAATAAATTGAATGTTTTGTAAGTATTTGATTTATTTACGATTTATTCTCGGGTAACCCAGCGCCGGTGGCTCCACCACCGGTTTCGCTGCAAGCTTTTCTTCGAGCACGCGTATCGCCGCCGCCAGTTGCGCGTCGTCGCCCTTGAAGGTGGCATGCGGCAGATTATCGACCTCGACATCCGGTTCGACGCCCTTGCCTTCGATCAGCCACGCGCCGTCCAGACTGACTTGCCCGCGTTCAGCAGCACGCGCCTGGCCACCATCCACCAACCGGTTGGAATCGGTAAGCCATATGCCCGCGCCCGCCGTGCGTTTGCCGACCAGGGTCGCCAATCCCAACCGGCGCATGCCCTCGGAAAACGTTTCGCCGTCGGAATAGGTGCCCGCGTCCATCAGCACGACGATGTGGCCGCGAAACGCCGCCTGCATGTTCCAGATGCGTCGTTCGCTGCGATCCTGCTGATAGCTCCACGCGCGCCGCATCAATTTTTCGATCACGATGGAATCGATATTGCCGCCGTTGTTCTGACGCACGTCGATGATCAAGCCTTCGCGGTCGTAGACGGTATAAAAATCGCGTGCAAAATCGGCAATATCGGTGGCGGTCATCGCACGCAAATGCAGGTAACCGAAGCGGCCCCTGGATGCCGCTTCGACACGCTCGCGCCGCTGCCACACCCAATCGTGGCGCTTGAATTCGGCTTCGCGCGCGCCCGGCGCGGGCGTGACGATCACTTTGCGCGGCGGCTCACTGCCGCTGCGCAATTCCAGCAATACCTGTCGGCCCGCCGCGTTGCGCAGGTTTACGGTGATATCCGCCAGATTTTTCACCGGCTGATTGTCGAGCGCGACGATCACATCGCCAGCCTTTGCGCCCACGCCGGGCCGCGCCAGCGGCGGCAGACCGTCGATCAACTCCGGGTCGCCGAGATAGAGTCGCGTGATGCGCACGCCGCCCTCCGCCACATTCTCCAGTAAAGCACCCAGCGTGGCGGGCGCGATATTCTCGTCACCGCGCCGCAAGTCGCCGAAGCGCACCGCTGAATGCAGCAGCGACAGTTCAGCCACCATCTGCGCCAGCAGATCGGAGAGTTCATCGCGATCAGTCACGCGCGGCAACAACGCCTCGTATTTGCGGCGCATCGCCAGCCAATCCACGCCATGCAGCTTCGCGTCGTAAAACCAGTCACGATGCAGGCGCCACGCATCGACGAAAATCTGCCGCCAGTCTTCGCGCGGCTGCACGCTGAACTGCCAATCATTCAGGCGCACCTGCGCGCGCTGCAATTCAGAACCGGGCGGCGGCTTCGGCCCGACGTTGACGATGAACAACTCGTTGCCACTCCAGCGCCGCAGCAGCACCTTGCGGCGATCACCGGACAACGCAAATTGCCGGATATCAGTCATGTAGGTTTCCGGCGGCGCTCCGGTGTTATCGATCAGCAGCGTTTTCAGATGCGTGCGGCGCTCCGGCGTGGTGTCAGCTTCGAGCAACCACAAGCGGCGACCATCGCTTTCCAGGCGCGTGTAATTGCCGGCGGCCAGCGGCACTTCAAACTGGCGCTCTGCCAGGCCTTCCCAGACGATGGGCGGTGTTTTGGCACCCGGCCTTGCCACGGGAAGCGGTTTTTCTCCCTCTGTCTCCACGGACGACGCGAGCGGCTTGACGGTCGGCTTCTGCGCCGCTTCTACAGCCAGTTCATCCACCGGCTGAAACGGGAAGCGGCTGCGTTCACTGACCGGCTGCAAGGCCATGGCATAGGCGCGTGTGCGCTTGTCGAAAAACGGCCCCAAGTTGCGCTCGCCCCACGGCGTGCCGTTCATCGCCACAAAATTACGATCCGACAAAAACCACAGCCAGCGGCCATCAGGCGAAAACGATGCCGAAAAATTGTTGTAGCGCTGCGAGGTCAGCGCCACGCGCTGTCCGTCCGGCACGCGAAACATCACCAGGCCGTAGCGCCCCTGATTGTTGAGGCTGCCCACCTGCGCCACGAAAGCGGAGCTATCCGGTGCCCATGTGATGCCCTCGAAATTCCAGTCGCCGAATCTCGCGCCCTGCTCGATCAAGCGGTTTTCACCGGTCTCCACATTCAGCAGCCACAGGCGTTGTTTGCGGTCGTCGTGCACGATCCACTTGCCGTCGGGCGAGGGCGTGCCTTCCCAGCGCAGGATATCGGCGTCTCTGGTCAGTTGCTTGCCCGGCCCACTGCCATCGGCGGGAAACAGCCACAACTCGTTTTCACCCGATATATCACACACCACCAGCACCGACTTGCCGTCGGGCATGAACGCCGCACTGCGCACGCGGCTGGTGGCGGGCACGGCGATATTCACGCGGCGCAGATTGCCCGTGCCCGCGGTCACCACGCGGCCACGCGCCACGATCAAGGCGCGCTCGCCGTTGGCGGACATCTTCACTTCGTTCAGGCGCGTCATCGGGTTGCGTATCCAGCGCTCGCGCTGATGATCGAAATCCGACGTGAGGCGTATCGGCACCACGCGATCCTGACCATTGGTCAAATCATGCAGATGAATATCCGCACCGAGTTGATAGGCCACGCGGTCGCCAGAAAGCGCCGCACCGCGTACCTCGAAATGTTTGTGCCGGGTGTGCTGACGCAAACCGCGTCCGTCGCGATCCATCGACCACAGATTCGTCACGCCATCACGGTCGGACAAAAACACAATGCGCCCTTTCCAGTGCATCGGGCTGGCGTTGTTCGAGGTCACCGGTGTCAGCGGCACGGCTTCGGCGCCGCCCTCCGTATTGAAGCGCCACAACGTACTTGCCGCGCCTCCACGGTATGCGCGCACGTTGTCGATATTACGATTGCCGCGCGTAAAGATCATGGTTTTTGCATCGAGAAACGCGGCGGTTTCCGCGCTTTCCAGCGGCAGCAAACGCTGCGTGCCACTGGCGCGCGACACGGCCACCAACTGCGCGCGTTGCAGCGGATGAAAGTAGCGCGTCGCCGCCAGCACCTCGCCTTGCGGCGACCAGCCAGCCACGTCGACGCGTCCGCCGAACCAGGTGAGCCGCTGCGGCACGCCACCGGAAAGCGGCATCACATAGGCTTCGGTTGGGCCTTCATAACTGGCGGAAAACGCGACCCATTGCCCGTCGGGCGAAATCGCCGCGTGCGTCTCGACGCCTTGATGCGTGGTCAATCGCAGCGCGTCACCGCCCGCAACGTTGACCTTCCACAAATCACCCTCGGCGGTGAACACCAGCGTGTCGCCATGCAACGCCGGGTAACGAAAATAGCCGCCCGTCGCCCACGCTGCCGACGACAGTAATAAACACAGAGCAAACAATAGACGCCGCATGTTTACTTCAACAGCCCCATGCGTTTGGCGGCTTGCAGGTACCCGCCGGTGAGTTCCTTTTTGCGGAATATCGTTTGCTGCCAGCGCGCCTTGATGTCAGATTCGCCGCCAGCGACGAAGGGGATGATGTACTGGATGTTTTTTTCGGGGTAGGCGGCTTGGGTGGCTGGCGCGGCGATGGCCAGCATTAGCATGATCAGAGTCACCCATCCGTGCTTGAAGTTCATGTGTAGCCTTTTAAAAATTATTCAATAAAAACAAATAGTTACGAAAGACCGCCAACGTCTCACCGTCATTCCCGCGCAGGCGGGAATCCATAAGCCATCTCTCATATGGCACTGTGTTATGGATTCCCTCCTGCGCGGGAATGACGGGGGTGGTGTTCGATGCTTCGATACTTCACTGGATCGGCACAGCCAAAACCAATCACCGTCGTCGCGGTAGGGACGACGGTTACCCGTCGCCCCCCGCACAGATCCGTACTGGCAGAATTGCTGCATACGGCTCTTGCCTCAGGTAGTGGCGCGATTGCGTAACGGTGGATAGGGGTGCTGTAGTCGGCA
>CAMBGJ010000031.1 GCA_945865805.1 Bordetella parapertussis
CTCATCCTCCGTTGGCAAAATTCCTTATTAAATCCGCGTTTCCCTAGGGCTGCCCGAAGTGAGATTATTCCGGCACCGACGAAGAGTATCCAGAGAAATCCTCGTATGCCCCATTTCCTGTGAATGGTTACCCAGAGTAAAGAATACGCAGCATCGCGAGGAACAGACACGCGAAAAAGATGACGACAAATCTTCGCATTCCTGTTGGTGACAGCAACCCATAATAGTAGCGCACATTGGCTGCTTCAAAAGCGAACTTGCAATTCGGGCATCTCACGCGAACGTCGAGGGACTGAAGCAAGTTGCTGAATTCGTTCAAGGTCAACGACCGGTTCGCCCAAGCGCGGTCTGCAGGAAAGAGCGAACCGCACTATGGGCAGTATTCGTCCAACGCGAAACACCAGAAAATACTTTGGACTACCCCGCCGTCGCAACCAAATCCCGCAACACATAAGGCAATATCCCGCCATGCTTGAGGTAGTCCACCTCAATGCCGGTATCAATCCGCAATGTCAGTGTCACTTTTTGTGAGGTGCCATCGACGCGTGTGATGGTCATCACCACATCCTGCATGGGCTTGACGTTGCCGCCCGCCAGACCTTCGATGGTGAAGCTTTCGGTGCCGTCGATGCCCAGCGTCTTGACGTCTTCGCCCGGCTTGAATTGCAGCGGCACCACACCCATACCAATCAGGTTGGCGCGGTGGATGCGTTCGAAGCTTTTGACGATGACTGCATTGACGCCGAGTAGTTGCACGCCCTTGGCGGCCCAGTCGCGGGATGAACCCATGCCGTAGTCGTCGCCGCCGAAGATCACCAGCGGGATTTTTTTCTCGCGGTAGATTTCGCTGGCTTCAAAGATGGTCATTTGTTCGCCGGTGGGTTGTACCTTGGTGATGGGGCCTTCGGTGCCGGGCGCGACCATGTTGCGCAGGCGTACGTTGGCGAAGGTGCCGCGCACCATCAACTCGTGGTTGCAGCGGCGTACGCCGAAGTGGCCCCACTCGGACGGCGGATGATTGGCTTTGAAGGGCTCCAGCCATTTGCCTGCCGGTGTGCCGGGGCGGATTTTGGTGGAGGGGCTGATGTGGTCAGTGGTGATGGAGTCGCCGAGAATCGCCAGCGCGCGTGCGCCGACGATGTCGGTGACTTTGCCCGGCGTTTTGGTGACACCATCAAAAAACGGCGGTTCCTTTATAAAGGTGGATTTCGGGTCCCATTTGAACACCGCGCCTTTGATGGTCGGGATCGCGTCCCACAATTTCTTATTGCCGGAAAGATCGCCATACTCGCGGCGGAAGTGATCGGCGTTGGTGGCAAATTTGAGCAGCGCCGAAACTTCGGCGTCGGTGGGCCACAGGTCTTTCAGGTAGACCGGTTTGCCGTCTTTATCTTTGCCCAGCGGGTCTTTGTCGAGGTCGGTGCGCACGGTGCCGGCCAGCGCGTAGGCCACCACCAGCGCGGGGCTGGCAAGGTAGTTGGCACGCAGGTTGGCATGCACGCGGGCTTCAAAGTTGCGGTTGCCGGAGAGCACGGCGCAGGTGACCAGGTCTTTGGACACCACGGCTTCTTCGATCTTGGCATCTAGCGGGCCGGCTGCGCCCATGCAGGTGGTGCAGCCGTAGGCGACCACGCCGAAGCCGAGTTTTGCCAGTGGCTCCAGCAAGCCTGCATCACGTAGGTAGGCGGTGACGACTTTCGAGCCGGGTGCCAACGAGGTCTTGATGCGCGGATGCGGCATCAGGCCTTTTTCCACTGCGCGTTTGGCGAACAAGCCGGCCGCGAGCAGCAGCGCCGGGTTGGAAGTGTTGGTGCAAGAGGTGATCGATGCAATCAGCACGTCGCCATGGCCGACATCAAAGGCATGGCCTGTGGCCTCGCGGCGATTCAGATCGGAGGCTTGGCGCGCGTAGCCGTTTTTGTCGGTGGGTGCTGCGAACAATTTGTCGAAGTCGCGGCCCAGCTCGGGCAGGCTTACGCGATCCTGCGGGCGCTTGGGGCCAGAGAGACTGGGGACAATTGTGTCGAGATTGAGTTCGATGACCTGGGTGTAATCAATGTCGCCGGGCTTGGGCATGCCGAACATGCCTTGCGCTTTGTAGTAGGCCTCGATGGCGGACACCAGCTCGGGTTCGCGGCCGGTGGTGCGGAAGTAATCGACGGTTTTTTCATCGATCGGGAAGTAACCCATGGTCGCGCCATACTCCGGCGCCATATTGGCGACGGTGCAACGATCGGCGGCGGTCAAGGCGGTGGCGCCTGCGCCATAGAACTCGACGAACTTGCCGACGACTTTGGCCTTGCGCATCAGCTCGGTGACGGTGAGCGCCAAGTCAGTGGCGGTGACGCCTTCACGCAGCTTGCCGGTCATGTGGCAGCCCACCACATCGGGCGTGAGGAAAGCATTCGGCTGACCCAGCATGCCCGCTTCGGCTTCAATGCCGCCCACGCCCCACGCCACGATGCCGATACCGTTGACCATGGTGGTGTGCGAGTCGGTACCGAACACGGTGTCGGGGTACCACAGACCGTCTTTTTCCCACACGCCGCGCGACAGATGCTCCATGTTGATCTGGTGAATGATGCCGTTGCCGGGCGGCACCACACGCACGGTTTTGAACGCGCCTTGCGCCCACTTCACGAACAAATAACGCTCGGCGTTGCGCTTGAATTCGATTTCCTGGTTGCGCTGCACGGCATCGGGATGGTTATACACATCGATCTCAACCGAGTGATCCACCACCACATCCACCGGCACCAGCGGTTCAATATTGCCCGGCGGCACACCCAGGCGCGCCGCCGCATTGCGCATGGCGGAAAGATCATTCAGCGTGCCGAAACCGATCAAATCCTGCAACACGATGCGCACGACGATAAATGGAATCTCTGTGGTGCGCGCGCCATTGGCCTGCCACGAGGCGAGCGCTTTAACGTGTTCTTCGGTGATCTTTTTGCCGTCGCATTGGCGCACCAGCGCTTCGAGTACCACGCGGATGGAGAACGGCAAGCGGGAGATTTTGCCGAGGCCTGCGGCTTCGAGGGCGGCCAGTGAGTGATACTTGGCGGTTTTACCGGCAGAGGGCGTGAAATCGCGCAGGGATTTGAAGGGGTCATGGGTCATTGCTTGCTCCAGAAATCGAATAACTATAACTAATTGATTTTATTGAATATTTTTCGATGAAATCGCGCCGCCAAGAAAACTCCTTCCCCTTCAGGGGGAAGGCGGGGATGGGGGTGGGGTCCACGCGAGTGCGTGATGAGCTTCGTTGACCCCACCCCACCCTAGCCCTCCCCCTGAAGGGGTGGGAACCACGTGGTCGGTGCGGGTGGTCCTACGCCGCCATCAACTCACGCAACACAAACGGCAGAATCCCGCCGTGCTTGAGATATTCCACTTCAATCGGCGAATCCACGCGCAGGGTGACCGCCACGTTTTGCGTGCTGCCATCCTTGCGGTGGATGACCAGCGTCACATCCTGCATCGGTTTCAGGTTGCCGCCTTCGACGCCGAGCAGATCGTAGGTTTCAGTGCCGGTGATGTTCAGCGACTGCGCGGTGTCGTCACCCTTGAACTGGCACGGCAGCACGCCCATGCCGACGAGGTTGGAACGGTGGATACGTTCGTAGCCGCGCGCCACGACCACTTTGACGCCGAGCATTTGCGTGCCTTTGGCAGCCCAGTCGCGCGACGAACCGGTGCCATACGCTTCGCCACCGAAGATAAACAGCGGCACCTTGTCGATGTTTTGATAGCGCATTGAGGCATCAAAAATCTGCATTTTGTCGCCGCTGGGTTGATGGAACGTGATGCCACCTTCGCTGCCTGGCACCATCAGGTTTTTGATGCGCGGGTTGGCGAACGCGCCGCGCACCATCACTTCATGGTTGGTGCGGCGCGAGCCGAAGCTCGACAGATCGGTGCTGCCCGCGGCCACCAGCCAGTCGCCCGCCAGCGTGCCTTTGCGGATCGGCGCCACCGGGCTGATGTGATCGGTGGTGAGCTTGTTGCCGAAGATACCCAGTGCGCGGCCACCCTTGATGTCGCTGACCTTGGGCAGTTCGGCTTTGAAGCCGTCGAACAACGGCGGCTCGAGCATGTAGGTGGATTTCGGATCCCACTGGAACAGCGCGCCTTTGGCTTCCGGGATTGCATCCCACAAGTCTTTGGCGCCGTCGAGATTGCCATACTCGCGCTTGAAGTTGCTGCTGTCGACCGCGAATTTCATCACCGCATCGACTTCGGCGGGCGTGGGCCACAGGTCTTTGAGGAATACCGGCTTACCGTCTTTGTCGTTGCCCAGCGGATCGGTGTCGACGTTTTTCAGCACCGTGCCGGCGAGCGCGAACGCCACCACCAGCGGCGGGCTCATCAGGAAGTTAGCCTTGAGCGATTGATGCACGCGTGCTTCAAAGTTGCGGTTGCCAGACAACACCGCCGCCGAGATCACGTCGTTTTTCACGATCACATCTTCGAGTTCCTTGTCGAGCGGCCCGGCCAGGCCCATGCAAGTGGTGCAGCCGTAAGCGACCACGTGGAAACCGAGTTGCTCCAGATACGGCAGCAGGCCCGCCTGTTTCAGATATGCGGTGACAACCTTGGAGCCGGGCGCCATCGACGTCTTGACGCGCGGATGCGGCTTCATGCCTTTTTCAACCGCCTTTTTCGCCAGCAGGCCGGCGGCCAGCAGCACCCACGGATTCGAGGTGTTGGTGCACGAGGTAATCGCGGCAATGCCGATATCGCCGTGGCCGACATCGCCGATGGCGGCATTGGCTACCGCGTAGCGATTGGCCATATCAGCGGCAGGTTTGTTGTAACCGCTCTCGGCCACCGGCTTGGAAAACAGCTCGGTGAAGCGCGCCTTGATGCCTTCGAGATTGATGCGTTCTTCGGGCTGCTTGGGGCCAGAGACGCTGGGGCGCACGGTCGACAGATCGAGCTCGACCACTTGCGAGTAATCAATGTCGCCTTTTTTCGGGATGCCGTACATGCCTTGCGCTTTGAGGTACGACTCAATCGCGTCGCAGTGTTCTTCGCGGCCCGACATGCGGTAGTACTCGAGCGCTTTGTCGTCGATGGCAAAAAAGCCGCAGGTGGCGCCGTAGTCGGGCGACATGTTGGCCACGGTAGCGCGATCGGTGGGTGACAGCGAGGCAGCACCTTCGCCGAAGTATTCGACAAATTTATTGACCACGTTGGTCTTGCGCAGCAGCTCGGTGACGGTTAACACCAGGTCGGTGGCGGTGACGCCGGGGTTGAGCTTGCCGCTCATGTGCACGCCGACGACATCCGGCGTGAGGAAGTAATACGGCTGGCCCAGCATGCCGGCTTCTGCCTCAATGCCGCCCACGCCCCATGCCAGCACACCGATGGCGTTGACCATGGTGGTGTGCGAGTCGGTGCCGACGGTGGAATCCGGGTAATAAACGCCGTCTCGTTCCCACACGCCACGTGACAGGTGTTCCAGATTGACCTGATGACAAATGCCATTGCCCGGCGGAATCACGCGGATGCCGGAGAACGCCGCCTTGGCCCACTTGAGAAAGGTGTAACGCTCACCGTTGCGCTCGAATTCGATTTCCATGTTCTTGCGCAGCGCGTCGACGGAGTTATGCACGTCGATCACTACCGAGTGATCCACCACCAGATCGACCGGCACTAGCGGCTCGATCCTGGTCGGATCAAAATTCTGCCGCTTGGCTTCGGCGCGCATGGCGGCGAAATCGTTCAGCGCGGGAAAGCCCGCCATGTCCTGCAACATAATACGGGCCAGCACGAAAGGCACTTCCTGCGTGCGCTCGCCGTTGGGTTTCCAGCCGGCAAGTTCTCGTACCGCGGTTTCAGTAATGCGCTTGCCGTCGCAATTGCGCAAAATCGATTCAAGCACCACGCGCAAACTAACCGGCAGGCGCGATACTTTGCCCAAGTCGGCTTCTTCGAGCGCTGCCAGGGAATACATTTTGCCGGTCTTGCCGGAATTGAGTTTGAAGTCGCGTATCGCTTTGAACGGATCGTATGTCATAGATAACTCTTTAAAATCAAATAGTTAGAAATAAACGCCAGGGTGACGTGGATGGAAGTAAAGTCATACACTACAGGAAACCGCTGCGGCTCGTCCCGTGATTAACCTTGACGAGCGTACCGCGAGTTGCCGCAGTAACGCAGAGCCGAAGGCATCATTTTAGTCTTTTCCACGGATTTGATGCTATGAAAACGAACACGGGTTCAAATGGCGAAAGCGGCACCGTGGGGGGGGTGTGTGCCACAGTGCAGAAAAATGTGCCAACACGTTTGCTGTGATCTTCGGTAAACTGCGGGCGCGCACGGGCAGGTGGAGGAGGTGAAAGAGTTCATACCGTGCGTCACTGGTAATGCTTTTAGTGGTGTGATCAGCGTTGTTATCCGTAGCGTTATTTCTTCTGCGTGTCCCATCAAGTCTACATAGAGAGAAAATCAAATGGCGGACCGAGTCATATTTGCAGGCATGTTGGTGCTGGCGGGCATCTACTTTTGGGCTACTACGCAAATACCCACGCTTGAAATCGGCGACCCCCTGGGGCCCAAGGCGTTTCCACGGCTACTGGGGATCGCATTGTTGATTTCTGCGGCGATGCTGCTGGCCGAAATGCTGAAGGAAAACAAAGCGCGCAAGAGCGAGCCTGCGGGCGAACCCGAGGAACCGCACGATACCTCGACTTACAAGATCGTCGCCGGCGTGGTGGTGGCCACCGCCATTTTCTTTGCGCTGTTCGAGCCGCTGGGTTATGCCATCTCTACCTCGCTGTTTTTGCTGGTGATGACCTCGTACTTCAACAAGGGTAAGCGCTGGACCAATATCCTGACTGCGGTGATTTACGGCTTTGCCAGCTATTACATTTTCACCAAGTTGCTCGGCGTGAATCTGCCGAGCGGCATACTGCCGTTTTAAGGAGCCGCTCACATGGAAACCTTGACCCATATCATCAACGGCTTCGCGGTCTGTCTGACGCCGATCAATCTGTGGTACACCTTCATCGGCGTATTCCTGGGCACCATTATCGGCGTGCTGCCGGGCATCGGGCCATCGGCGGGCATTGCGCTGCTGATCCCGGTGACCTTCGGCATGAACCCGACCTCCGCGCTGATCATGATGTGCGGCATTTATTACGGCACCAAATACGGCGGTTCGACCACCGCAATTTTGATCCGCACGCCGGGCGAGGCCGCCTCGGTGATGACCTCGATAGACGGTTACGAGATGGCCAAGAACGGCAGGGCGGGGGCTGCGCTGGCGGTGTCGGCGATCGGCTCGTTTATCGCAGGCACGCTGGGCGTGGTCGGGCTGACCATTTTTGCCGTGCCGCTGTCTTCGATGGCGCTCAAGTTCGGCCCGGCGGAATATTTCACGCTGATGGTGTTTGCCATGACGGCGGTGTCTACGCTCACCGGCAAATCGGCGGCCAAGGGTTTGCTCGCCACCGTCCTCGGTCTGATGATCGCCACCATCGGTATTGATCTGCAAAGCGGTCAGGCGCGCTTCACCATGGGCGTTCCGGAGTTTCAGGACGGCGTGGGCTTCGTGGTGGTGGTGGTGGGCCTGTTTGCGGTGGCCGAGGTGTTTCGCGGGCTTGAAGACATCTACAAAGGCACCGGTGCCAAGGCGATGAAAATCACCGGGCCGCTGTGGCTGACCCGGGAAGAATGGAAGCGCTCAATAGGCCCGATCTGGCGCGGCGGCGTCATCGGCTTCATCATCGGCGTGCTGCCGGGCGCGGGTGGCACCATCGCCTCGATCATGTCCTACACCACGGAAAAACGCCTGTCGAAGAATCCGGAAGAGTTCGGCCACGGCGCGATTGAAGGCGTGGCCGGCCCCGAGGCCGCCAACAACGCCGACACCGCCGGTGCAATGGTGCCGTTGCTCACACTCGGCATTCCCGGCGGCGGCGCCACTGCGGTGTTGATGGGCGCGTTTATCATGTACGGCATACAGCCCGGCCCGCTGTTGTTTCAGAACCGGCCCGACCTGGTATGGGGCTTGATCGACAGCATGTATATCGGCAACGTCATGCTGCTGATTTTGAACCTGCCGCTGATCGGCATTTTTGTGCAACTACTGAAAATACCGTCGGGCATACTCTACCCGCTGATTATCGCCATTTCGGTGATTGGCGCTTATGCGATCAACGGCAGCATGACCGATTTGTATTTGATCCTGTTGTTCGGCGTGATCGGTTATATCTTTGACAAGATCGACATTCCCGTGGCGCCGCTGGTGCTGTCGCTGGTGCTGGGCGGCATGATGGAGCAATCGTTCCGCCAGGCAATGACCATCTCCGGCGGCAGTCCGAAGATATTCTTCAGCAGCGCGATCACCATCACACTGATCGTGATGTCGGTCATCTCGATACTGCTGCCGTTCATTCTGCCGATGATTAAAAAATACAAGGAAGACGGCAAGGACGAATAGGCACGTACGAACGTTCGGAATAGGGCCGATTCTCGCTAAACGGTTTTACCGGGGAGCGCAGTGCAAAAAGTCACCTGGATACCCGGCGACGGCATCGGCCCGGAAGTTACCGGTGCCGCGTGCGAGATCGTTATCGCCAGTGGCGCTGCGGTTGAATTCGAGGCCGTCGTGGCGGGCATGCGCGAGGGCGAGCGCAGCGGTACGCCGCTGCCAGCGGCAGTGTTCGAATCCATCGCCCGCAACAAGGTGCTGTTTAAAGGCCCCACGCAAACCCCGTTCGGCGGCGATTACCGCGTGCGCATCGAGCGCAAAAACGACAAGGGTGTGATCGAAAAGCGCACGCACCCGAGTGTCGCCATCGCGTTGCGCAAGGAGTTGGGCCTGTATGTGAATGTGCGGCCCATTCGCAATTATCCCTCGGTGCAGACGCGTTACGACAACGTGGATATCGTGATCTTCCGCGAAAACAGCGAAGACCTCTACACCGGCATGGAGCGCATGATCGACGAAGGCACGGCCGAGGCGATCAAGATCATCACCTTTCGCGCCACCGAGCGTGTGAGCAAATTCGCGCTCGATTACCTGCGGCGTCTCAAGCGCAAAAAACTTACGGTGGTGCACAAGGCCAACGTGATGAAAATGACCGACGGGCTGTTCCTCAAAACCGCGCAGGAAACGGCCAGGGCATATCCCGACATCGCCCTCGACCAGCGCGTGGTGGATGCGCTGTGCATGGAACTGGTGATGAAGCCGGAGATTTTCGACGGCCTGCTGTTGCCGAATTTATACGGCGACATTGTTTCAGATTTAGCGGCGGGTCTGGTCGGCGGCCTGGGTGTCGCTCCCGGTGCCAATATCGGGCCGGATTGTGCGATGTTCGAGGCGGTGCACGGTTCCGCGCCCGACATCGCCGGCAAGGACATCGCCAACCCGATGGCGGCGATTTTGTCGGCGGTGATGCTGCTGCGTTACATCGGCCAGCCGCAGCCGGCGGATCGCATCGAAAAAGCGCTGTCGCATGTGCTGGCGGAAAAGCGCGCCGTCACGCCTGATTTGGGCGGTGGTGGTGGCACGAGGCGCATGACTGACGCCATTGTCGCACGGCTTAAAAACCACTGACTATTGCGATGGATTAATCTGTAACCTGTATTGAGCGGATGAACAGGATAAGCGTATCTGTGCATGCCGATTATTCCGCCTATCCTTGTTATAGGGGGTTTTTGTAAGTATTTGTTTTTAAAGGATATTTAAAACTGTTCAGCCTCGATGGTAAAACTTCCTAACCGCAGAGGCCTCATCGATGTGCTGAGGGCGCAGAGGTTACGCAGAGAAAAAGTACTTCTCTGCGTAACCTCTGCGTCTTTGCGCCTATGCGGTGAAGGGGTTCAAAGCGGCTGAAATTAGTTACGGATATTTTTTAGCCAGTGCGTCGCGAAAACGCCCAATGTCAGGGCCGGGCCGCCGAACCTTCGATGCTCAATCGCACCAGTTTCGCCACGCTGCCGACCCCCAGCTTTTGCATGATGCGGGACTTGTGTATTTCGACCGTGCGCGGGCTGATCGCCAGGTCGCTCGCGATTTCGCGGTTATGACGTCCAGCCACGACCATTTCCATGACCTCGCGTTCGCGCGGCGTCGTGGTCGCCATGTCCGGTCATGATGATCACCGGCAGCGGACATTTATTGGCGGTCAAATGCTGCTGCAACTCGAGTCCGCTCATCTCTGGGATGCGTATATCGATCAGCAGGACGCCCTCCCAATCGGCACGATAGGCGCTCAAGAAACTCTCGGCATTGGCGAACAGGGTGACGCGGTAATCGTAAACGCCGAGCAGCAATGATAATGCGTCGCGGACTGCGGCATCATCATCGACAATGAATACGGCAAAATCGGCAGGGCCGCTCATACGCCATCTTTCTCCATGGGTAGCACCAGTTCAATCAGTCCTGATAGGCCGCTGATGGCCCGTAGCTCACCGCCATGGGTCTTGACGATGGCGTGGCTGATCGCAAGGCCCAGTCCCAGACCGGATGTTTTGGTCGACCGAAACGGTTCGTAAGCGTGTTCGTGAAATTCCGCCGGGAAACCCGGGCCGGTGTCACGAATGGTGATGGTGAGTTCTTGCGCGCCGTTGCGCTGTGCGCGAATCGCCACTTCGCGGCTGCCCACAGGACGCGCGCTAACCGCATCGAACGCATTCGTCAGCAGATTGCGCAGCACGATTTCCAGTTGCAAACGGTCCGCCAGCAAGACGCCGGTAACGTCTCCGTTCACTGAAAAGGTCACGGTGTCCCGTTGCGCGCGAGTGTACGTGCTGATGCGCGGATTCCCCGGCACGGAACTGTTGATCTGGGTAGGCCTGTTCATGGTGTTCTACGGCATTGTTTATGCGCTGCTGGAAAACGACATGCGCCGCATCCTCGCCTACAGCATCGTTAACCAGGTGGGCTTCATGGTGGCGGGTATCGGCATTGGCACCGAAATGGCGTTAAACGGGGCAGCGGCCCACGCCTTCACGCACATCATCTACAAGGCGGTGCTGTTGATGTCGGCTGGCGCGGTGTTGATGGCCACGGGACGGCGCAAATGCTCGGAGCTCGGAGGGCTGTTTCACAGCATGCCGCTTACCACGATATGCGGCACCATCGGCGCGCTGGCAATCTCATCGTTCCCGCTGACTCCCGAACACGAGTGGCCACTCGCGCTGAGTCGTGCGCGCGGGCTGCCACTGGATGGGGTGGAGATGATCGGCATCGTGGCGAGCGTCGTCCTGGTCACCTGGATGCTGCGCGATCTAATGCCCGCATCCGATCTGGCCGCTGCGACGATGCTGAACGTCATGCGGTTTTTTTTGGCGATACCGCTACTCGCACTTTTTGTTGGCCCATTCATGCTGCGGCGCACGCGGCGTGGCCTCGAAACACTACGCCAGCAACGCGAATCCACCAGGGAAACTAAAACCAGCCTCAAGCAGATCAGTCATGAATGAATTGCGCGCTGTTACCCGCCCCGTGTCCGCTCATTCCACCTTAAAGCCAGCGGTGAAGTTATTGATTCCGATCGACGGATCGGAACGTGCACGCTGGGGCCTTCATTACGCGCGGGCACGGGCGAGGCGCGGGGAGGAACTGTCGGTAGACTTGTTGTTCGTTGCCGAGCCCATACAAAACTGGCAGGTGCTGCGTTTCTGGTCACGGCGCCAAGTGGCGGGTTTTCAATCGGAGCGTGGACATTTTTTGCTGGACGATGCCGAAAGATATCTGCGAGATGCTGGCATACCGGTGCAGTCGCATTTCTGCGAAGGCGATGCCGCCTATCAGATACTGGATGCAGCGCAGACGCTGCACAGTCAAGAAATCGTCTTGCCGGAGCATGAGGGTGGCTGGATTTACCGCCTGGATCGCAATATTGCCAAGGAAATTCAGGGGCGACTGCCGCCGGTGCGTCTGGTCGTTGTGGACGAGAACGGATTGCCGTGTGCCGCGCCCGTGAGGTGTCAGTAGTTACCCGGTTGGTGTATGCCGCGCGTGTTTCTGTAATTCCAGCTACTGTTCGGGTTGCTCGCGGGTTCCGGCGGACGCATTTGTGGCCGTGTGTCGTTGGGGTGAACGGCGGGTTGTATGATAGGCAACCGTCGGGGGATGACGGGATGGATACGCAACCCAATCAGGAGGAGACCTCATGTCCAATCGCGTTATTCAGGCGTTGGCGGTCTGCGCGTTACTCGGCGGCACGAGCGCAGGTGCCGCGTACGCACAGGATAAATATCCCACCAAACCCATCCGCGTGGTCACACCGTTCGCCCCCGGCGGCGGCTCCGATACGCTGGCGCGGCTGATCGGCCCGCAGATACACGAAGCGTGGGGCCAGCCCGTCATTGTCGATAACCGCGGCGGCGGCGGTGGCACCATCGGTGCGGGCATTGTTGTCAACGCGCCGCCCGACGGCTATACGCTGATTCTGGTCTCCGGCAGCTATGGGGCTAACGCGGCGCTGCACAAGTTGCCCTATGACACGGTGACCGGTATCGCGCCCATTATCCTGATCGGCGAGACCGGTCTTATCGTCACCATGCACCCGACCTCGCCGATCAAAAGCATTAAGGAATTCATCGACGCCGCGCGTGCCGCGCCCGGTAAGTTCAACTTCGGTTCGGCCGGTGCGGGCGGGCTGGGGCATCTGGCTGGCGAACTCTTCAAGCTCGAGGCGAAGGTCAACATCACCCACGTGCCGTACAAGGGTACCGGCCCGGTGATGAGCGCGCTGCTGGCGGCGGAAGTACACACCAGCTTCAGCAGCATGGTGCCCGCGATTCCGCTGATTAAATCCGGCCGACTGCGCCCCATTGGCATCACACCACCGCGTCGTTCGCGCACCTTGCCTGATGTGCCCACCATCAGCGAAACTATCCCCGGCTTCGATGTTATTCACTGGTACGGCATCTGGGGGCCGAAGGCGCTGCCGCAACCCATCATCACGCGCTGGAACCAGGAAGTCGCGCGCATCATGAAAACCGACGCCATGCAAAAATGGTTCGCCAACGAGGGCATGGACCCCGCAGGCGGGCCGCCGGAGCAGTTTTACAACCGCATCAAGTCTGATGCCGAGAAATGGAAGCGTGTGGTGCGCGAGGCGAAAATTCCGGTGGCAGGGTAGGTGGGAATGATCTGTAGCAGTTAAACATAAGCAATTGTTTTAAAAGGATATTTTGTGACTATCGCTGTTCCGCTCACTGTGCCACTCACGCTGTTTGAAAAAATCTGGCATCGCCACGTCGTCGTCAAAGAAGGCGGCGAGCTGTTGTTGCATGTGGATCGCGCGTATTTTCATGAAGGCTCGTCACACGCGTTTGACAAGCTTGAGCAGCAGGGGCGCAGCATCGCGCGGCCGAAACAGGTGTTTGCGTTTAACGATCACTACGTGCCGACCACCGGGCGCGACAAGGGCGTGGCGGGCATCGCCAATGTCGAAATTCGCGACATGGTGATCCAGTTGCAGACCAATGCAAAGCGGCACGGCATCACGTTGTTCGGCATTGATGATCCGCGTCAGGGCATTCTGCACATCGTGCCGCCGGAGCAGGGCATTACCCAACCGGGCTTGTTGATCTGCGGCGCGGATTCGCATACCTCCACGCACGGCGCGTTTGGCTGTTTGTCGTTCGGCATCGGCGCGTCCGACATGATGCATGTGATGGCGACGCAGACCATCTGGCAGCGTGCGCAAAAAACCATGCGCATTACCATCGATGGCAAGCTGGGTTTTGGCATCTCGCCCAAGGATGTGATTCTTGCCATCATTGCCAAAATTGGCGTGGCGGGCGGCACCGGACACGTGATCGAATACGCGGGCAGCACCTTTCGCACCATGAGCATGGAAGGCCGCATGACCGTATGCAATATGTCGATCGAGGCCGGTGCACGCGCCGGCATGATCGCGCCCGACGACGCCACTTACGCCTATATGCAGGGCCGTCCCTACGCACCCAAAGGCGCGCAGTGGGATGATGCGATGGCGTTGTGGCAACAACTGCCTACGGATGACGGCGCGCGCTTTGACCGCGAAGTTGCGCTTAACGCTGCGGATATCGCGTCGATGGTGACCTGGGGTACCAACCCGGAACAGGGCGGGCCAGTCACCGGCGTGGTGCCGAATCCGCGCGATGTGCAGGATGAAATCGCCGCGCAGGAAATGGCCGCCGCCATCGACTATCAGGCGCTCACGCCGGGCATGGCGTTGTCGGATATACGTGTGGATAAAGTGTTTATCGGCTCGTGCACCAACGCGCGCATTGAAGACATCCGCGCGGCAGCGGCGGTTGCCCGACTGGGGCGTGCCGTGGTGCCGGCCTGGGTGGTGCCCGGCTCGCAACTGGTGAAGCGTCAGGCGGAACAGGAAGGGCTGGACGTGATTCTGAAAGCGGCCAATTTTGAATGGCGCGAACCGGGTTGTTCGCTGTGCACGGCCATCAATGGCGATCAGTTGCAGCCGGGAGAGCGTTGCGCGTCCACCTCCAACCGTAATTTCAAGGGTCGGCAAGGCGCAGGCGGACGCACGCATCTGTTGAGTCCGGCAATGGCGGCTGCCGCTGCGTTGAAGGGGCGGTTGACGGATGTACGGGAACTTTTAAAAACGTCTTAGCCGCAGATTTCACCGATTTACACCGATAAGTTTAAAACCCGTGTGGGGTTAATCTGCGGCAAAATATTTTGACATGGACTTTGAGTTTGACATGACGCCATTTACAACGCTGACCGCCATAGCCGCCCCCATCGACGAACCCAACGTCGATACCAATCAACTGTGCCCCACGCGCTTTAACAAGGTGCCGCGCGGGCCAGCATACGCGCGCGTTTTGTTTCACGACTGGCGCTTCAACGCCGATGGCAGCGAGAAAGAGCATCTGCTCAACGTCGCGCCGTTTAATCGCGCGCAAATCATCGTGGCAGACCGCAACTGGGGCAGCGGTTCTTCACGCGAAAGCGCGGTGTATGCCTTGTACGAATTCGGCATCCGCTGCGTGATTGCCTCGAGCTTCGGCGATATTCACGCCAACAATTGCTACAAAAATGGCCTGCTGCCGGTGGTGCTAAGCGACGAAGAATGCGCCGCGATGCGCACGCAGTTACGTGAACATCCGGGTTCCACCGTCAGCGTCGATCTGGCCGCACAGACAGTGATCGACGCACAAGGTAAATCGCACCGTTTTGAAATTCACCCGGTGCGTAAAAAGTGTTTGCTGGAAGGGCTGGACGATATTGCACGCACCGTGCAGTACCGTGGCGAGCTTGACGCGTTTGAAGCGGTGTACCAAGCCGAGCGGCCTTGGCTTTACACGGAAATTACGTAACTATTTGTTTTTATTGATATTTTTCTGCGGCTAATCCAGCTTGATATTCGCCGCCTTCGCCACCCGCGTCCACATCGCCAGTTCCTGTTTCAGATTGGTGTCCAGCTTTGCCGGTGTGCCGCCGAGCACATCCGCGCCCACCGAGGTGAAGCGGTCGCGCGTGGTGGACATGGCGAGCGTTTTGTTGACTGCCGTGTTGAGTTTGGCGATGACTTCGCGCGGCAGGCCGGCCGGGCCCATCAGTGCGGTGAAGGTGCCGGCGTCGCTGTTTTTCAGGCCACTTTCAATCATGGTCGGCACGTCGGGGATTACCGCGTTACGCTTTTCGCCAGCCACCACCAGCGCGCGCAGCTTGCCGGATTTGATAAAGTTGCTGGAGGCGCTTAACTGATCGAACAGCATATCGACTTGCCCACCCATTACATCGACAACGGCGGGGGCGGCGCCTTTGTAGGGTACGTGGATGAACTTGGTGCCAATATCGAGTTGAAACAGTTCGCCCGCCAGGTGGTTGGTGGTGCCGTTGCCACCAGAGGCCATGGTCATTTTTCCGCTGCGGCTTTTGGCGAGCGCAATGAATTCCTTGACCGACTTTGCGGGTAACGCCGGGTTGACCACCAGCACGATGGGCACGTACGACAGCAGCGCAATGGGTGTGAGATCTTTCACCGGGTCGTAGGGCATTTTGGTGTAGAGCGATGGCGCCACGGTGACGGTTCCGCTGGAAGCGAGCACCAGCGTGTGGCCGTCGGGTGCTGACTTGACGACGATTTCGACGCCGATAATGCCGCCTGCGCCACCGCGATTATCGACCACCACGGTTTGCCCCAGCGTTTCGCCGAGGCCCGGCGCGATGGCGCGCGCGGTGATGTCGATATTGCCGCCGGGCGGGAAGGGCACCACCAGACGGATGGAGCGCGTGGGAAAATTTTGCGCTGCTGCGGTTTGTATGTTCGGTAAACCTGCGGCTATCAAGAGTGCTGCGTAGGTGGTGTAGGTGGCGTAGGTGCAGTAGGTGCCAGAGGTGCCATAGGTCATGCGTTTCAACAGTGTTCTCCCAGTGTGGCGCATGGTAGTCAATCGCCACTGGCGATGCAAATTACTCGTATAATCGTTGCACCATTTTTATGGATTTCGACGGATAACATCATGCTGCCATCGCAACGACTCGACTACACCCCCATCATCGATCGCCCGCCGCTGAAGCTGCCCGGCGGCGCGCGTGTGGTGGTGTGGCCCATCATCAACGTCGAGGTGTGGGACATCAATCGCCCGATGCCGCGCCAGGTGCTGCCGCCGCCTACACACGTGAATCGCCTGCCGGATTTCGCCCATTGGGCATGGCACGAGTACGGCATGCGCGTGGGTTTTTGGCGCATGAAACAGGCGCTGGACGATCTGGATATCAAGGCGTCGCTTTTCACCAACGCGCGAGTGTGCAAGGACTACTCGCGCGTGGCGGAAGAAGCGTTGAAATCCGGCTGGGAGTTTGTCGGCCATTCGTACGACCAGCAGCCGATACATGTCGAGAAGGATCAACGCGCGATGATCCGGCGCTCGGTGCGCGAGATCAAGGCGTTCACCGGCAAAGCGCCGGTCGGCTGGCTGTCGCCGGGGCTGACCGAGACCAACGACACGCCCGATTATCTGGCCGAAGCCGGCATTAAATACATCGCCGACTGGATAGTCGACGACGAGCCGGTGGACATACGCACCAAACACGGCGATGTGGTGGCGATGCCGTATAACGTGGAGTGCAACGACATTCCCATGATGATGGTGCAGCATCATTCGAGCGATGAGTTCGTCACTCGCACGCTCGATCACTTCGAGCGGCTGTACGAAGAAGGTAAAACGCGTGCCAAGATCATGGCCATCGGCGTGCATCCGTATATCTCCGGCGTCGCGCACCGCATCAAATATTTTGAAACCGTGTTCAAGACGCTACGCAAAAAGCCGGGTGTGCTGTTCTGGACCGGCGAGCAGATTCTGGATTGGCACAGTAAACAACGCAAAGCTGCGAACAAACGGTAAGCATATGTTTTTAAACAATAATTTTTGAACGAAGGATGGTCGATGCAGCGCAGTGGTGGTTATTGGGTGGTGGTCGCCTGTTTGTTTTGTAGCACGGCGCTGGCGCAACAGACGTTTCCGAACAAGCTTATACGCGTGGTGAATCCAGCCGCGCCCGGCGGCAACAGCGACGTGTTTTTCCGCTTGCTGCAACCGAAAATGACAGAGGCCCTCGGTCAACAACTGGTGTTCGATTACCGCGCGGGCGGCGGTGGCACCATCGGCGGCGAGATCATCGCCAAGAGCGCACCCGATGGCTACACGGTCGGCTTGGTGGCGGCGAGCTTTGTGATCAATCCGTCGATGATCAAGAAAATGCCCTACGACACGGTGAAGGATTTCTCCGCGTTGGGCTTGATCGTCGATGTGCCCTCAGGTTTGGTGTTGCACCCCTCGCTGCCGGTGAAAAACGTCAAAGAGTTGGTCGCGCTGGCCAAGTCGCGTCCGGGGCAGTTGTTCGCGTCGTCGTCGGGACGCGCCACTGTCGGGCATATGTCGATGGAGCTGTTCAACGCCATGGCCGGCACGAAAATCGTCCACGTGCCCTATAAAGGCGCGGGGCCGGCGATCATCGATCTGGTGGCGGGCCACGTGCAGTTGCAGTTCTCCAGCCTGCCGCTGGTCTCCGGCCACGTGCAGCAGGGGCGCATCAAACTCATCGCACAAACGGGCGATAAGCGCGCGGGGTTTGCGAAAGATATCCCCACCATGATCGAAGCCGGCATGCCCGGCTATGTGGTGAGCAGCGGTTTCAGTTTTATCGGTCCGGCAGGCATCCCGCGCGCCATCGGTGAACGTTTGAACGGCGCGCTGGTCACCTCGCTGCGCGATCCGGCGAATCGCAAATTTTTGATCGAGCAGGGCGCGGAGCCGGTGGGCAGCAACCTCGACGAGCACGAGGCTTACATCAAAGCCGAAGTCGCGAAGTGGATCAAGGTGGTTAAGCAGGCGGGGATTGAGGCGCAGTAGCGCGGGAATGAGCTGCGAGCTGTTGTTAAAAGGTTAATCAAAACAATGGCTTACAAAATTCTGGCGGTAGTCCTGATGTGTTTGTTGGCGCTGTGCGCTCGTGCCGGCGAAGCCATCACCGTCGGTTCCAAACGCTTCACCGAATCCTACATTTTGGGCGAGATCGCCGCGCAGCGCATACAGGCGGCGGGCACCACGGTTACGCATCGCCAGGGTCTGGGCAACACAGCGATTCTGTTTGCGGCGTTAAAGAGTGGTGCGATTGATGTGTACCCGGATTACACCGGCACGCTGGCGTTTGAGTTGCTGGGTTTGAAGCGTGTGCCTTCGCTGCCGGAACTGAATGCTGCGTTGGAGGCGCACGGACTGGCGGTGAGCGCACCGTTGGGTTTTGGCAATTCCTATGCGCTGGCGATGACGGCGGCGCGCGCGCGGGATTTGGGCGTCACGAAAATTTCCGATCTGGCGCGGCATGCGACGCTGCGCTTCGGCTTGTCGCAGGAATTTCTCAATCGTAAGGACGGCTGGCCTGCTTTGCGCGAGGCCTATTCCCTGGCTGCACAGCCGGTGGGTCTTGATCATGGTCTCGCGTACGAGGCGATCAAGGGCGGGCGCATCGACGTGATGGATGTCTATACCACCGATGCCAAACTCGGTCGCTATGGGCTGACGGTGCTGGTGGACGACCGCGCGTTTTTTCCGCCGTACGAGGCGGTGCTGGTGTATCGCAAGGATTTGCCCACGCGCGCGTCAGCGGCGTTTCTTGCGTTGCAGGCCATGGCGGGTGGCATCTCGAGCGAGGCGATGATCCGCATGAACGCCGCAGCCGAACTCGATGGCCAGCCGTTTGCCAGGGTAGCGGCGGATTTTCTTGCGGGTGCGAAAGCTGCGCCTGCGGCGGCGCAATCGCGCCCCGGCTGGTTGGCGCGGCTGTTTGCGGCGGATTTCTGGCGGCTGACGCTGGAACATGGCGTGCTGGTGTTTACTGCGTTGGGTTTGAGCGTGGGCGCGGGCGTGCCGCTGGGCGTGTGGGCGGCGCGCTCCGCGCGGGCACGGCCGTGGATACTCGGTGTCACCGGTGTGTTACAGACCATACCGGCACTGGCGCTACTGGCGTTTTTGATCGCCGCGCTGGGGCGCATAGGCATGGTACCTGCGGTGATCGCGCTATTTCTCTACGGCTTGCTGCCGATCGTGCGCAACACCGAGGCAGGGCTTGCCGGCGTGGCGGGCGGTATGCGACAGGCTGGGCAGGCCTTGGGCCTGCGGCCGGGCGCGATCATGCGGCTGATCGAGTTGCCGCTGGCACTGCCGTCGGTGCTGGCGGGGGTGAAGATTTCGGCGGTGATCAACGTCGGCACCGCGACCATCGCGGCGTTTATCGGCGCGGGCGGCTACGGTGAGCGCATCGTCGCCGGGTTGGCGGTAAACGACCATGCGATGATGCTGGCCGGGGCGATTCCGGCGGCGGTGCTGGCGCTGCTGATCCAGGGGCTATTCGAACTCGGCGAGCGCCGTTGGCGCATTCCGGGTTCTACTTTGTGAACTTCGGCACGGTGCGTTCGGCGCTTTGCGACTTTCCGCGAACTTATTTTGATTGGGCCGGTCTCTTGCCTGTCGCAGCGTATTTGCTTGAATTATTGTGCAAATCACGTAATTTGGCCGCGAAGGGAAGGCGCGGGTTCGGTATACTTCCGGTTTTACGCGGTGCGGCTCCGAGTGGACTCGTGGCGGATAAGATCGGGACACCCGGTAGAGGCGATTAGCACGATGGGCGGCCAGAATAAAAACGACAATAACGTGAGCGGGAACCCGATTCATGAGTGACCGCGAAATCGACCAGCAGTTGGTCGAACGCGCGCAACGTGGCGACAAGCATGCTTTCGAGCTGCTGGTCGTGAAGTATCAACGCAAGTTGATCCGGCTGCTGTCCCGTTTTATAAGAGACGCATCGGAGGTGGAGGATGTGGCGCAGGAAGCCTTTATAAAAGCGTATCGCGCGCTGCCGAATTTTCGCGGCGATAGCGCTTTTTACACTTGGCTTTACCGCATCGGTATCAATACCGCCAAGAATTATCTGGTAGCGTCGGGGCGGCGTGCGCCGACATCCACCGCGATGGATGCCGAGGAGGCGGAAGACCTTGGCGAAACGGAGTTGCTGCAGGATCTGAACACTCCGGAAAATCTGATGATGAGTCGGCAGGTGGCCGATTCGGTGAACCAAACGCTGGATAAGTTGCCTGAAGACTTGCGCACTGCAATTTCGTTGCGGGAGATGGAAGGCTTGAGTTACGAGGAAATCGCCGAAGCCATGAATTGCCCCATCGGCACGGTGCGTTCACGGATTTTCCGGGCACGGGAAGCAATCGCTTTAGAGTTAAGACCCCTGCTCGGCACGGGTAAAGACAAGAGGTGGTGAGATGCAAGCTGTAGCAAGACTGGCGCGGGTATCCGGGTTGATGGATGGCGAACTGACCGGTGACGAGGCGGCGCGTGAAATCGCGCGGCTGAAGAACGGTTCCGCCAGCGAGAGCGTTGGCGAGGATGGCGCCAGCCGCGACGCCTGGGATACCTATCATTTGATCGGCGACGTGATTCGTGACGGCAGTGCCGGTGCGGCGACGCTGAGCGCGGGTTTCAGCGCGCGTTTTAGTGAGCGTCTCGCGCAGGAGCCCACGGTGCTGGCGCCGCGTGCGTTGAGCGTCGTAGCGCCCGCCAAGAGCCGGTTTCAGACCTATGCCTTATCCGCCGCAGCCTCGGTGGCTGCCGTGGCCGTTGTCGGCTGGATGGCGCTGTCGGATATTTCTGCCAACAAGCCTGCAGGCGGTGAGTTAGCCAAGGCGCCGAATGTCGTCGCGCCGCAAGTCGCTGCAGTGCCGCCACAGACAGCCGCCGCACTGGTGGCCGCCGCGAAGCCGGCGCCCGCAGCGGAGCACTTGCACGAGTATCTGCTGGCGCATCAAGGCATTTCGCCGAGCACGGCGTTTCAGGGTGTTGCGCCTTATGTGCGCACGGTTTCGGGTGCGGGCAACTGACTTTGCAAGCAGTGCATATCAAGAACAGCATGAAAGTTTGTCTGGCGGCCACCGTGGTGGCTTGGGTCACGTTGGCGGCAGCGCAAGCGTTTGCGCAAGATGCTGGCGCGCCCGGTGGTTCCAACGTGGCCAACGTGCCCCATGTAACTAATGCGCCCACCGCACTGGACTGGCTGAAAAAAATTGCCGACTCCTCGCGCACCATCAGTTACACCGGCACCTTTGTCTATCAACACGGCAGCCGTGTCGAAACCTCGCGCGTGGTGCATTACGTCAACTCTGCGGGCGGCGTGTTCGAGCGGCTCGAAACGCTGGACGGCCCGCCGCGCGAAATCGTACGCGCCAATGATCACGTTACCGCCTACATCCCCGATGCGCGAGTAGTGCTGATTGAACGCCGCAGTACGCGCCACCTGCCGATCATGCTGCCGGAGAAACTCGCCGATCTGACGCAGCACTATGAGGTGAAAAAGCTCGACGTGGATCGCGTGGGCGGCTTCGAATGCGTGTGGATTCACGTCGTGCCGAGGGACAAAATGCGCTATGGGCGCAAATTCTGCGCGGAGTTGAGTTCCGGCTTGCCCTTGCGTGCGCAGGTGTTTGATGAAAAAACACAAGTCATAGAGTCTTTCGGGTTTTCGCAGTTGACGCTGGGCGGGACGTTTAATCGCGATCACGTGACCTCGAAGTATGAAAAGCGGGCTGCAGCGCAAAAATGGCGCGTCGACCGTTCGGCGCTCGATGTGATGGAGCAGGCCGCCGACACCGGCTGGACGGTCAGCAATCTGCCGGCGGGCTTTCGCAAGTCGATGGAGGTCAAGCGCACCATTGCCGGACGCGCCTTGGCGATGCCGCACCTGGTGTTTTCAGATGGCCTTGCGGCCATATCCATTTTTATCGAGCCGAAATTGCGCGAACTCACGGGCAAGCCCTTGACCAACCAGGGTGCCGTGCATATCTACAAGCGCGTGTTCGGAGAGCAAATTGTTACCGTGCTGGGCGAGGCGCCCGCCACGACCGTGATGCAAATTGGCAATTCCATGGAATCCCGGAATGCGCCGAGTACCCCTAGTGCCACCAATGTCGCGCCGAAGTAACACACGTCAAATTACCGGGTAATTTCAGGAGACCCCATGCTCAGAAGAGTGTTCATACTGTTGTGCTTGATTGTTCCTATGGTTTCTACGGTCGCACAGGCGCAACTGCCGGATTTCACCGATCTGGTGGAAAAGAACGGGCCTGCGGTGGTCAACATCAGCACGACCCAAGGCGGCGCGCGCAACCCGCTTGCGCAGCAGATGCCCAACGTGCCCGAGGACGATCCGTTTTTTGAGTTCTTCCGTCGCTTTGCGCCCAACACACCAGGGCAACCGCGCGAGTTTCAATCACAGTCGCTGGGCTCCGGCTTTGTGATCACCGCCGATGGCTACATCATGACCAACGCGCACGTGGTGCAATCGGCCGATGAAATCACCGTGCGGCTCACCGACAAGCGTGAATTCAAGGCCAAGGTGATCGGCTCGGATCGACGCACGGATGTGGCGCTGATTAAGATCGATGCGACCGGCCTGCCAGTGGTGAAATTCGGCGATCCCGGCAGATTGAAAGTGGGCGAATGGGTGGTGGCCATCGGCTCGCCGTTCGGTTTTGACAACACCGTGACCAAGGGCATCGTCAGCGCCAAGGGCCGCTCTTTGCCGCAAGAGAATTTCGTACCGTTCATACAAACCGACGTGGCGGTAAACCCAGGCAATTCCGGCGGGCCGCTGTTTAACATGCGCGGCGAAGTGGTCGGCATCAACTCGCAAATCTACAGCCGCACCGGCGGTTTCATGGGGTTGTCGTTTGCGATACCGATCGATGTGGCCAACGATATTGCGCAACAGTTGCGCACGGCGGGCAAGGTCACGCGCGGGCGCATCGGCGTGGTGATACAGCCGGTGACCAAGGAGCTGGCCGATGGTTTTGGCTTGCCCAAACCGCAAGGCGCGCTGGTGAACTCGGTGGAAAAAGGCGGCCCGGCGGACAAAGCGGGTATCGAAGCGGGCGACGTGATCCTGCGATTTGACGGCAAGCCGATAGGCGCATCGGAGGATTTGCCGCGTGTGGTGGGCGGCACCAAGCCGGGTTCGAGGGTGACGGCGCAAGTGTGGCGCAACAAGGCTTCGCGCGAGGTGCAGGTGATGGTGACCGAGTTGCAGGATGATCCGCGTGCCGCGCGTGGCGGGGGTCGGGGACAGAAGCAGCCGCCTGCGGCAGCGCCGACCGTGTATGGCATGAGCCTCACCGATCTCACTGATGCGCAAAAAAAGGAATTCAAGGTTGAAGTCGGAGTGCTGGTAGGCGAAGTGCAGGGCGCTGCGGCACGTGCCGGCGTGCGCAAGGGCGACGTGATTCTTGCCGTTAACAATCAGGACGTGAAATCCGTCGAAGCGTTTAACCAGATGATGGCGCAGTTCGATAAGGGGCGCATCGTGGCGATGTTAGTGCGGCGTGGCGGTAATTCACTCTACGTGCCGTTCAGGCTGGATGCGGGCGGCAACTAATTGGCGCGTGTTGCCGGTGCGCGGCTGCTGACGGTTTACTCGCGTACCTACTGCCATCTGTGCGACGACCTGCTTGCGGCCCTGCGTACCCTGCAGGGCCGTTTCGTTTTTGACATCGAGGTGGTGGATGTTGATAGCGACGCTGCGCTGGAGGCGCGCTACGGCGAGCTGGTGCCAGTGGTGGAAGCCGAGGGGCGAGAGCTGGGCCACTATTTTATGGATGAAGCGGCGGTTACGGCTTACTTGATGACCGTCCGATAAAGTTGTTGGGTATAAAAATATCAATAAAAACAAATCCTTATGGAGTATCTGTATACCCGATGCAGAGGGTTTTGATCAGGGCAGATGATAGAGATTGTTTGCGCTGTCGTATTCAAGGCCGAGCTCCTGCTCGGCACGCAGTCCGTGTAAGGCGGCCTTGAAAAAACGCTTGACCTTGGTGTTTTTTAGCGAGCCGCCTTCGAAATAGGCGTGAGAATCCTGCACTTCATTGGCGTTCGTAAAGTTGACATAAACGGCCTGCGATGAATTCAGATTGCTGGTCCAATGACCGAGCCGTGCGAGCTGCTCGTCGCCGCCTTTCAGACGCGATGCCTTGAGTGCCGAATCGTCCTCGTTAATGGTGATATACAGTCGGTTACGCGGTTGCAGCCGGTCAACCCATTCCGCGTGGTTGGGATTGTTGACGTCGGCCGCACACATGACCATATTATCGAACAGCGGCCGATCGCCCCGCAGCGCGGTCGACTTCAGCGTGCGCTCGAGCAGGTAGTTACCCATGCTGTGCAACATCAGTGTGCTTCGCACAGGGCATTGCTTTTCAGCTTCTCGCGTGAGGAAGTCGCGGAAGCGCTCACTGTTATCGGGAAACTTCCTGGAGGCCTTTTCGACGATGGCACTGATGGCCGATGTGCGCAGTTCGTGCAACATGACGCGCGCCTTTTCCATGGCGCGATCAAAGGCGCCCACAGAGGCTTGCGCATCGCGTTTGTCGTCAAGGTAACTCGCCACGCCGCGTATGCCGCCGCCGTTGGCCAGCCAGGAAAAGGCGACAACCTCCACGCCGTACGTTTTTGACAGCGTGTCGCAACGCAACACCACGTCTTCCAGCGAATTGTTAAAGCCATGCACGAAAAAAACAATATGCCTTGGATTGTCCAGATCGGCCAAGGCCGCTGCGCGGATTTTTTCGAATGCATAGCGACTGGCGTACACCGGATCGCCGTTATTAGGTCTGGCAACGCCCACCTCAGCAAGCATTTCATCGGTGGCTTTGTCTGGCAGGACTTGCACCTTACACGTGCGCCCTTTCTTGGTGACTTCCAGCAGACGCAATTCCAGTGGGCCAGCGGTATTGCAGGTATCGCCTAAAGTGGACCCCGTCGTCAAGACAATAATGCAGTGAGTTTAAGTTATACATTCCACTTCATTTGCAGCTGGACGGCGCTGCCCCGGTTTGGCTTTTGGTTTGGCGTTTGGTGTGGTTTTTGCGCTTGATTCTGAACTTGCTTCTGCG
>CAMBGJ010000032.1 GCA_945865805.1 Bordetella parapertussis
ATGGATATGTTGCAGCAATGTGTGGAAACGGAACGAATTCTACGCTATTGCGCCGCAACACAAAATCCCGAAAAGCGCAAAAACTCAGAGTTTTTGAACTTTTAACAATCTAAAATAACGCACTAAAACATGTAACTATTTGTTTTTATTGATTATTTTATTTCCGCCGTCAGCGCATCCATGAACAGCCCCGCCACATTGCACTGCGTCTGATTCATGATTTCCTGAAAGCAGGTGGGGCTAGTGACATTGATTTCGGTGAGGCAAGTGCCGATCACATCCAACCCCACCAGCAGCAGCCCCTGGGCATGCAGCAGCGGCCCCAGCGTTTCGGCGATTTCGCGGTCGCGCGCGGTGAGTTCACGCGCCACACCGGTGCCGCCCGCCGCCAGATTGCCGCGTGTCTCGCCCGCCTTGGGGATGCGCGCGAGGCAATACGGCACCGGCTTGCCGCCGATCAGCAACACGCGTTTATCACCATCGACGATCTCCGGCAGATAGCGCTGCGCCATGATCGTGCGCGTGCCGAGTTGCGTGAGCGTTTCGATGATCACGCTCAAGTTCGGATCATCCTTGCTCACCTTGAAAATCGACGTGCCGCCCATGCCATCCAGCGGCTTGAAAATCGCATCGCCGTGTTCGGCCACAAAGTCGCGCAGCACCTTTTCCAGCCGCGTGACAATCGTCGGCGCAGTAAATTGCGCGTAGCGCGCAATCGCCAGCTTTTCGTTGTGATCGCGTATCGCGCGCGGCCGGTTGAACACTTTCGCGCCCTGCGCCTCGGCGGCCTCCAGCAGGTAGGTGCTGTAGACGTACTCCATATCGAACGGCGGGTCTTTGCGCATCACGATCGCGTCAAACTGTGCGAGATCGGTTTCAGCCGCCGCTTCGCTACGATACCAGCTATCTTTTTCGCCAGTCAGATGCAGCCGTGCGGCAAACCCCGCGACACGATGCTTGCGCCAGAAAATGTCTTCCTGCTGCATCGTGTAAAGCTCGCCACCGCGCGCGGCGGCTTCGCGCATCATGGCAAACGAGGTATCTTTGTAAATCTTGAATTCGTCGAGCGGATCGACGATGAACGCGAGCTTCATGGTGTGACGTGATTCACGTGGACACAGGCGATTGAACCAAAGATTCCGTGCGCTCAAGCTCGATCGACGCTGCCAGCAGCGCCAGCCGCGCGATCACGCCATAGGCGTAGAAGCGGTTCGGTGCGCAATCAGGATCATCCGGGTCAGGCGACGAACACGGCTCGGCAAACGCCAGCGGTTCAAACTGCATGCCCGGCGCGTTGAGGTTTTGATCCTTGCCGCGCTGCGTGTTGAGGCGATAAAACCCGCCCACCACGAAACGGTCGATCATGTAGACCACCGGCTCGGCCACCGCGTCGCGCACGGTTTCGAAGGTGTAAACGCCTTCCTGCACCAGCACTTCGTGCACCTCCATGCCTTCTTTCACCACTGCCATTTTGTTGCGCTGCTTACGATTGAGGCCACGCACTTCGGAAGCATCCTTCACCGTCATCACACCCATGCCGTAGGTGCCCGCATCGGCCTTGACGATCACGAACGGCTCGTCCTGGATACCGTATTCCTTGTATTTGGCGCGGATGTCATCGAGGATTTCCGCCACATAACCGGCGAGGCAATCCTCGCCCTGGCGATCCTGAAAATTCATCTTGCCGCACATTTCGAAATACGGGTTGATCAACCACGGATCAATGCCCATGAATGCCGCAAAATCCTTCGCCACGTCGTTGTAGGCCGCGAAGTGATTCGACTTGCGGCGCACCGCCCAGCCCGCGTGCAGCGGCGGAAACAGCGGCTGCTCGACGTTGCGCAATATGTCGGGGATGCCCGCCGACAGATCGTTATTCAGCAACACCACGCAGGGGTCGAATCCATCGAGACCGAGCCGGTTGCCCTTGCGCTTTAACGGCTCCAGCGTGAGCTTTTTGCCGTCGGGCAAATCCACATCCACCGTCGCGTTCAAGCCCGGCAGCAGACTGCCGATGCGCACGTTCATGCCCGCATTGCGCAAAATGCGCGCGAGCGTGGCGACGTTCTGCAGATAAAACAGGTTGCGCGTGTGATTTTCCGGGATCAGCAGCGCATCGCGCGCGTCGGGGCAGATTTTTTCCACCGCTGTCATTGCCGCCTGCACGCACAGTGCATGAAAATCCGGGTTCAGATTGTTAAAGCCGCCGGGATACAGATTGGTATCGACCGGTGCCAATTTGAAGCCGCTGTTACGCAGATCCACCGATCCGTAAAACGGCGGCGTGTGCTCCAGCCACTGGCTGCGCAGCCAATGTTCTATCGCCACGGATTTGTCGAGCAACTGGCGCTCCAAACCCATCGGCAGGCCGGACAATGCAGTGGTCAATCGGGGAACGGCTGACATGGTTTTCTCGAACGCCTGATGGCGAAAATCGTGCTCGGAGGCGCTATTTTAGCCCCTTGCAGCCATCATATAAATAACTCAATAAAAACAAATAGTTAGCGTTCTTTATCGATGGCGCGTAACGCGAATCCGAGCGCATGGCCTAGGGCCTGGGGATACGCGAAGCCGGTATCAGGCCCGAATAAATCCGCGCGCGATCACGCTATACTCATCGGCCTCCCTCGAAAACCCTCTCATATCATGGCCAGCAAGGATACCAATACGATAGCGATAGCCACGCCGCGCCTGGCGGCAACAGTGATGTTGTTACGCGATAGTAACGACAGCGGCGACGGCATGGAAGTATTCATGATCGTGCGTCATCAAAGCAACGATTTTGCCAGCGGCGCGCTGGTGTTTCCCGGCGGACGTGTGGATCCGGAAGATCACGATATTGCTGCCGATGCTTCCGTGTTTCCGCCGCAGGCCGGCATGGATGCGGACAGCGCCGCGCTGCGTGTGGCGGCCATCCGTGAAACCTTCGAGGAATGTGGCGTGCTGCTGGCGCGCGCACGCGGCGATACAGCACTGGTAAGCGCAGCGCGGCTGCGCGAGATCGACGCCGCGCATCGTCCGGCCCTGGCGCGCGGCGAACGCACCTTCGGCGCGATGCTAGTGGCAGAAAAGCTGGTGCTGGCGGTTGACGCCATGGTGCACTTTGCCCATTGGATCACGCCGGTGCATGTGCCCAAACGTTTCGACACGCATTTTTTTCTTGCCGCTGCGCCCTCGGATCAGGTGGCGCTGCACGACGGCAACGAGGCGGTGGATTCAATCTGGATTACGCCGCAATGCGCGATAGAAGACACCCAGACCGGCACCTACAAACTGGTGTTTCCAACGCAAATGAATCTGCAAAAGCTCGCGCGGCATACGCCCTCGGCAGCGGCGCTGGATGCCGCCCGCGCCAGCCGCGTGGTGACGGTGGTGCCGGTGCAGGAGCGCGCAGGCAACGGCGTGCGCGTGATGCGCTTGCCGCTGGAAGCGGGCTACGGCGGTGAGCTGTTCGAGGTCACCAATCCGTCGTCGTTTCCCTCGTGATGCACACGGATCTCCATTATCCCAAAGGGAGCATGTCATGCCTTTTTACAAACTCGATGATCTGGAAAAGAAAAAGTCCGCCGTGAATTCCAAGGTGGAGTCAGGCGCGGTGCCAGGCGAATTCATGAAGTTCGGCATCGTCACCAAGCCCGAAGGCGAAGGCCCGCCGTTGCACGAACACCCGAACGAGGAGCAGTTCAGCGTGATCCTCGCCGGGCAGATGCATTTCGTGCTGGGCGACGAAGACCGCGTAGTCGGCCCCGGCACGCTGATCCATATTCCGCGCAACACGCGTCATCGTTCACGCCCGGTCAACGGCCCGGCGACGTTCATCACAGTGAAAAGCCCCTGCGGCAACGGCGAACTCGCGCAGGATTACAACCTGCGCCCAGAAGCCAAGGAAATCGAGGCGCTTTATCCGGGTAAGAAAAGTTCGTAACGACGGCTCGTAATGCCCGCAGTTCATTCCGCGCGCATGCCGCGCTCTTTCACCACGCTTGCCCAGCGTTCGGACTCTTTTTTCACATGCGCGGCGAATTCGTCGGGTGTGCTGGTGCTGACTTCCAGCCCGCGGTCGGCGAACATTTTGTGCACCTCGGGCATGGTCAGGGTTTTGCGCAGGTTTTCGTTGAGCAACGCGATCACGCGCGGCGGTGTGCGGGCTGGCGCCAGCGGCCCGAACCAGGTGACGAATTCATAACCGGGCAGGCCGCTCTCGGCCACTGTCGGCAATTCCGTAAACGCTGGCGAGCGTTTCGGACTGGTAACCGCCAAGGCGCGTAATTTTTTTGCTCGCACGAAGGTGGAGGTCTCGGCGATATTGGTAAAGGTCGCGGACACTTCGCCGCTCATCGCGGCGATCAGGCCTGGCCCGCCGCCCTTGAAATGCACCGCAACCAGGCGTGCCTTGCCCATGTGATTAAACAACTCACCGGCGATATGCGGATTGGTGCCGATGCCCGCCGACGCATAGTGGATTTGTCCGGGCTTGGTTTTGGCGAGCGCGAGCAGATCCTTGATGCTATACACCGGCACGGAAGGATGCACGCTCACCAGCGACGGCGAATTGCAGATCATGCCGATCGCCGCGAAATCGTTGACCGGGTGATACGGCGCGCGCGCCACCAGATGCGGATTCACCACGAAAGGCAGCGTGACGTTGAGCACGGTGTAGCCATCGGGCGCTGCGCGCGCCACCATCTCGCTGCCGATATTGCCCGAAGCGCCGGGGCGGTTATCGACGATGAGTTGCTGGCCGAGCAGCTCGCTCATCTTCGGCGAAATCATGCGCGAGATCAAGTCGAGGCTGCCGCCGGGCGCGAAGGCAACGATGACACGGATCGGCTTGAGCGGATAGGCGTCACTTTGTGCCAGCACTGGCGTCGCAACCATCATTCCGATTGCCATTTGTAAGCATCTGATTTTATTCATTATTTTACGTAGCGTCAGAGCCTTTAAATAAATTGCGCTTCGCCCGTCATCATACACACGGGAGCACGCGCGGCGTGCGACACGTCTGCAACCATGTGCAGGTGCACTGGTGTAGGGTCTTTGGGATTCGCTGATCGCCACACATGAACAGGGACAGCCAGGAGGATGGGGTGACTTTATCGCACATGCTGATGTTGATTGCGTTGGCCACAGGTGCCGCGTCTGGCGGCGGGGTTCACGCACAAACGAATTATCCCGCCAAAGCGATCCGCCTCGTCGTGCCGCTCGCCCCTGGCGGCCCCAGCGACATCCTCGCGCGCACCATGGCGCAGAAGTTGACCGAGAGTCTTAAGCAAACCGTGGTGGTCGACAATCGCACGGGGGCTGGCGGTGTCATCGGCACCGACATTGCGGCGAAATCGCCGCCCGATGGCTACACGCTGCTGCTGGTGGCGGCGGCCACTTACACCATCAACGCGAACATTTATTCCAAGCTGCCGTACGATGCACGCAAGGATTTGTTTCCCGTCTCGATCCTCGCCGCAGCACCTTATGTGCTGGCCGTGCATCCCGCGTTGCCGGTGAAAACGTACAAGGAGTTCGCGGCAACTCGCCAAAGCGCGGCCCGGCCAGCTCAACTACGGCTCGGGCGGCACCGGCACTGGCCCGCAAATGGCGTTTGAGTTGATGAAGCTGCGCGCGGGGCTCGACATCGTGCACATTCCCTATAAAGGCACCGGCCCCGCTATGACGGAGCAGATTGCCGGGCAGGTGCAGGTGGGCCTGTTTAACCTGATCGCCGGGATGCAGGTGGTGCAAAGCGGCCGACTGCGCGGCATAGCGGTGAGTGGCACCAAACGCGTCGCGCGATTGCCTGAGTTACCCACGTTTTCCGAGGTCGGCGTCAGCGGCCTTGAAGACATGGGCGGCCACGCCATGTGGCTGCCCACGGGAGTGAACAAAGACATCGTCGCGCGCCTGCATCAGGAAATGGTGCGCGCGGTGCAATCGCCGGAGGTGAAAGCGCGGCTCGAATCCGAAGGCGCGGAAATCATCGCCAACACCCCGGAGCAAGCTGCCGCAGTGGTGCGCGCAGATATGGAAAAGTGGGCCGAGGTGGTGCGCAAGACCGGTATCAAGGCGAACTGAACAGCGAGTGGCCATGGCCATGAATCGCAGGCGATTCCTGCAAGCCGCTGGCGCGCTGGCGGCGGGTGCCACGGCGGGGCTGCCGCTTGCGCGTGCGCAGGATCAAAAGCTGCGTTTCGCCGACATGCACACCCACATCGGCATGTATCGCGACACGCAAAACGTACACGAAGCGATGACGAAAAACGGCGTGTTGCTGATCTCGCGCAAGATCGTCGGCGATGGCGCGGTGATCCAGCGCGTGCCGGGCAAGGGCCTACAAATGTATCGCAAGCCCAAGCCGGGCGAACTCGCACAGCGTTATGAGGCCACGTTGCAACGGCTCAACGCGCAGCACAAAGTGGACAATCTGTTTGCAGTCACCAGCGCCGAGACGCTGGCGCGTGCACTACGCGGCAGCGATCCCGCTGTCGTGATCGGCGTGGAAGGCGGCGATTTTCTCGAAGGCGATCTGCAACGGCTGGAATCCAGCGCGGCAGCAGGGTATCGTGCATCTGCAACTAGTGCACTACCGCGTATCGGAATTAGGCGACATTTCAACCGAGCGCCCGCAACACGGCGGGCTCACGCCGTTTGACAAGGACGTGCTGCGCGCCTGCAACCGTTTGGGCATGCTGGTGGATGTCGCGCACTGCACGTCGGAAGGCATTGAACAGGCGCTATCGCTATCGAGCAAACCGATGGTGTACTCGCACGGCCATGTCACCTCGGCCAGCCCGCACTACACGCAGAGCAACGCGCGGGCGCGCGCCATTCATCGCCCGCTGGCGCTGCAAATCGCCAAACAAGGCGGCGTGATTGGCATCTGGCCGCTGGGCAATGTGTTTCCCACGCTGGATGCCTACGCGCAGGCGCTGATGGATACCGCAGAGTATCTCGGCGCGAAGCATGTGGCGGTGAGTACGGATATTCCGGGCCTGCTACAGACGCCCATGCCGACTTACGACGCGTATCCGGCGTTGGAGGCGTTGCTCGCCAAGCGCAGCGTCAAAGCAGACGACATCGCCAACCTGCTCGGCGGCAATTACCTGCGCGTGCTGGGACAGACGTTAGCCATGTGAGGCGAGCGCACGCGTGTTTCTGCGCGTGCGCCCGATACCTTAGAGATTCATTTCCAGAATATACAAACCGCCGGTGAAACGATCAACGGTGTACACCAGACGGTTCTCATCGACGTAAACGTCGTTGATCTGCACCGAACCTTTGGGGGACAACGCCGGTGCGCCGGGCACGTAGTAGGCGACTTCCTGCGGCTGATACGGATTCGCCAGATCGTACACACGAAGGCCGCCGTTGAAGAAGGTGGCGAGGATGAGGTTGTCCGACTGCCATGCCACATCCAGCGGATAATTTTCGTAGAGGTTGTGCGAACCAAAACGCCCGCCGCGTTTGGTGAACACTTCCGCCGGCGGCAGCGGCAGGGTGGAGATCGGCACGATGTTGGTTTCGTCGGCCATGTTCATCACCCAGGTGAGCTTGGGCCAATCCTTGCCGTCGTCCTGCGTGCACTCGTCGGTTACGATGAGCAAGTCCTTCGAAAACAGCGGCATCGCGGTATGCGTAAAGCCGTTCATCGGCGGCGAGTAGTTGTACATCGACACTACTTTGGGATGCGCCTTGTCTTTGATATCGAGTATCACAATGCCGCCGTCAAGATAGCCGATATACGCGCGGTCGGGCCGCTGCGGATACCACTGAATGTTGTGCGGGCGAAAACCGCTGTCAAATTTGGGATGGCGCTTCATGGCCGGCTCTTTGTCGGTGACGCTCTGACCGGGATACCACCAGCGGCCCGCTTCCACCGGCTTCGAGGGATTACGCACATCGATGATGCGATAGAACTGAAAATCCTTATCCGGCACGCGCGGCGTGAAGTCAGCGGCGCCGCACGACATGTGCACGAATTGGTTGTCCACACACCATACGCAATGCGCGCCCAGCGAATGCGGGCCAGACGCGTCAAAATGCGAAATCTTCACCGGCTTTTCCGGCGTGCTGATGTCCCAGATGTCGAAGCCCGCAGGTGTTGCGCCGGGTTCCGCGCCGCGAATCTGGTGCGCGACATACATGCGGTCGCCGCACACTTCGAGCGAGTTGGAACGCATTTTGTGATGCGGCAAATCAGTCTGAATGATCATCCTGGGGTTTTTCGGATCGGTCACATCCACGCCGGTGAAGTTTTTGGGCGGGCCTTCGTGGCCCAGCCACATAATGCGGCGGCCATCGCTGGTTTTTTGCATGCCCATGCCTTCGCCCACACCGCCGAAGCCATCGAGCGTGTGATGCGAAATCAGTTTGAAATTAAGTGACAGGGTTTGCGACGGGTTGGTGCCGGCGCCGAGTGCTTGTGCCATGGTTTCTCCGGGGAATGATACGGTGTTTATATGTAACTATTTGTTTTATAAAAATTTTTAGGAAACCAAGGCTTGCGCCGGTGTAACCGAGTGCGTACGCCTTCAATTGCCAAGGGCGCTATCGTAAACGTAACGGCGATAACGCACAAATGACACGGGCGGCTGTTGGCGCCTGATAGTGCCTTCGTCATTCGCAACCGGACGAATTTTCAATGCTGAAACCGCGACGCGCCTCGCGCAAGCGTCGGAGCGGCATTTCGCGCGACAAGGCAGGAGCGCCGCTGCGCACGCACGGGGTTGTACGATATGCTGTCTCGAACAAGTCCTTTCACCCAATTTACTCACGGGGTGCCGCTATGATCTGCTTGACCTTGGAAAACTCTCAGCACCGCGCGTCATTGCGCCGAGCCCGCGACAGCGCGAAGAGATGGTGCCTGGCGATCATCCTCGCAACGCTGCCTGCTCTGGCGGGTGCTCAAGACTCTCCGTCAAAGCCAATTCGTATGATCGTCGGGTTCGCGCCGGGGGGCGGCACCGATATCATCGGACGCATCGTCGGGCAGAAGTTGTCGGAAGCCCTGGGGCAGCCGGTGGTGGTCGAAAACCGCGGCGGGGCGGCGGGGCAGATCGCCGCCGAGCTTGCCGCAAAGGCAGCGCCCGACGGCCATACCCTCATGATGGGGCACATCGCCGCTTTATCGGTGCTGCCGTCGCTGGTGGCCAAATTACCCTATGACGTCGGCAGGGACTTTGCCGCGATTTCGCTGGTGGCGACCGGGCCTAACCTGCTGGTGGTGCACCCCGCGCTGCCGGTAAAGACCGTTAAGGATGTCGTCGCACTGGCGAAAGCGCGGCCTGGCCAGTTGCAGTATGCCTCGTCGGGCGCAGGCAACATTCAACACCTCGCTGCGGAACTCTTTAAATTGCAAGCCGGTGTCGATATTCTGCACATACCGTACAAGGGCAGCGGCCAAGCGCTGATCGATCTGGTGGCGGGGCAAGTGCACATGAATTTCGACTCGGTGCCACCGGTGATCAATCAGGTGCGGCAAGGCAAGCTGCGCGCGATTGCGATCACCGCCAGTCAACGCTCTCCGTTGCTGCCGGAGATTCCGACCATCCGCGAAGGCGGCGTGGCGGGGGTCGAGGTGAGCACTTGGTGGGGGCTGGTTGCGCCGGCGGCAATGCAGAAGGATGGCATCGCCCGCCTGCACACTGAAACAACCAGGCTGCTGCGGCAAAACGATGTCAAGGAAAAGTTCGCCGGTATCGGCGCGGAGCCAGCGGGCAATTCGCCGGCGGAATTTGCGGCCTTCATTCGCGCCGAAACCGCGAAATACGCAAAAATCGTCAAGGCGGCCAACATCAAGCTCGATTAGGCGGAACGCCGTAACCGGGTGCTACGCGAGCGTCACCCGCGCGAACTTGCGCTTACCCACCTGTATCACATAAACCCCCGGCGCGACTTTCAGCGCTTTGTCACTGATTTTCTCTCCGTCGATTTTGACGCCGCCTTGCTCGATCATGCGCGTGGCCTCGGAGGTGCTAGTGGTGAGTGCTGCCTGCTTTAACAATTGCGAAATCGCCAGCCCGCCGGGCGCAGCCAGCGCAATTTCCGGCATGTCGTCGGGCACGCCGCCCTGTTTGAAGCGCGCTTCAAAGTCGGCGAGAGCGGCATCCGCTGCCGCCGGGTTGTGAAAGCGCGCGACGATTTCCTGAGCGAATTTGACCTTGATGTTGCGCGGATTAGCGCCTGTCGTAACTAATTGTTTTGATTGATTTATTTCTGCGATCGATTGGAATGACAACAGCTCGATATAGCGCCACATCAAGTCGTCCGAGATGCTCATCAGCTTGCCGAAAATTTCATTCGGCGGCTCGTTGATGCCGACGTAGTTGCCCAGCGACTTGGACATTTTGTTGACGCCATCCAGCCCTTCGAGCAGCGGCATGGTGAGGATGCATTGCGCGGCTTGCCCATAATGTTTTTGCAGCTCGCGGCCCATCAGCAAGTTAAATTTTTGGTCGGTGCCACCGAGTTCCATGTCGGCTTTCATCGCCACGGAATCGTAGCCCTGCACCAGCGGATACAAAAATTCGTGGATCGCTATCGGCTGGTTGCCCTTGTAGCGCTTGTTGAAATCGTCGCGCTCAAGCATGCGCGCGACGGTGTGGGTGGCGGCGAGCTGGATCATGTCCGCCGAATTCATTTTGTCCATCCACGTTGAATTGAAGCAGACTTCGGTTTTGTCGCGGTCGAGTATCTTGAACACCTGGTCGGTGTACGACACGGCGTTGCGGGCCACATCCTCGCGTGTGAGCGGCGGGCGCGTGGCGTTTTTGCCGGTGGGGTCGCCGATCATGCCGGTGAAATCACCGATAAGGAACAAAATGTGATGACCGAGGTCTTGTAATTGCCGCAGTTTGTTGATCAACACCGTGTGGCCGAGGTGCAAATCGGGCGCGGTGGGGTCGAAACCCGCCTTAATTCGCAGTGGTACGCCCTTTTTGAGCTTTTCGACGAGTTCGGCTTCGATCAGCAGCTCGTCGCAGCCGCGACGTATGGTTTCGAGTTGCGATGCGATATCCGGCATGAAATGTGCTTGTCTACGGGAAAATACAGAAAAAATACGGGAAATACGGGGTTGACCTGAAGGGCAGTACTGCTATGCTCCGCGCTGCAAAAATTCGCTTGTTCAGCAGCACTCAGAATGGCAATTAATTCAAATAAATCATGCCTCAAGCGCATACTCGAATTGTAGCTCAAGTGACTCAGAATCTGTTGCCCCGGCTGCGGCAAGTAGGCCTGCGCCATGCTGTCGTACTGGTATTGCCGCTGGCGTTAACGCTGGCCGGCGTGGTGACCGCTTTTGGTATCGCTCCCAACACCATCACCGACGCGCAGCAGCGCATGCAAGTGGTCGAAGAAATGTTGTTGCCGGTGGATGTAATGTCGCAGCCGGAACAACAAACCTACTGGCGCGAGGAGCGCATCCAGCGCGGCGATACGCTGGCACGGGTGATCGCACGGCTGCGGGTGACGGACGCGCAAGCGCTAACCTTCCTCAACACCGCGCCCGAAGCACGCGGCATGTTGCATCTGGCGCCCGGTCGCACGCTGCGCGCGGAAACCCAGGCGGACGGCACGCTACTCACACTGCACTATCACAACGGCGAACGGCTGCTGACGGTTAAGCGCGACGGTGACAGCTTCGGCACGGACGACACGGCAGCGACTTTGGAAACACGCGTGGTGTCGGTCGGCGGCGAAATCCGCAGTTCGCTGTTCGCCGCGACCGACGCCCTGCATATTCCTGATGCGGTGGCGATGCAGTTCGTCGAGCTTTTTTCCACCGCGATTGATTTTCACAAAGATCTGCGCCGCGGCGACCGCTTTGCGGTGGTGTACGAAGCACTGCATAAAATGGGCGAACCGGTGGGCACGGGCCGTCTGCTGTCGGCGGAATTCGTCAATCAGGGCCGCACGCACAACGTGGTGTGGTTTGAAACCAAACTGGGTCAGGGGTCTTATTACACGCTCGAAGGGCGCGATATCCGCAAGGCGTTTTTGCGTTCGCCGCTGGAGTTCTCGCGCGTGAGTTCAGGCTTTACCGAGGCGCGCTTTCACCCGATACTGCGCTCGTGGACGGCGCATAAAGGCGTGGATTTCGTGGCGCCCATAGGCACCAAGATCAAAGTCACCGCCGACGGCGTGGTGGAGTTCGCCGGCGTGCAAAGCGGCTATGGCAATGTGGTGATCGTGCGCCATCCCAACAAACACACCACGCTGTACGCACACATGTCAGGCTTTGCGCCAGGCATACAGGTGGGCGCCAAAGTGCAGCAGGGCGATGTGCTGGGCTTTGTCGGTATGACGGGTTTCACCACCGGTCCGCACGTGCACTACGAATTCCGCATCGACGGCGTACACCACGATCCGATGTCGACGGCCATGCCGCAGGCGTTCCCGATCTCGCCGGAGTTAAAGCAGCAATTCCACACGGCTTCGGCGCCTTTTGCGCGCACCATGAGCCTGCTGCGCAGCGCGACGCCGTCCTCCTTCGAGTAAATCGACCGTGCCCGGATTGTTTATCGGGCTGATGTCGGGCACCAGCCTTGACGGTATCGACGCCGTGATTGCTGATGTTGACGGTGCTGATGGTGCCAATAGTGCTAACGGCACGCCGCGATTGCTGCACAGCTACTTTCAACCGTTCGCGCCCGTGTTACGCGCCGAATTGCTGGCGTTGCAGGCACCGTGTGACAACGAACTGCATCGCGCGGCGGTGGCGGCCAATCAACTGGCGCATGCCTACGCCGACGCGATACAAGCGCTGCTAACGAAAGCTGCGCTCGGCGCGAACGACATCACGGCCATCGGCTGCCACGGCCAAACCATTCGCCACCGGCCCGAGGCGGGCTACACCACGCAGTTGGTCAATGGCGCGCTGCTGGCGGAGCTGACCGGCATTACCGTGGTCAACGATTTTCGCAGCCGCGACATCGCTGCCGGTGGGCAGGGCGCGCCGTTGCTGCCGGCGCTGCACCAGCGTTTGTTTGCTTCGCCAGACGAGCACCGGGTGATCGTCAACATCGGCGGCATCGCTAATATTACCAACCTGCCGCCAGCCCGTACCCAGAAGCCAGTGACGGGCTTCGATTGCGGACCGGGCAATGCGCTGATGGACGAATGGATCAGCCTGCATCGCGGCGAGTCGTTCGACCGGGACGGCGCGTGGGCAGCCAGTGGCCACGTTTTGCCGGATTTTTATAAGCATTTGTTTTTAAACGATTATTTTTCAAGGCCGCCACCCAAAAGTACGGGGCGAGATGGATTCAATCTGCCGTGGCTGCGGCGTGCATTGAAAGGCGACGAAGCACCGCAAGACGTGCAGGCCACTTTGCTGGAACTCACCGCACAAGGCATCACGCAAGCCGTCGGCAACTATTGTGCTGGCGCGCAAGCCGCCTATGTGTGTGGCGGCGGCGCGCATAACCGCGCACTGATGGCGCGCCTCGCGGCGCTGCTGCCAGACGTAAAAATCGCGGACACCGGCGTGCTCGGGCTCGATGCCGATTGGGTGGAAGCACTGGCGTTTGCGTGGTTCGCGCGGCAGACCTTGCAGCGTGAACCGGCCAATTTGCCGGAGGTTACCGGGGCGAAGGGGTTGCGCGTGTTGGGGGCGATTTATCCGGCGTGAGTTACTCGCCGCCGTTACCGCTTCGACGGTCGATCAATGCCCCAATAAAAAAGCGGCTTGCGCCGCTTTTTTATTGAAGCAAAACCGCACTACGCCGAGAACGAAGAGCCGCAGCCGCAGGTGGACGTGGCATTCGGATTCTTGATCACGAACTGCGCGCCTTCAGCATCTTCCTTGTAGTCGATTTCCGCGCCCATCAGGTACTGCAGGCTCATCGGATCAACCAGTAACGTGACACCGGCTTTGTTAAGCGCGGTGTCGTCGTCGCTTACTGATTCTTCAAAGGTAAACCCATATTGAAAACCGGAACAGCCGCCACCGGTAACGAACACGCGCAATTTCAGATCGGGATTGCCTTCTTCATCGATCAGGCTTTTGACTTTGTTGGCGGCGTTGTCAGTGAACACCAGCGGATCGGGAATCCTGCCGGCAAACGACTGTGCGGTGGATACTACTTCGGTAACAGCATTCATGGTGTACTCCAGTTACTACGGTTTACGACATTAAGTGGGGACAATGTTACCAAAAATCACGAACTTGCGTCCGCCGATTGCGGCTTTAACTGCACTACTTTTTCGGATTGCGTTTCGGCATCGCACACCATCATGCCCTGCAATACGGCGCCGCCCTGGATTTCGAGCCGACGGTAGTGCACATCACCGGTCACATGGGCCTTGGGCTGCAAATCCAGGGTTTCGGTGGCATGCACCGGGCCGTTGATGCGGCCGTTCACCACCACATGATTGACGTGGATTTCGCCCGCCACTTCGGCGTGCTCCGATATCACCAGCATGCCAGGTTGGTCGCCGGTGGAGGCAATATTGCCGCGCACCTTACCGTCGATGCGCAGGCCGCCGGTAAAGCTGATGTTGCCCTCAATTACGGTGCCCGCGCCGATCAGCGAATCGATGCTTTGCGGTTTTGCATTGGTCTTGTTTCCGAACATGCTCTTCTCCTCCCTGGTGGTTGCCGGTAGGCGCTACCGCTATGAAAGCACTACGAAAGCACTACGAAAGCACTACGATAGCGTCACGGTTTGCGTAAGTTTAGGCGCACTGGTGCCATTTTGATATACCCGTACTTGTACGCTCTTGACGACGGCCCCCGGCGCAATCTTAAAAGCGCCTTCAACCCGTTGAAAAGACTTGAAATTTAGCTGATATTCACGAATTTTTCCGTCCGCTACCGGCGGTAAGGCAGTGACAATTTTCTCCGCCCCTTGCAGCGCGCTGACAACAATTTGCACATGCCCCTGAAAATCCGTCGGTCGTTGCCCGCCCTGCACCACCAATAGCTGGTATTTGAATTCGCCGGGCATGGCATCCGGCTCTACCTTGAGTCGCCCCAGAGCGATGGTATCGGCGCTCGCCCCCGTCGGCAGCAGCGACTGAAAAAATGCCAAGTCGTCCTTGAGCGCGGCGTTCTCGCTGGCGAGGCTTTTCACCTGCTTGGTGAGATCACCATAGGTGACGGTTTCGATTTTTCGCTGGCTGTCAGACACCGCGAGTTTTTGCCGCAGCTCGGTAATTTCGGCGGACTGCTTGCCGGTGGCTTCGTTCAACCGCTTTAACTCGTCCTCGATCGCGCCCTTGCGAAACCCGGCAAATTCGCCGCCGAAATGGTAGGTCGCCCAGCTTGCCCCGGCAATCGCCAGGCCGATGCCCGCCACCATGATCCAGCGCGTGTGCCACGGCATGTGCGCGCGCACGGCCACTTTCGGCGCGTTGATGCCAGCGCGATTTTTCAGCGATTTAAACCAGGCTTTCATGGGAGTGCCGACGCTGCGCTACTACGGCAGCAACGCGACCTGCCGCAAGCCGGTGTCTTCCGGCAAACCGAACATGATGTTCATGTTTTGCACCGCCTGACCAGCGGCGCCTTTCACCAGATTGTCGATGACGGAGAGCACCACCACGGTGTCGCCATTTTGCGGGCGATGCACCGCAATACGGCACACGTTTACGCCGCGCACGGAGCGTGTTTCGGGATGCGAACCAGCAGGCAGCACATCGACAAACGCTTCGTTGGCGTAACGCTTGTCGAACAACGCTTGCAGATCAACGTCACGCGTGAGGCGCGCATACAAAGTGGCGTGTATGCCGCGGATCATCGGCGTCAGGTGCGGGGTGAAAACGAGATTCACCGGCTTATTGTTGTGCTTCGCGGCTATTTGCGTAAGTCCTTGTTTTATTTCAGGATAATGTCTGTGCCCTGGCACGCCGTAGGCCTTGAAATTATCCGCAGCCTCGGCCAGCAAGGTATGCACCTCGGCGCGACGCCCGGCGCCGGACACGCCCGATTTGGCATCCGCAATCAAATGTTCGTTATCAACCACACCCGCTTCGACCAGCGGCAGAAAGCCAAGTTGCACCGATGTCGGATAACAGCCCGGATTCGCCACCACGCGCGCACCCACGATTTGCGCGCGATTCACCTCCGGCAAACCATACACCGCTTCGGCCACCAGATCGGGGCAGGCGTGCGTCATTTTGTACCAGCGCTCCCACTCGGCGATGTCCTTGATGCGAAAGTCGGCCGCGATGTCGATGACGCGCACGCCGGCTTTCACCAATGCGGGCGTGTCTTTCATGGCGATGCCGTTGGGCGTGGCAAAAAATACCAGCTCGCACTTATCGAGCTTGGCAGCGGCGGGTTCTACGAACTTGAGATCGATCCAGCCGCGCAGATTGGGAAACATGTCCGCCACCGGCATGCCAGCTTCCGAACGCGAGGTGATCGCTGTCAATTCCGCGTTGGGATGCTGCGCCAGCAGGCGCAACAGTTCGACACCGGTATAACCGGTGCCGCCGACGATGCCGATTTTGATGCGTTTTTGTGTCATGGCCGCCTCCAGATTCGGCCGTGCACGCGCATCGGCCCAGGATCATAAACAACAAAGCCGCCCGGTAGGCGGCTCTGTCGCATAAAGCGTTTACTGTAGCAATAACGCTCGCGGAATACCGCTGGCTTACCGCTTGGAGAACTGCTTGCGGCGGCGCGCCTTGCGCAGGCCGACTTTTTTACGCTCGACTTCGCGCGCATCGCGCGTGACCAGGCCCGCTTTTTTGAGCGGCGGCTTCAAAGTGGCATCGAAATCGATCAACGCGCGGGTAATGCCGTGACGCACTGCGCCCGCCTGACCAGATTCGCCACCTCCAATGACGTTGACGCTGATATCGAAGCGTTCCACGTTTTCAGTCAACACCAGCGGCTGACGCACGATCATGCGACCGGTTTCGCGCGAGAAAAACTCGTCCACCGGTTTGCCGTTGACGATGATAGCGCCCTTGCCCGGCCTGAGATAAACGCGTGCGACCGCGCTTTTGCGCCGGCCTGTTCCGTAGTTAGAACTCGCTTGCACTGCCATGGGATTTTGCCTCGAAAAAAATGGATGTCTGTAACGCTACCGGCGCGCGACCGGTGTTTGGCGTTATGAAACTTGCAGTTGTTTGGGTTGCTGCGCGGTATGCGGGTGCGCTTCACCCACATAGGATTTCATTTTGCGCAGCATGGCGTAGCCCAGCGGGCCTTTGGGCAACATGCCCTTGACGGCTTTTTCCAGCACGCGGCCGGGATGATCCGCCTGCATGTCCTCGAACGCTGTGGTGCGGATGCCACCGGGGTAACCGGTGTGACGGTGATACAGCTTGTCCTTGGCCTTGTTGCCCGTGACACGCAGCTTGTCGACGTTGACCACGACGATATAATCGCCTGTATCCACATGCGGCGTGAATTCCGGTTTATGCTTGCCGCGCAAGCGGTGCGCAATCTCAGCCGCCAGCCGACCGAGTACTTTGCCAGCCGCATCGACGACAAACCAGTCGTGCTGCGCGGTTTCTGCCTTGGCATTCCATGTTTTCATCTTAAATCCTGTTTTGTTACTTTGTAACTAGCTTTGTTGCTATAGCTGCCCGAAGGGAGCCGCGAAGTATAGGGGAATTCGGGGGGTTGTGTCAAATACCAGAATTGCAACGAGTGCGCGCCATCAGCCATCGCCATTTAACCAATAATTCCTTTAAAACAATAACTTATGAATTCGTGGGTAATAACGAATGCGATCGCGGCCTGGCTGATCCCGCCTGGCTGTCTGTTGCTGCTGGCGGGTTGGGGCGTGCTGCGGCTGCGCCGGCACCCACGTTCGGGCAAAGCGCTGATTGTGTTGTCGTTGGCGGCGCTGTGGGCGCTATCGACACCATGGCTGTCGCGCACGCTGTTGCAGGCGCTGGAACCCGAGCCCGCTGATCCATTGCGCGCGGCACCTGCGCAGGTGATCGTGGTGTTGGGTGGCGGTAAGTATTACACCCCGCCGGAATATGGGGCGGTGGATACGGTGAGCGAACCGACACTCGCGCGGTTGCGCTACGCTGCGTGGCTGCATCGGCAGACCGGTAAGCCGATCCTGGTGAGCGGCGGTGCGCCGGAGGGCAGCGCCATCTCGGAAGGACAAGCCATGAAAGCCACGCTGGAAAACGAATTCAAGGTGCCGGTGGCGTGGACGGAAGGCAAGTGCTTTAACACTTTCGAGAATGCCCACGCCAGCCGTGCCACGCTCAAGCCGCTGGGTATCGACCGCGTGTATGTCGTAACGCATGCCTGGCATATGCCGCGCTCAAAGTCGATTTTCATCAAGGCCGGCTTTGACGTGGTGCCCGCGCCCACGCAATTCGCGACCAACTTTCGTTTGACGATACTGGACTTTCGGCCATACGCGCCAGCGCTGGCGGACAGCAGTTACTTCTTCCACGAAATCATAGGCTTGGTGTGGTATCGGCTAAAATCCACCTGGCACTGACAGAGGACCTTCATGAAAGCACGCATTAAATGGCTGGAAAACGTCGCCTTCGTCGCGGAATCTGAAAGCGGCCATGCGCTGGTGATGGACGGCGCACCCGAAGGCGGCGGACGAAATCTGGGGCCGCGCCCGATGGAAACGCTGCTGATGGGTGCGGGCGGCTGTACCGCCTATGACGTGGTACACATCCTCAAAAAGTCACGCGCGAATATCACCGACTGTGTGGTGGAAATCGACGCCGAACGGGCGGCGGAAGACCCGAAAGTCTTCACCAAAATACACTTTCATTTCGTGGTGACCGGCAAGGCGCTCAAGACGCCGCAGGTGGAGCGCGCGGTGCATTTGTCGGCGGAGAAATATTGCTCGGCGTCGATCATGCTCGCCAAAACCGCGGCGATTACGCACGATTTCGAGGTACGTGAGGCGTAAAGGACAAGGCTTCACCGCAAAGACGCAAAGGAAACGCAAAGAACCCAAAAATGGGTTTGATTTTCTTTGCGTTTCCTTTGCGCCTTTGCGCCTTTGCGGTTGCAGTTGACGTTGACGTGCGGAAGCTACAACCAGTAAGCCGTCTCCGTCATGACCTTCGACGACGCTTTCATCGCCACCTTGACCGGCCCCGGCAACTCCGCGCCACCGTGACTGATCGCGCTGGTGGCGTGTCGCGCTTCGTCGTTACGCATTTGCTCGATGATCGCGCGGCTTTTTTGATCGTCCGGCGGCAAACGTTCCAGATGGCCTTCGAGATGCTTTACCACCTGCCGCTCGGTTTCCGCCAAAAAGCCCCAGTTCCATTTATCGCCCAGCAGGCCTGACACCGCACCGATGGCAAATGAGCCTGCGTAAAACAACGGGTTCAGCACGCTCTTGCTGCCGCCCAATTCGGTGATGCGCCGTTCAGTCCACGCCAGATGTTCGGTCTCTTCGCGTGCTGCCAGTTCCAGCGCCTGTTTCGCGGACGCATCGCGGGCAGTCAGCGCCTGACCCTGATACAAGGCCTGCGCGCAGATTTCGCCGCTGTGATTCACGCGCATCAGCGACGCCGAGGTATTGCGCTGCGCGTCATCCAGTGGCGCGTCAACGAGGGCATCGCCCGGCACCGCACGTGCCGTCGGTGCCGGCGCGAACAGCGTACGCAGGCCTTTATCGAAACCGGTGATGAATTGATCGATATTGATCATGCGTGGCTCACGTACCGAACAATCGCTCCAGCTCAACACCCGGTTCCGGCGCCCGCATAAAGGCCTCGCCCACCAGAAAACAATTCACCTTGCGCGCGCGCATCAACTCAACGTCGTCACGCTTCAGGATGCCGCTTTCCGTGACCACCAGCCGATCCGCCGGCACGCGATCCAGCAGGCCCAGCGTGGTGCCCAGTTTGGTTTCAAACGTGCGCAGATTGCGGTTGTTGATGCCGATCAGCGGCGTGTTGAGTTTCAACGCGGTGTCGAGTTCATTGCCGTCGTGTACTTCGACCAGCACGGCAAGGCCGAGGCTCATCGCCAATGCTTCCAGCGCGCGCAGGCGCGGCAGTTCCAGCGCCGCGACGATCAGCAAAATGCAGTCCGCGCCAGCCGCGCGCGCTTCATACACCTGGTACGCGTCGATCATGAAATCCTTGCGCAGTACCGGCAATGCGCAGGCGGCGCGCGCGGCTTTCATGTGCGCGATGCTGCCCTGAAAAAACTGCTGATCGGTGAGCACCGACAGGCACGCCGCGCCATGTTTTTCGTAACTTTTTGCAATCGCCGCCGGATCAAAATGCTCGCGCAGCACGCCCTTGCTCGGGCTGGCCTTCTTCACTTCTGCAATCACTGCGGATTTCCCCGCAGCGATTTTCGCGCGCAGCGCGCCGACAAAATCGCGCGGCGGCATCGCCATATTCGCCTGCTGCTCGATGTCGGCCTCAGGCACGGCAAGCCTCGCGGCAGCCACTTCCTGCGTTTTAACCTCGACTATGCGTCGCAGGATATCAGCCATAAAATAATATTTTAAAACAAATGCTTACGTTTTATCGGGTTGTTTCCAGCGTTATTGCTTAAGCGCGCTGGTATGCGCCACGAACTGATCCAGCTTTTTACGCGCTGCGCTGCTGGCGAGGGTGGCGAGTGCTTTTTTCACGCCGTCGGCCAGGGTATCCGCCAAGCCCGCCACATAAATGCTGGCACCGGCATTAAACGCCACGATGTCGCGCGCGGGGCCGTTTTTGTTGTCGAGCGCGCCGAGCAGCATGGCCTTGGAGGCATCGATGCCGTCCACCCGCAGTGCTGCCGCATCGCATGCCTTGAGGCCGACGTCGGCGGGCTGAATGTCGTACTCGCGCACTTCGTTGTTTTTCAGTTCGCCAATCATGGTGGGGCCGCACAGCGAAATTTCGTCGAGGCCTTCGCGACCGTGCACGATCATCACGCGGCGGCTGCCGAGGCGCTGCAACACGCGCGCCTGAATGCCGACAAGATCAGGATGGAACACGCCCATCACCTGTTGCTTCGCCCCCGCAGGATTGGTCAGCGGCCCCAGAATGTTGAAGATGGTTTTCACGCCCAGTTCGCGGCGCACCGGTGCGGCGTACTTCATCGCGCTGTGGTGATTGGGCGCGAACATAAAACCCACGCCCACCTCGTTGATCGACTGCGCCACTTGATCGGGCGACAAATTGATATTCGCGCCCAGCGCTTCCAGCACATCAGCGCTGCCGGACTTGCTGGAGACCGAACGCCCGCCATGCTTGGCGACTTTGGCACCTGCGGCAGCGGCGACAAACATCGCTGCGGTGGAAATATTAAAGGTGTGCGCCGCATCGCCGCCGGTGCCGCAGGTATCGATAAGATTCGGTGCGTCGTCCGTCGGCACTTTGGTGGCGAATTCGCGCATCACCTGCGCAGCGGCGGAGATTTCGCCGATAGTTTCTTTTTTCACGCGCAAGGCCGCGATAATGGCACCGATCAGCGTGGCAGATACCTCGCCGCTCATGATCTGGCGCATCAGCGAGAGCATTTCTTCGTGAAAGATTTCGCGGTGATCGACGATGCGCGCAAGCGCTTCCTGTGGGGTCATTTCTTGCCTTCCAGAAAATTTTTCAGCAGGGCGCGGCCGTGCTCGGTGAGGATCGATTCGGGGTGGAACTGCACACCCTCGACATCCAGCGTCTTGTGCCGCACACCCATGATTTCGCCGTCGTCCGTCCACGCAGTGACTTCCAGGCAATCGGGCAGGGTTTCGCGCTCGATCACCAGCGAGTGGTAACGCGTGGCTTGAAAGCCGCCGGGCAAGCCGGTGAATACACCCCGGTCGTGATGACGAATTTCGGACGTCTTGCCATGCATCACCTGTTTGGCATGCACGATTTTGCCGCCGAAGGCCTGGCCGATGCTTTGATGCCCCAGACAAACGCCAAGCACCGGCACCTTGCCGGCGAAATGATTGATCGCCGCCACCGAAATGCCGGCCTCGTTGGGCGTGCAGGGGCCGGGCGAGACGACGATGCGCGCCGGGTTCAGCCGCTCGATGCCTTCCAGCGTGATGTCATCATTGCGGAAGACCTGCACCTCTTCACCCAGCTCGCCGAAATATTGCACGAGGTTGTAGGTGAAGGAATCGTAATTGTCGATAACGAGCAGCATAAGAGGTATAACCGTAAGTATTTGTTTTTATTGGATTATTTTAATTAACTCATACCTTCGTAAACAATTTTCCAACCGCCGGGTTCCTTCATCCAATACTGTCGCTTTTTCGACTGACCGACCAGATTGCTGCTGTTGTAATCCTGATCGAACGTCACCACCGCGAGATCGGTCGCGCCCGGATAAAAGAACATGCTGACGTTGTCCACCTTGACCTTGATCCAGGTCTTGCCGGCGTTGACGCGCTGTTTGTGTTCGACCCATGCTTGATAGTTCTGACTACCGGTGGAAAATTTCGTCGGCGAATAATGTTTCAGATAGTTCGGCGTATTCAGGCTTTCCCAATCACGCCGCCAGCTCTCGACCGCCTGGGAAAGCTCCTCGCGCACCGCGCGCGCCCCCTCGGGGCTGGTCCACTCGATGCCGTTGGCGATGATCACCGGCGTCACGCCCACCTGCGCGGTCGCTGACACCGCCATGAAATCCTCATTGGTGAGTGCGACGCACCCGTTGCTCGCGCGCGGCGGGCGACTGTAGGTATCGAAGGGCACGCCGTGCAGCCAGATGCCGCTGCCGTTGCGTCCGCCGCGCTTGTCCCACTCGTTCGGGAAATTGATCGGCAGCGCGCCCACGCCGTACTCTCCTGCGAGCTTGCCGTAGCGCTGATTGAGTTGCTCGCGCGAGATGCTACCGGTGACGTGATAAACGCCCAGCGGCGTTTTGTTATCGCCCTCGCGGAATTTATCCATGCCGTTCTTGCCGATGGAGGCGTAGTAGTCGGCGACGTAACGCGCTTCACCGTCCTTGTTTTCATAGACGTAGAGCGTGGATTTTGCGGTGTCCACCACCAGCGCGTAGCGCTGCTCGGGCGGCATTTGCACCAGGTAACGCGGCACCTGATTCTTCGGTCGTTCGCTCAGCTGACGCGCCAGGCGCGCACGCGCCTCCTCGCGCAAATCGTCCAACTGCTCTTGCGGCGCCTCGCTGGCATTACCGATGGATTTGATGGGATGCGCACGCGCCATCAACAGATCGCCCTTGATCAGATGAGCGAGGCGAAAATTCGGATAGGCGCCGATCACTTTGTCGATTTCGGTCAGCGCGTTATCCATGCGCTGGTGACGGATTTCCGCCAGTGTTTTTTGCAGCACGGCCTCGGGATCGAGTTGGCCCGCAGCGGCGCGGTTGGCGGCATTGGTGGCATTGGCGGTAGCCGCAGTCAGTACGCCCTTGGCGAAATTCACCGGCAGAAACGCGGCCGACAGTGGCGTGTGACTGTTGAGCAGAAAAATCGCGCCGCCCGCGACCGCCACCAGCAGCGCGATGGCAAGCAGCGACGCGCGACCGCTCAACAGCAACCGTGTACTAAACGGCAGCCGGGTTCCCGTCTGCGGCAGGGTGTTTAGCCGCCGCTGCGTTCTTGCTGGATCAGCCATTTGTCGCCGGCCTTGGTCATCACCAGCGTTTTGTTATTGGTGGACTTCAACGCGTCGGAGCGATACAGCTGGCGGAAGGTCACCGTGGCGCGTCCGTTGTCGTCAAATTCCACGCGCGGTGTTTCGATGGCCACCTGGATCTGGCGCGGCTTGGCAATGCGCTGTTTGCGCTCGGCTTCCCAGCCCGCGCGCGAGGCACCGCCGGGCGGACGGAAATCCGGCGCATAAGCACCCAGGTAACCGGGGATATCGTTGTTCGACCACGCCTGCGCCCATGCGTTGACGGAAACCAGCACCTCTTCCGGGCTGGGTGCGCCGGCCTTGGCGGCGGCGGGCTTCACCGCGGGTGCCGGTGCAGGCTTGGTCGGATCATAAGCCGGCGCGGTTGCGGGGGGCGCCGCAGCGACTTTGACTGCCGGATCAGGTTTGCTCGCCGCCGCCGAAGCCTTGGCCGCGCGCGGATCCGCCGGGAATAAATCGCGAATCATGTTGAGCTTGGATTGCGCAGTGGTATTGCTTTTGTCGAGCTGCAACGCTTTGTCGTAGGCCTGGCTTGCCATTTTGGCGTAGATATCGCCGAGATTCTCGTGCGCGGTGGCGTAGCTCGGGTGGGTGCGAATGGCGAGTTCCAGCGCGTCGCGCGCTTTGTCGTACTGGCCCTGCGAGGCATACAGCACCGCGAGGTTGTTATACGGCCCCGGTAAGTCGGGGAAATCCTTGGTCAGCGCGGCGAACACCTGGATGGCATCTGCGGATTTGTTTTGCTCGGCCAGAATCAGCCCTTTGAGAAAACGCCCGCGCGCGTCTTTCGGACGGGTCGACAGATAACTGTTCACGCGCGTCAGCGCCTGATCAAACTGACCGAGCTTGAGCATCTGGTTGACGTCTTGCAGATCGTCGGTTTGCGCCGCCGCAGGCAGGGCGATCAACAAAGCGAGTGCCAATCCGGCGGCACGAAACACGTTGCGGCAGGCTTGCAACGCGCAACGTATTGAACGGAAAGAAAAGGGGGTCATTGCGCTACGCTCTCACAAATATACGCGGGTGGACAGCACGAAATAGGACGAATGGTACGAATCAGGCTGATATCAAGCAGATGGCAAGTTACTGAGGTGTTCCCAGGCAGTATAGCCGCACCCCAGAAGCGACCGCGTTTACAGGCCATCACCAGTGAACCACCCGTGCGCCAGAAACCCACTGATTCTATCAAGAAAGCCTTGTATTTCAAATCCTTGTGCGCGATATTGCAAAGTATTCTGAGCGCTTTCTCCCCCTGTGATTTATGATCGCGTTTGCGCTGCGGGGTTCCCGCATTTCACCTCATTTCACCTCTGTTGGTTTACTTGCCGCCCCTATGAATGCTCCCGCCACATCTTTAGCCAAATCCCGCGATTTTTCCGGCGTCGGTTACGACGAGGCCATCGAACGCGCGCGCGCGCTGATTCCGTTCCTGCGCAAACACGGCCCGGACAACGATAAAGCGACCAAACTCGTGCCCGAAGTGGTCAACGCGCTGCACGACACCGGGTTATGGCGCTACATCCAGCCCAAGGCGTGGGGTGGCATGGAACTCGATTTCATCGCCTATTTTGACATTCCCGAAATGTTGGGGCGCGGCGACGCGTCAACCGGGTGGGTGGTGGCCAATCTCGCCTCGCACCATCGTGGCCTCGCGTTGTGGCCGCGGCAGGCGCAGGAAGAAATCTGGGGCACCGACCCTGACACGCTAATCGCCTCCGGCATTGCTTTTGTTCAGGGCACCGCACACAAGGTGGATGGCGGCATCGAGCTAACCGGCAAATGGGGCTTTTCGTCCGGCGTTGATCATTCGGAATGGGAACAACTCGCGTGCATCGTCAAAGATGCCGACGGTAAACCCCTGGATTGGGTGATGTGCCAGGTGCAGCGCCCGCAGTTTGAAGTCATCGACGACTGG
>CAMBGJ010000033.1 GCA_945865805.1 Bordetella parapertussis
GCCGCCGTGCGTCGCATGGTGCTCAATATTCTGCGTCTGGATAAGTCCCGCAAGGGCGGAATCAAGACGCGACGCTTGGTCGCATCAACCAGCGATTCTTATCGTGAGCAATTACTTGGGATGGTGGCTATTTGATGCAATTGCCCTGGCATGACGCCCGGCCAACCCTCGCGTGATAGCATTCCTCGTTTATGCACATGCCCTCGCAACCCTCTCGCGCATCGCCATGGGCCGTTTGCCTCGCGCGCGGGCGACGGCCACAATAAAACCGTAACTATTTGTTTTTATTGACTATTTTATGGAACACAACTACACCAAACTGTTTACGCCGTTTACCCTCGCCGGCAAGCCGCTGAAAAACCGCATCGTGCATGCATCGATGACCACGCGCATGGGCGACAAGGGGCGCGTCACTGAGCGGCAAATCAATTACTACGCCAATCGCGCCATCGGCGGTGCCGCGATGATTGTCACCGAGCCGTTGTCGATGGCGCTGCACCAGCGCATTCCCTACAAGGTTGTCGTATTCGACGACAGCGAGCTTGATGGTCTGAAGCGCTGGGCTGATGCAGTTGAGTCGCGCGATTGCCGTCTGCTCGGCCAGATACAAGACCCCGGTCGCGGTCGTCACGAGGTGGGGCGCAATCCTGAAGCCGTCGGCGCCTCTGCCCTGCCCGATGATTTAAGCGGCACGGTGCCACGCCCAATGACCATCGCCGAAATTCGCCGCATGAACGACGAGTTTGCACAATCGGCTGCCCGGCTTAAACGCTGCGGCTTTAGCGGCGTGGAAATTTCCGCCGGGCACGGACATTTGTTTCATCAGTTTCTGTCGCCATGGTCGAATGCACGCGAGGACGAATTCGGCGGCGATCTGGCGGGCCGCACGCGGCTCATCACTGAGATGATCGCTGGCATACGCGCGGCCTGCAGCACCGATTTCATCCTCGGCGTGAAATTGCCCGGCGACGACGGCGTGCCCGGCGGCATTAATCCCGCTGAAGCCGCAGCCATCGCCGCGCACGTCACGGCGAGCAAGGCGCTCGATTACATCACCTTCGCCCAGGGCAGCCATGCACGCTCGCTTGAGATGCACGTGCCCGACGACCACCAGCCGCGCGCCGCCTACATGCCGCTGTTTCGCACGTTGCGCGGTACCGTCAACGGGTTGCCGCTGCTGGCGCTGGGCCGTATCACTGATCCGGCCGAGGCCGACGCGATACTCGCCAGCGGCGACGCCGAACTGGTGGCGCTGGGCCGTGCGCTGGTGGCTGATCCGGCGTGGCCGAACAAGGCCGCAGCGGGCCGCGCCAGTGATATCCGCTATTGCGTGTCGTGCAACAACTGCTGGTACGTGGGCGCGGCGTTTCATCAAGCGCTGTCGTGTGACAACAACCCGCGCGTGGCGCACGCCGCGGAAGCCGATTACTGGCCCGTGCCTGCGGCAGTCAAAAAACGCGTGGTGATCGTCGGCGCGGGCGTCGCGGGCATGGAAGCCGCCTGGACTGCCGCCGCGCGCGGACACGCCGTCACCGTATTCAGCCAATCGCGCGATGTCGGCGGCAAGGCACGGCTGCGCGCACAACTACCGGGCGGTGAGGCTACCAGCAGCATCTACGACTATCAGCAGGCGGCGGCCCAGCGCGCGGGCGTGACATTCGAGCTGGGTATCACCGCCACCGTGGCCGACGTGCTGGCGCTGAAACCCGACCACGTGATTCTCGCCACGGGTGCGGACATGGTGGCACCGCGCTGGCTGCCGCCTGCCGCGCGCGAGGTGGTGACCGATCTGCGCACGGCGATGCAAAACCTGCTGCACGTCAAAACCCGGCAGCCGGGTACGGCGGTACTCTATGACATGGATTTGTCCGAAGGCACTTACGCCAGTGCGGAACGGCTGCAACAGATTTTCGCGCATGTGGTGATCGTCACCAGCCGCGACGCCATCGCCGATGAAACCTCGATGGTCACGCATCAAGGCATCAATCGCCGCCTGAGCGCCCAGGGCATCCACGTGAAACTGCTGTCACAGCCGCTGTGGAGCGACGCGTTTGAAAACGGCGAACTGGAAATCACGCAGGTCTACACCGGCGAAAAAACCGTGATCCGCGACGTGGCTTTTTTTGCTTACTCGACGCCACGCGCCCCGGCTATCGCGCTGGCAGCGCCGCTGCGTGCGGCGGGCATCGACGTGCAGCTGATCGGCGATTGCCTCGCACCTCGCACGGTGATGGCGGCTACCGCAGAGGGGCATGCGGCGGGGCATGCGGCGGGGCATGCGGTGTAGCCACGGTTGCGCGTGACGCTCGACGCCTTTGAGTCGCTAATAAAGCCTCAATAGGCACGCAACAAGTAGGTTGGGGTGACGAAGGAACCCCAACGATTGTGATGCGTGACCCCAACCTACAACGGCTCCAAGCCCGAACGGACAATGTATTTTGCGAAGTTCAATTCGTCCTGTAGTCAGGCACTCTTAATCGAGCTTGATGCCCGACTCTTGCACCAGCTTTTTGAACTTCGTCTGCTCGGCCTTGATGAACGCCGAAAATTCCTCTGGCGTATTGCTCACCGGCGAGGTGCCTTGCGCGGCCATGGCTTGCGCGAGATCGCTGGTCTTGACGATGCGATTGATTTCATCGCTCAATTTTTTGACGATGGGCGCGGGCGTACCGGCTGGGGCGAGGATGCCGTTCCACAGCAGCATCTGGATATCTGGCCCGCCGGATTCCTTCATCGTCGGCAGATCGGCATAAGTGTCGATGCGCTTGGGCCCGGTGGTCGCCAGACCGCGAAGTTTGCCCGTGCGCACATGCGCCACCACGGTGCCGATGCCGCTGAAGGCGCTCTGCACCTGGCCGGCCAGCAGATCCACCGTCACCGGTGCCGCGCCTTTGTACGGCACGTGAATCAGATTCACGCCCGCCGCCTTGCCGAACATAAAGCCAGCCAGATGCTGAATGCTGCCGCTGCCAAGCGAGCCATACGTCACCGTGCCCGGCTTGGCGCGGGCGAGCGCGACCAACTCCGGCACGCTCCTCGCCGCCACCGCCGGATGCACCACCAACACCAGCGGATTTAACGTGGTGATCGACACCGGCGCGAATCCTTTTTCCGCGTCATACGGCAGCTTGCTGTACATGTACGGATTGATGCTGATGGTGGAGATATTGGTTTGTATCAGCGTGTAGCCGTCGGGCGCGGCTTTGGCGGTGGCTTCCATGGCGATGATGCCCGCCGCGCCGCCGCGATTGTCAACCACCACTTGTTGACCCAGTGCCTCACCCAATCGCGTGGCATACGCGCGCGCGACAAAATCCGCGCCACCACCGGCGGGCACCGGCACGATGAAGCGGATGGGCTTGTGGGGATACGTCTGCGCCGTGGTGTTGCTTACCGCCTGGATAGAAAAAAATATCAATAAAAACAGATACTTACATAAATATCCTATGGGAGCACCGTATCGCATGACATCACCGCCTGTTGTCGTTTTCCGGCATCAGATGCGGCACCGGCTTGCCCGCAAAATGCGCTGCCAGATTCGCCAGCACCATGCGTCCGCGCTCTTCGCGCACTTCCTGGGTGTGTGTGCCGACGTGTGGTGCGAGCACCACGTTGTCCAGGCCGAGCAACGCGGGCGGCACGCGCGGTTCGTCCCAATACACATCCAGCCCCGCGCCCGCGATGCGCTTTTCCGTCAACGCTGCAATCAGCGCCGCCTGGTTCACCACCGGCCCGCGCGCGACGTTGATCAGATAGCCTTCACCGTTGCCACGCCCCAACGCATCGAGCACCTTGGCATTCACCAGATCACGCGTTTCGGGCAGCAGCGGGCAACACACCACCAGCACGTCCACCGCCGCCGCCATCGCTGCAAGGTCGCTGTAGTACGGCAGCGGCGTGTCTTTCTTGCGCGGGCCAAAATAACTCACCGCCATGTTGAACGCCTGCGCGCGCCGCGCAACCGCCTGCCCGATGCCGCCGAAGCCAACGATGCCGCAAGCCTTCTCGCGCACCTCCCTGCCCGCCGGTGCCAGGGCTTTTTCCCAGCGGCCCTCGCGGACAAAACGGTCGCATTCGATCATCCGCCGCATCACGCTAATCATCAGCCCCAACGCCATATCCGCCACCGACTCGGCGACTTCATCCGGCGTGCGTGTGCACACAATGCCGCGCGCCTTGGCCGCGACCGTATCCAGCGTGCTGCGTGGCGATCCATAACAGGCGACGATTTCGAGCTTCGGCAACGCCTGCATGGTCGCGCTGTCGCAACCCGCCAGACCGGATGTCACCACCGCCCGCACGCGCGGCGCCACGTCCTTCAGGAACGCCGTGCGATCCGGCGCGAACCACAGCCGGTGTACCACGTAGCGTTCTTCCAGCGCTGCCAGCGTGGGTGCGAATATCGGTAGCAATACGAGAATTTCTGGTTTCACGCCACGCGCTCCCTGTTGACGCTATTCACCCTTGATGCCGGCATCCTTGATCACCTTGCCAAACCGCACGGCCTCGCTGCGGATGAACTGGCCAAATTGTTCGGGCGTGCTGGTCATCGGCTCCACCCCGGCAGTAGTGAAACGCTGTTGCGTATCCGGCGCGTTGACGGCTTTGATGATCTCGCTGTTGAGCCGGTTGATCAGTGCGGTCGGCGTGCCAGTGGAGGTGAGGATGCCGTACCACACCAGCACTTCAGCATTTTTCAGACCTTGCTCGCTCGTGGTCGGCACCTCGGGCAACAGGGCAATGCGCTTTTCCGCGAGCAACGCTATCGGGCGCACCTTGCCGCCACGAATTTGCCCGATGGCCGACGGCGCGCCCATGATCAGCATATCCACCTGCCCGCTCACCATGCCGATCAGCGCAAGACCCGAGCCCTTGTAGGGCACGTGTATGATGTTAAGCTTTTCCAGATTCTTCAATAGCTCCGGCGCGAGGTGCGTGGTGGTGCCAATGCCGCCGGAACCGTAATTCAACTTGCCCGGACTCGCGCGCGCGATGCGTATCAACTCTTGCAAGTTTTTAGCGGGCACCGACGGATGCACCAACAGCACATTGAGCACCGCGCCCACCAGTGAAATCGGCGCAAGGTCTTTATACGGATCGTAGTTAAGCTTGGCGTAGAGATGCGGACTCAACGAAATCACCGGTGAACTCAACACGATGGTGTAGCCATCCTGCGGCGCTTTGGCCGCAAGCTCCAGGCCGATATTGCCGCTGGCACCGGGGCGGTTGTCGGTCGGCACCGGCTGCCCCATCTGCTCGCCGAGTTTCTGCGCCAGCAGACGACCCACCAGGTCCGTCGGGCCGCCGGGGGGGAACGGCAGGATCATGCGCACCGGTTTGGCGGGATAGTTTTGCGCAAATGCGGCGCTTGCCGCCAATGCCAACGTGAGCACCACGCCATACCTGCAAACCGGAATCCGAGCCATTTCATTCTCCTCAAACTAACGCGCCGGGACATGCCCGGCGCTGGTACAGATTCACCACGCCCGCGCGTGCGGGGCTGCACCTTACTTCAACCGCTTCAATATCTTGATACGCTGCACCGTATCGCCCGCCAGGTGTGTCCACACCATCGCGTCACGCACCAGCTTATCGGCGCGTGAGTTCAACATGCAGCCTTCAACGCCGTGCACCTGCATGTTAAGGCGCGTCACGCGCTGAATGATATCGGTGGAGTAATTCATCACGAACCCGGCGTTGGCCGAGTGCTCGCCCGCATCGTGTTGCCAAGCCGTGCGCAACACAAACGAACGCAGCGCTTCAGTGAGCATGTGCATTTCATGCACGCGCAGCGCCACCAGTTGATGCTCCATCAAATATTTGCCGGCACGCTTGGCGGTGCGCGCGTAGCCCATCGCCATTTCCACCGCATCGTCGCATACACCCAGCGCGTTGGCGGCCAGCTCCAGATCGCCGAAAATATCGCCGCCGGTGGTGTCGCCCTTGCCGGCTTTCACCGAACCGGTGCCCACGGCGCCGACAATGTTTTCTTTTGGCACGCGGGCATTTTCAAAAATCAGTTCGGCGTTCTGATAAAAACGCCAGCCGCGTTTGTTGAACACCTTGCCGATGCGAAAGCCCGGCGTGCCCTTGGGCACCATGAACAGCGTGCCACCCTGTTTGATGTTCACATCGGGATTGGTGCGCGTATCGACGAAAAACAGCGAACCCACACTGCCGTTGGCAATGAAGCACTTCTCGCCATTCAAAACCCATTCGTCGCCATCCGGCACGGCCTTCACGCGATAACCGGCCTTGGGATCGTCTTCCGGCGGCAGGCGGTTATCCGAGCCGGCATTCGGCTCGGTGATGCCGCGGCCCATCACGTAGCGGTGGTCGGCGAGAAACGGTTTCAGAAAGCGATTCTTCTGGTCGTCGGTGCAGGCCATCGACATCAGATGGCTCCACTTCCAGTTCTGACTGAACGCCTTGGACATGGCGCTGTCGCCCTTGGCCAGCTCCGCCATCACGATCGCCTGCGAAACAAAGTCCGCGCCCGGCCCGCCCCACTCCTTCGACACCGCCAGCGTACGAAAACCGAGCTTGGAGCCGGCTTCGATGATGTCCCAATCCCACGGTTGAAAACCGCCTTCGATCTGATCGCGCGCAACCGATGCAGGACGCAATACTTCAGCGGCGAATTTGCGCGCCTCGGCTTGCCAGTGGCGTTGTTCTTCGTTTAGTGAAAAATCCATTGTTTACTTCCCCAAATCATCAAAATAACTACTTCACTTTCCCACCGGCAAACTGGGGGATATGCTTTGCCGCCCCCTTAGGAGGGCGGAAATTACTACGCTGCCTTACGCTGAAACCCGGCCACCGATTCCGCAATCTGCAGCTTCGCCGCGCCGTCGGTATCTTCCGAATGCGCGATGATGAAGCCATCGTTGACGTATTTTTGCAGCGGCATATCGCGCATCACGCCCATCGCGCCGAAGCACTCGGCGGCCAGCAGCGTGACTTCATGTACCGCTTCCGCTGAAGCTACGCGTGCGATCACATGCAACGGCAATTCGGATACGCTGCGCCCTGCCACCGCTTCCGGGTGATCCTGCGTCCAGGCGGCTTTCCACACCATGTTGCGCGAGAGTTCGAGTTTGATGGTGCAGTCGGCGATCTTGGTGCCGATGGCCTGATGCTCCATGATGTTGCGGCCACCCTGGCGGCGCATCTTGGCGTAGTCCACCGCCGCCTCATAGCTGGCGCGGCCCACGCCGAGGCTGACTGCCGCCATGGCAACGCTGTTACGGGCCAGCAACTTTCCGTCAGCCAGAGGGCAGGCGCCTTCTTTGCCCAGCAAATTCGCCGCCGATACTTTGCAGTCTTTGAGTTCTATCGCCGCCGCCGTGCCGTGGTGCCAGCGCGTGAGCGTGTTGTCCGGGCCGCCGAAGGCTTTGATGGTGTCGTGCACCTTGAATCCGGCGGTGTCGAGCGGGATCAAAAATGTCGACAGGCCTTTCATCCCTTTGCTGTCCGCGCTCGTGCGCACCTGCACCGCGAACAGTTTGGCCAGTGGCGCATTCGACACGGCTTCGACGCGACCATTGATCACCCAATCGTTGCCTTGCTTGACTGCTGTGGGCACGGCCACATCGTCTTCATAGGCATCGCGATGGTAGCTCCAGCCAAGGCCCGCTTCCGCCGTGGTGCCCGCGAACGCGAGGTGATAGTTGTCGTCATCCACGAACGATTTGACGTATTTCGCTTTTTGCGCCGCCGTCATCAACGTATCGAACAGCGTGCGGCCCAACGCCGCCGTGGTTCCGAGGATGGTGGCGATATCCACTTCGCCCGTGGCGAGTTCTTCGAGCACGATGCAGGTGGTGAGATTGTCCGCGCCCGCGCCGCCGGAGTCTTCCGACAAGGCCAGTGTGCGCAGGCCCAGTTGCGTGGCCTTGGCCAGCAGATCAGTCATCACCGGTTTTTCAAACGGCTGCAGGCGATCGGGGTGTATGGCGGCGGCTTTCATTTCGCGCTGCGCAAAATCACGCAGTGTGTCGCGCATCTCCAGCTGCTCGGGGGTCAAGGTCAGATCGAACATAAGTATTTGATTCCTTTAATTAATTCAGAACTAATGCCCGCAATGCGCTGCGCAGCTAACGTGAAAGAGGCGTGACTATAGCGGGAACGGCGCGCGCTGAAAAGTGCCGCCGAAAAGTTCACAACGGCGGGCGTCAGTAATGCGACTTGAAGCTGATCGCGTCGCGGTATTTTAGGTCTTTCAGATCGATGTAGGAGCGCTTGGTGGCTTTATCCACCGTGTACTGAATCTTGCGGTTGGTCTCGTTGCAGGCGCGGATGTCGATCAGCTCCAGCGCTTCTTTGACCTCCCACTCATGTGCGCCCGCGATGCCCGCCGGCGCTTAAATAATGGAGCCCGCTTCGACTTCGTATTCCTTGCCATTGAAATCCCGCACCGTGGCGTGGCCGGAGATGACGTAATACGTCGCCTCGATCGGATGCCAGTGCAGTTGCTCATAGGTGCCGGTCTTGTAACTCGCACGCCCCAGGCGCACGCGGTCGGTCATGAACACTTCGGGCCAACCGATCAGCCGCGTATAGGTTTGCCCGTCGGTCACGCCGCGCGAACCTTGGTAGTCTTTTTCGTTGATGACTCTCAGGGTGGATTGCACTTCCATTTTGGTGCTCCCGTCGGAATTTTGGGTTGGTCAATCTTTACCCCACCCCCACCCTAACTCTGAAGGGGAGGGGATGGCTGGGATGGGGGTGGGGTCAAACCAGCAAAACTAAATTCTACTCACCCGTAAACTTGGGCTTGCGCTTCTCCCGCCAGGCCTTATGCGCCTCGTCTTTGTCTTTCGACATTTCCAAAACCATAAAGCGGTATGCATCGGTGAGCGATGCATCCTGCAAGTTGGAAATATCCATGCCGCGAATGATCGATTCCTTGGTCAAACTCACCGCCAGCGGCGGCAGCCCGGCGATATGTTCGGCGACCTCTTGCGTTTTGGCCTTGAGTTCCGCGTGTGGCACATACCACTGCGCGACGCCCAGCTTGTAAGCTTCCTCGCCTTTCAACGGGAAACCCATCGCCAGCCGCATGCCCATACCCTTGCCCGCGTAACGCGCCAGCCGCGTGCCGCCGCCGTAGTTCGGAATGATCCCCAGCGCCACCTGCGGCAAGCGCCATTCCGATTTATCCGAAGCGACAATCAAATCGCAGGCCAGCGTGATAATCGCGCCGACACCGATGGCGTAACCGTTCACCGACGCAATCACCGGCTTGGGAAAATCTCCCAGCAGATTCGCCGGAAACTGGCGTGGCCGACGAATTTTTTTCACGAACTGCTTCGCCCCGCCGGTGACATGCGAATTCGGCTTTTTAAGATTGGCGCCGGCGGAAAACGCCCCACCCTTCTCATCCCCCGTGAGGATCACCACGCGCACATCGTCATCGTCCGTGGCCTTGCCCAGTTCCGCCACCAGGCCCTCGTTGAAATCGTCATCCCAGGCATTGCGCACCGCTGGGCGGCTTAACGTCAATGTCAGGATGTGTCCGTTTTTTTCTGCCAGTAGTGGCATCACCTATCTCCAGTTAAAACAAACCTAAAATCAAAATTGTTCGCCAAATATTTCACCGATGAGCCCAAATTAAATTCATCGGGTTTTGCCGTTAAATCTGTGTTCATCTGTGGCTAAAAGGCCTTTGACCTATTTGCCGAGCATCCCGACAAACTCGCCCGCATGCGTGACCCGCTCCAACCCCAACACCGCATCACGCACCTGCTCCGCCCGCGCACGCGGCAAAATCCCGTCTGTGTTCTGCATGAACTTCGCCACGATGGATTCAGCACTCGCTGGCTCGTCCGGCAGAATGTTATCGCGATGCCGCAGTTCGCGCCCGTCTTTCATTTTGACGATCACCTCGCCCGAACGCGATTTGGGAAAGCCCGGATTCGGATCGATTTCATAGCTGACCTTATTGGCGAGCTTCAACAATTCGTCATCGGTATAGGACGGCGCTTCGATTTCGTTCAAGCCAAAACGCCCGCGCACCATTGCGCATGCCACCGAATACGGCAGGCTGAATTGCGCGGCGTAACTGCTGGCCGGTTTTAACTTACTCGCTAGCGGCTCGCACACCAGCGGCACGGCGGCATCGGCAATCAGTGTTCGTACCGACTCAACGTTATCCGCCGTAAACGCTTGCTCCTTCGACAACTTGATCGCGCAGTTCATGAAGGCATGCAATTGATGGCAGGCCGGAAACAGCTTGATCGATGTGCGCGTGAATTCCCAGGTGTCGCCCAGCCCTTCGATCACCGCTTGCGGCTGCGCGCTGGCCTTGTGCTCGCCCAGAAAACAGCCATACAAACCGAAGTGCCCCTCATACGCCTGCGCCGGCCCAACGTAACCCGCGCGCGCGAAAGCCGCCGCTGTAATGCCCGAAGCGCCCGCCCAGCCGGGATGCAGGCGTTTGGTCCACGAGCCTTCCTGCAGCGGCTGCAAAGTACCTGAGGTCATACTCAAGGCGATACCCTGCGCCAGCGTGTGCTGCGCGGCATCCAGCTTCATCAGCCGCCCCGCCGCCACCGCGCTGCCGAACGCGCCGGCGATACCCGTCGCGTGAAAGCCCGCATTGACAAAGCCACCTTTGGCCGCCGCTGCAATGCGAGCGGAGATTTCCAGTCCCAGCACCGTCGCCATCAGCATCGCTTCCCCATGTGCCCCGGCGTGCACGCCCATGCCCAACACCACCGGCACGCAACTGGCCGACAAGTGCACCGAACCGGGCAAATAAGTGTCGTCGTAATCCAGCCCATGCACCAGGATGCCGTTCATCACCACCGCGTCACGCAGTGCGAGCCGGGCATCGAGACCGATCACCGTGCTGTCGCCGCTGCCCAAGCTGCTCAATGCCGACAGCGCCACCGGCACGAACGGATAACGCGACGCGGCAAACGCATTGCCAATGGCGTCGAGCATCACCAGCTTGGCACGCTCGCGCACGGTCTGCGGAATGTCGGCGTAGGTGCGCGTGGCAACGAATTGCGACACTTGCCGGGATAGCGTTTGCGTTTGTGCTTCAGTCATGGTTTTCGCTTTCGATCAGTCGTCATCAATCCGCCCGCATGCCGACAGCCTGAATCACTTTTTTATTCTGCTCCAATTCGCGGCTGATCATTTTCGCAAACTCAGCCGGCGTGTTGCCCACCGCATCCGTGCCCGAAGCAGCAAATTTGTCACGCGTTTCGGGCAGCCGCAGCACGTTCCTGATTTGCGTGTGCAGATACTCTACCAGCGGCGCGGGCAAATTCGCCGGGCCGAGCACGCCCTGCCACGGCGCGGTGTCAAAATCTTTCACACCGGCCTCGGCCAGCGTCGGCACCTCGGGCAGATACGGCACGCGCTCGCGGCCCGATGTGGCGAGAATTTTCACCCGCCCGCTTTTCATGAACGCCATCACCGTCGGCGGCGTGGTGAAAATGAGTTGCACTTCGCCGCCCAGCAACGCGGTCAACGCGGGCGCGCCACCCTTGAACGGCACCGACACCATTTTGGTGTTGGTCAAGATCTTGAACAGTTCCGCCGCCAACGCGCCGGAACTGCTCGGCGTGGCCAACGCAACATTCAGCGCACCCGGCTTGGCCCGCGCCAGCGCGATCAGTTCCTGCGTAGTATTCACGGGCACCGACGTGTTCACCGCCAGCAACAAGGGCTGCTGACCCGCCAGCGTGATTGGCGTGAAATCCCTGTAGACGTCGTACGACACCTTGCGATAAATAAACGGCACGATGGTGTGCGCCGCATAGGTGAACAACAACGTGTAACCATCCGGCTGCGCACGCGCAACAATCTCATTGCCCAGCAAGCCGCCCGCGCCGGGGCGGTTGTCCACCACGAAGGGCTGGCCCACCACCTCGCTCAACTTGCTGACCGTGAGTCGCGCGATGATGTCCGTGCCACCGCCTGCGGCCACCGGGACGACTACGCGCACCGGGCGTTCGGGGTAACGCGTGGCGGCTTTGGTGGCCTGCGCATGCGCGTTACCTGCCATGTAGAAGACCAATAAAATATTGTTTAAAAACAAATACTTATGATTCATTTGCACTCTATTCAATTGCACCAAAAGCTGCACGTCGCCATCCCGTAAGTCGGAACGCGTAGCGGCTCCGACAAAAACGTGGCTTGCCTCGACCGCCGTCGGAACCGCTACGCGTTCCGACCTACGCCGTTACACACCCGACCGCACAATCAACGCATCCAGCACGCGCCCGCCCGCACCACTTTCGTAAACCATCAACGGATTGATATCCAGTTCCGCGATCTCGTGGCGGAAGTCGTGCGCAAACCACGACAGCCGCACGATGGCATCCACCACGGCGTTGCGGTCGCGCGCGGACATGCCGCGCACGCCCGCGAGCAGTTTTACGCCGCGAAGTTCGTCGAGCATTTCATTCGCTTGCCGGGACGTGACTGGCGCCGCGCGATAGGCAATGTCTTTCAGCACTTCAACGTGTATGCCGCCGAGACCCGCCGCGATGATCGGCCCGAACACCGGATCCATGACCACGCCGAGCATCATTTCCACGCCGGGTTGCGCCATTTCCTGCACCAGCACGCCGTTGATTTGGGCTTGCGGCGCGTAGGCCTTGGCGGATTGGATGATGGCGTCAAACGCTTCGGTAATGGCCGCAGCGCCTTCCACGCCGATACGCACGCCACCTGCTTCGGTCTTGTGCGCGATGTCGGGCGAATCAATCTTTAGCACCACCTTACTGCAACTCATTGCGCCGATTTTCGCGGCAAAGTTCACAGCTTGCGCGGCGGTTTCGGCGAGTGCTTCCTGTGTCACCGGCAAGCCGTAGCAGGCGAGCAATTCTTTCGCCTCGCACTCGGTGATTTTCACGCCTAGTTTTTTGAAACGCTCAGCGGCTTCGGCATATTGCACATTTGCCGGACGCTCGGGCGTTAACGCACCCGACTTGCGCGCACGCACGAACTGGCCGAAGTCATACGCAGCGCGTATCGCACGCGTGCACGGCGTGGCATCGCGGTAGACCACCACGCCCTGGCTGATCAGATCGCGTGCCTTGTACTCCTTGTCGTCCATGCAGCCGCCGACCCACAACATCGCCGTCTGCTTGCCGCACTGGTTCATAATCTCGACGGTTTGATCCATGTTCTTGCGCGTGGGGAACGGCACGATGGGGATCATGACATCCACGCCCGGATCAGCGGCGATGGTGGTCAGCGCTTTGCGGTAAAAATCCTGATCGCCGGTGGCTGCCGAGGTCAAGTCCGTGGGGTTGCCCACCTTGCCGTAGCCGGGCATCAGTTTGCTCAGCGCTTCCTGCGTTTGCGGCGTGAACGGGTTCCATTGCAAATCAAAAATCGCGCCCGCGTCGGCAAGGTTGACGATATTGCCACCGGTGGGCGCCACCGCCGCCAGCCCGCGCCCTTTGGGCCACTTGCGCTGGCGCAGAAACACCGCTGTCTCATACAGCTCGTTGCACTCGTGCACCTGGATCAAACCATACTGGCGGCACACGGCTTTGATGATGTCGTTGTCGCCCGCGATGGCACCGGTGTGCGAGGCCGCCGCGCGGCTGCCCGCTTCAGTGGAACCAATTTTCAGGATGACCAGCGGCTTTTCGATTTCCGCAGCTTCTTCAGCAAGACGGCGAAATTTATCGCCGTTCTTGATGCCTTCAACCGCCATCAGCACCACGTTGGTGGTTTCTGAATGCAGCATGAAACGCGCGAAATCCAGCGTGTCGATGTCGGCTTCATTGCCGCAACTCGCTTCGTAACTGATGCCCAGCCCGTGCTCCATGGTGCGCCACATCACATTGATCTGACCCAAGCCTCCGCTGTGACTCACCACGCCAATGTCGCCCGGCCGCGCGCTCGCCTCGCGTATCGCCGCCGTGGAAGTCATGGCAAAACGGTCGATGAAATTGACGATGCCGTTGCAGTTGGGCCCCATAAAGCGGATGCCCTTGGCCTTGCCAAATTCGATCAACCGCTGCTGCCGCGCACGACCTTCGTCCGTGCCCGATTCGGCAAAACCGCCGCTAAACACGGTGACAAAACGCACGCCGATAGACGCGCAATCTTCCAGCACATCGAACACACGTTCGCTGGATACCACGATACCGACGTGATCCGGCGCCTCGGGCAATTCCTTGACGCCCGGATAACACTTCAGCCCGCGGATGTCTTTCAGCCGCGGATTAACCGGATAGATGTTTCCCGCAAAACCAAAGCCGGTCATTTGCTGAAACACGCGCCCGCCAAACGACGTGGGATGATCGGTGGCACCCACCAGTGCGATGCTGCGCGGGGCCATGAGTGGGGAGATGTCGGGGAGGTCGTTTATAGGCTCTGTGGCGCTCATGATTCAGGTTCGCGGAAAAGTAATGTGAGGCACTGTCATTCCCGCGAAAGCGGAAATCCATGGCAACGTGCCACATGGCACAAGGTATGGATTCCCGCTTTCGCGGGAATGACAAGGTTGTTTTTTGGCGCTTTGTTATTCAGTGGAAAGGCCACGCAGCCGATTTGAGTATTTTTAGTGTTCGAGTTATGTGCGCAAACAATCGGCAAACCCGCTCGCCGATCCCACCAGTGTTTTCACGCCATCCTGATTCTCGCACCAGCATTCGACGGTCACGCGCGGCCGGCCATCTACCTCGTCGTGCGCGGTCACCACGGCGCGCGCGGTGAGCGTTTCGCCGACGATCACCGGCTTGATGAACGACGCCGAAATTTTGCCACCGCGCACGAAGCCTTCGCCCAGCCAGCTCACCATCATCTGCGACACATAGGCGGTGGACATCAGCGCCTGCGCCAGTGGCGCGCGAAAGCCTTTTTGTTTGGCCCACGCCACGTCGGTATGTATCGACTTCGGGCGCACGCCGGAATAACAATCGATCTGGCGCTGGTTGATGGTTTTTTTGAGTGGCGGCAGTTCACTGCCAACCTTCAATCTATCAGCGGTTTTTGGCATGTTCATGTACTCCTGATTTCGGAAACAGCATTTGCGTGAACTGGCCGCGCACCAGCGCCGTGCCGGTTTCCTCGTCGCGCGTGGTGAATTCAGTCACCATATAGTGGCGACCGCGCTTTTCGTATTTATCGATGACCTTGCCGCGCGTGCGCACACGCATGCCCACGCGCAACGGTTCGATGAATTCGTACTGCATCTTCGCGTGCAGGCCGGCGGGCACGATGTATTTACCGTGGCGCATCAGCAGCGCCTGATTGCCTAGCAGCACCGGGTGGGTGATATTGCCTTTGAATGGCGTCGCTACGTTTTCGTCGAAATACCACGGGTCGTGATCGTCCACCGCGAACGCAAAGGTCTCGACATCTTCTGGCTTGATGAGGAAATCGTCGGACATGAATTCCTCGCCGACGGTCACGGCCTCATAATTTATTTCTTTAAAATCAATCACTTACAATCTCCCTTCGTTTACACCCCTGATGCCGAAAGTTGCCGGATTACCGACGATATATCGTTGACCTCATCCAGCTTCAACAGCGTGCCGATCACTTCCGCGCGCCGAGTAGCATTGAGCCGCGCTGCAGTCATCTCGTGAAACTTCGCCAGCACATCGGCCTCAGGCAGCGGGTTTTTTGCGTGGCCGCGTGGATAAATCACTTCGCGGCTCAAGGTTTGCCCGGCCTTGGTGCGTATATTCACGCGCGCCGGCGCGCCCTCCGGGTAAAATTTTTCCAGCCCCGCGTCGCTTCGCATTTTGATTTTCGCCATCATCGCCGCCATCGCCGGATCAGCGAGCCGTGCGGGTGTGAACGATGCATCCGTCACCGCGCCATCCAGCAGTGCCATTGCCACCACGTAGGGCATGCTGTGGTCGGCGGTTTCGCGCGTCGCGGGTGCCCAGCGCGTGGGGTCGTTGCCCATCATCATGTGCGCGGCTTTGTAGCCGTCCACCATCACTTCATCGATATCGTTCACCGCAACTTGCTTGCGTAGATCGAGCGCAGCGAACACCGCTGACTGACCGTGATAACAGATCGGCAGGCATTTCAGATGCGTTTGCGTGATCAGGTGTTGTCCCACCGGCAGCGGCCAGTCATGGTGGCCGATCACCTCCCACAAGCCGCCTTGGCCCTCGAACACCGCCGTCGGCCCGGTGAAACCATCCTGCGCCAGTTGCGCGGCAAACACCGCGTTGCGCGAGGCGTTGGCCCCGGCGCAGCCCTTCCAGTTCGACAGATTGCCACGCCGCGCCTGCGCCAGCGACATATTCGGCACCAGCGCCAGCGCCACTGCGTTGGCGGTTTCGTCGCGCGTCAGCTTCATCACATGGGCGATGCCGAGCACGCAGCCCAACACACTGTAGACCGGCTGATCCCAACCCTTGCTGTTGACATCAATCGCGTCGCAAAAACTGCAATACACATCGTAAGCCAGCGTGATGGCGTTGATCACCGCCTTGCCATCCGCGCGCACGCTTTCAGCCGCCGCCATGATGCCGGAAATCATATCGCTCGGGTGCCCGCGGCTTTTACCCAGATAGGTGTCGCTGATATCCAGCACGCGCGTCATCACACCATTGGCAAACGCTGCCGCTTCGGGCGTGGTCTGCAGGGTGCTGCCCCACACTGTCGCCGGATGGTCGCCGCGGCTGCGCGCCGCCACCTTGCGCGCGAGTTCACTGGTCGGGTTGTCATACGCGCCCAGCGCGCTGGCGAAGGCATCGATCATGCGCAGCTTCACCGCGTGCACCACATCCGGCGGCAGCGATGCGTATGACGAACGCTGTGCAAAGCCCACCAGCGTATCGGTTGTTTTGTCCCACCCTGCGTGAGCTTGATCCATGGTCTGCTTCCTTTTTACGCCTGCTTGATGCCTGCGACTTTAAGTAATCACCGCTGCAATATTCCCCGCAAATCACGCCTGCTCGCGCCCGTACCCCGCCCTTTTTTCGAGCCCTGCATTACATCATGCACGGCAAGACTATGCCACAATGTAACGCGCAATATGAACTGCACGGCGTGAACTGCACGGCGGGCAAAATCCCCTGAATTCCCGCAGCGCGCCGCGCCTCATCGACACAACTATTGGTGGAGACTATTGTTATGGCGAATAACGGTTCGGCAGCTTCGGCGACCATGTGGACACCCGTGCCGGCACCGCCGCAAGCACCCGCGCAAGAAGGCTGGGTCGAGGTTACCGGATCACGCCTGTGGTATTGGGATACCGGCGGCCCCGGCGCAGCAGTGATTTTGCTGCACGCGGGCACGCAAAGCGGCGCGGGCTGGGTATACCAGCAACCGATACTGGCGCAGGCGGGTTACCGCGTGATCGGCTATTCACGCCGCGGCTACTATCGTTCGGATTCGGGCGACGCCGACAACCCAGGCTTTGGTGCCGATGATCTGCATGGCTTGATCCAGCATCTCGGCCTCGGCAAGGTGCACCTGGTGTCCGCCGCGCAAGGCGGCTTTTTCGCCATCGACTACACGCTCGAATATCCTGCCAACGTACGCAGCCTGGCGGTGATTTCCTCTTACATGGGCATCACCGAAGCCGACTACGCCGCCGTGAACGCGCGGCTGCGGCCACCATTCTTTGCCACGCTGCCGCATGATTTTCAGGAGCTGTCGCCCTCGTACCGCGCGGGCAATCCCGAGGGGCTGGCGGCATGGCAGGCGCTGGAACATCAGGCGATCACCGGCCAACGCATCACGCCGAAAATGAAACGGCCGCTGACCTGGGCACGGCTGGAGTCGATCAAGCACCCGACCCTGCTGATGACCGGCGACTCCGATCTCTACAAACCGCCATCGCTACTGCGCATGCAGGCGCAACATATGCCCCACGCAGACGTGCATATCGTGCGCGAGGCCGGGCACAGCCCTTATTGGGAACAGCCCATTGTTTTTAACCAGCTATTGTTGGAGTTTCTGGCACAGCAAAAATAGCCGTGGCGGATCACGCGTCGATAAACGCCGTCTTCTGCACCGAATCACGCTGCGAGAATTGCTGCATCCATGCGTCAGTTCGAGGATGATCCTTGCGCCAGTCAAAATCGCCAAAGCGAAAATCCAGATAAGCCAGCGCAGCGCCAATGCCCACGTGACCGATGTCAAACGGCGTGCGCGCCAACGCATCCGCATCGGACTCGATAGTGCCCAAGGCATTGCGCGTTTTTAGCGCGAACGTGCTCAGCCATTCCGGCGTTTGCCGAGCGGCGGGTTTCATCACCTCCGAGCGCCACAGCAGCAGCGCGTCCAGCATGCCGTTGCCCAGCGCGTGACGGCGCAGTGCAGTCCAGCGTGATTCTCCCTTGGCGGGGAACAGCGGCGTGCCGCTGTGCAGGCTGTCGAGATACTCGCAGATCACGATCGATTCATGAAACACGCGACCGTCGTCCAGTATCAGCGTGGGAATCCGGCCCAGCGGATTATCACGCATAACTTCCGCATTGGGCTTGGTCAGCGACACCACCGAAGATATACGCTCGATCTTGTCCGCAAGACCCATTTCATAAACGCAGATCATGACCTTGCGCACGTATGGCGAGCGCGACGACCAATGCAGTTTCATAGTTACTCCAGCTTGAGATTGATTTTACGGAGCAGCTCGCCCCACTTGCGGCCCTCCGCAGCGCGAAACGTGTTGAAATCCTCGACGCTGCTACCCGCAGCACCAACGCTGATAGCGTAGAGCAGATCGCGCGTCTCCTGCGTGCGCAGCGACGCCACCCACAGCTTGTTCATACGCTGAATGAGTTCGGGCGGCCTAGCGGCGGGAAAACCCACGGCGACGCGCACCGGCTTGGAGGGATAGGGTTGAGCCTGCGCCAGGGCGGCTACCAGAAGCAGCACCATCGCTGCCGGCATCAGCAGGGCCGTGGCGCTTGAACGATTCGCAACCCTCATGGCATCTCCCGCTGGCATGCACTGCCGGGTTGGCGGCAGCGAAGCGATGACTCAGATCGCTACGCGCCGCGATGTCATTGCGGCTCTACGATGCCACTGCCATGGGGGCAGAGATGAAAATTACCTTTAAAAACAAATACTTATGTTGGCGGAGAGGGAGGGATTCGAACCCTCGATAAGCCTTTTGAGCCTATACTCCCTTAGCAGGGGAGCGCCTTCGACCACTCGGCCACCTCTCCGTTTGATGCTCTACCTTAGTGCGTTGGTAATGCTGGTACTACATGCTTTGTTGCTGGTGGTCGAAGGCGCTATGGCTTCGCCAGCGCCGGATTTTACGACGGCTGCGCCGTGACCACTCTACTTTTGCTTGCTGGCCTTGATTTTACCGCATGGCGGCATTGTTGGGCTAACTTGCCTGATCCAGGCCGAAAGCCTTGTGCAGCACTCTTACGGCCAGTTCGGTGTATTTTTCATCGATGACCACCGAAATCTTGATTTCGGAGGTGGATATCATTTCGATGTTGATGCCTTCTTCAGCCAGGGTACGGAAGGCGGTGCTGGCGATGCCCGCGTGGGAGCGCATGCCTACGCCGACGACCGACACTTTGGCGATTTTTTCGCCGCTGACGATACCGCGGGCGTTAATGTGCTTGACCACCGGTTCCAGCGTTTTTAACGTTTTCTGATAATCACCGCGCTGCACGGTGAAAGAAAAGTCAGTCAGTCCGTCGTGGCCGACGTTTTGCACGATCATGTCCACGTCGACGTTGGCGTCGCCCACCGGGCCGAGTATCTGATACGCGATGCCGGGCCGGTCGGGCACGCCGAGGATGGTGATTTTTGCCTCATCGCGGCTGGACGCTATGCCTGAAATAATTGCCTGTTCCATACCATCATCTTCCTCAAACGTAATCAGCGTGCCTTCGCCTTCGACATCGGGACTCGACAGGCTCGACAGCACGCGTAAACGCACTTTGTATTTACCGGCGAATTCCACCGAGCGTATTTGCAGCACCTTGGAACCCAGGCTCGCCATTTCGAGCATTTCTTCGAAAGTGATGGTTTTAAGCCGCCGCGCCTCCGGCACGATACGCGGATCGGCGGTGTACACGCCATCGACATCAGTATAAATCTGGCATTCATCCGCCTTTAACGCGGCGGCCAGCGCCACGCCGGTGGTGTCCGATCCGCCACGCCCCAAAGTGGTGATACTGCCCGTCTCATCGACGCCTTGAAAGCCCGCCACCACCACCACGCAGCCCGCATTGAGATCAGCACGCATGCGTTCTTCATCAATACTCAAAATACGTGCCTTGGTGTACGCGCTATCAGTAAGTATTCTTACTTGCGCCCCCGTGTAGCTGCGAGCATTAACGCCGATTTCCTTGAGCGCCATCGCCAACAAACCTATAGTGACCTGCTCGCCCGTCGAGACCATGACATCCAGTTCGCGCGGATCAGGCTGCGGCTGGATCTCTCTGGCGAGCGCGATCAGACGATTGGTCTCGCCCGACATGGCTGATACCACCACCACCACCTGGTTTCCACGTGCATGCCAGCGCGCCACACGCCGGGCCACATTTTTGATGCGTTCCGGGTTGCCGACCGAGGTGCCGCCATATTTTTGTACTATCAGAGCCATACGACTTTATTTTGTATTTTGAGTCAAAAAGGTGTGCGATTATATTGGATTTTTTTGGAAAAATCGATATATTCTATCCTTTGCTGTATGCAAAAAGGCTTGCACAAAAATTGTAGGGCATTTTTGCAGCGAGCATTGAACCGTGACTACAATCAACGGTCATAAGAGTGGTAATATCAACTTTGAATAACGACGAGGGGTCTACAGTGAAACCGTTCTCACGCATTAAAAATCCACGTGACATTCGTAAAAAACTCGGCTTGAATCAGATGGAATTCTGGTCCGAAATCGGCGTTACGCAAAGCGGCGGTTCGCGCTATGAAAGCGGTCGCTCGATGTCCAAGCCGGTTCGTGAACTGCTGCGTCTGGTGTATGTTGAGCATGTGCCGCTCGCCAGCGCCAACGGCGCGGATTTGCGCATCGCGGCATTGCTGCGCGAGCAAAAGCCCGATCTCTACGAGCAACTGCGGACGCAAGCCAACAGCAAATCGTAGTAGGTCGTAGTAGGTCGTAGCCGGTGTTCCGTGGGTATCCCCTAAACGGCGGCGTGCTGGTGTAAGCGTTTTTGCAACACCAGCGCGCCGAGTAGCAACGCGCCAGCCAGCCAGCACAGCGCGGGTGCCCAGGTAAAAAAAGCCGCGTACTCGGCGAGCTTGGGCAAACCGCTGACCACGGTAACAATACGGCTTAGCGTGGCTGCGGCCAGCACGGCAAACAACAATCCGAGCGACAAACCTTCGCGCCCGGTGCGCCCGGCGGACATCGCCGCAGTAAACCCGCACATCAGCATACTGCCCCACGCACCACCGGTAACCACTTGCGCGGCAATCAGCATATCCAGCGAACCTGCGCTCACCGACGCATAAGCGCCCAGCGCTCCCAGCACTGCGGATACCGACATTACCTGTAGCGTGCCAAAGCGCTTGCACAGAGCGCTGCCCGGAATCATCGCCACACCAAAGCCGATCCAGAACAACGGCATCAGCCACTCCAGGTCGGCCGGCTTGGCGAATTTCAGAAACTGCGCGCCGGTGTTGATCGACAAATGAATCTGGAACCCCAGCGCCAGCAGCAGCACGCCCAGCAAAAACGGCCACGAGCGCCCAGCCAGATCGGCGGGTTCGGGCTCTGCTGACGGCGGCGCGAGCGGGCTTAAGTGCAAGCGCCGTTCGACATAAATGATGCCTGCGGTAGCCACCGCAAGACTCACGCTCGACAAGACAAACGGCAAACGCGGATCAACGTTCTTCAGCGCCACACCCAGAAAAGGTGCCGCCGCCCCGCCCAGCGCCAAGCCGCTTAACATCAGCATATTCAAACGCGGCACGCTGGGTTCAGCGGCATATTTGGACAGCAACACCCACGGCGGCGCGCGCAACGCGGACGACGTGGCTACCCACACCAACGTCAGACTCAGCAGCACCACCGGCGCCGCCGCGCCGAGACTGCTGGCGAACGGCAACAACATGAATGCCAAACACGAAACCAGCGTCAGCCCCAACAGCAACGGCCCCACCTTGCCGAGCATTTTTTGCGCGCGATCGGCGGCAACACCCACGTAGATATCCATCGCCATGAACACCAACTGATCGACGATCAGGATGTAGGGTGCCCAGCTCACCGGCAGGCCGGCGGCCGCTAGCAGCTTGGGCAGGAATATGACGTAAATTGTCCAGGTGGTGACAAAAAAGAACTGCACCACCGCCATGTATAACGCCACGCCCGGCGGCACAGCCGCTCGCGCCGATTCATTTGTGAGTGTCATCTGTGAAAAACTACCGCTCGGGTTGAATCCTTCGCTTGCACGGTGACTGGAAATCCGCTGGCAACGCCAATATCACTGCTCGGCACTGCGAAATAGAAAAATTTAAATTTACATTTAAAAACAGATACTTACATAACTTTCGGGAATTCCACACAGGCTGTTTTGGTATTGGCACAGGTACTGCATCAATGATCACCGGATTCTAACCAAACCGGAAGTAATCATGATCATTCAGCTGGACACCTACCGTACCGCGCAAGCGGATTTCGCCAACGACCTGGACTATCGCGATGTCTGCGGCAACACCGTGCGCCAGCCAAAGTTTGACGCACGGCGTGCACCCAGCCCAATGCTGCCCGATCAATTTGATGACTTCAACGCCAAAGACTTCATCGACCGCGCCTACGGTCTGGCGACGCAAATCTGATGCTGCGCCGCCTGACCGTTTCTATCGACCATTGTTAACGACTCAAGGCTGAGACGATGCGTTCACGCGTGATTGGCATGTCGCGCACGCGCACACCTGCCGCGTTGAACAGCGCGTTGCCGATGGCCGCCGCCACCGGCCCCTGGGTACCCTCGCCCGCACCCACCGCTGGCAATTCCGGCCGGTTAATCAGCGCGACTTCAACATCCGGCACTTCAGTGAACGACAAGATCGGGTAATCATCCCAACTCGCTTGCGTTACGCGCACGCGGTCGTATTTCACCTCTTCCTTGAGCACAAAGCTCACCGCCTGCACGATGCCACCTTCGATCTGGTTGGTGAGACCGTCGGTGTTGATGATCTGGCCCACATCCACCGCGCTCCAGATTTTGGTCACGCGCAACTGTTCGCCCAATTCCACCTCGGCGATCACCGCCATGTAGCCTGCGGCATTTTTGTAACGCGCAAAACCAACACCGCGTCCCTTGTTGTTAGCGCCTTTTTCCTTCGGCTGCCATTTCGCCATTTGGGCGACTTTTTCCAGCACCGCCACCGCGCGCGGGTCTTTCAGGTGTCTGATGCGGAATGCTATCGGATCCACGTCGGCCGCCAACGCCATTTCGTCCAGAGAGCATTCGATGGCGAACACATTGGTCTGGCTGCCCAGCCCGCGCAACGATGACACGCACAGCAACTGATCGGAAACCAGATGATTGGTCACGCGCTGATTGGGAAAATCATAAATCGGCATGCCGTTACGGTGACTGCCGCCGCCGGGCAATGGCGGGTTGCCCGTGGGCGCTCGCGGCAGCGATTTCTCGACATACCAGGCGGCGAGCAGATTGCTCTTGCCATCGGTACGCCCCGGACGCGAGCCATGGCCGTGGCTCCAGATATCGAAGTTCCAATCGGTGACGTAACCGTCGGGCGACAAGGTCGCACGTGTTTTTACCACCATCGCGGAACTGAAGGGCTCCCATTGAAATTCCTCGTCGCGCATCCATTGCAGGCGGATGGTGCGTCCCGGCACCGCGCGTGCGATCACCGCCGCATCGGTCGCGACAAAATCGGCCGCGTTCTGACCGTAGCAGCCTGCGCCCTCCATGTGATGCAGCACGACATCTTCTTCCGGCACGCCCAACGCCGGTGCCAGTTCCACGCGCAACGGGTAAATACTCTGGCTGTGCGTCCACACGGTATATTTGCCGTTGTCGCAACGCGCCACCGCGCACGACGGCGCAAGCGATGCATGGGCGAGAAACTGGCGCGTGTATTCGGCGCTGAATTCCTTGCCCTCATTTGCGTTCACTGGGGCCGCGCCTTTTTTCTCGCTGATGACCTCGGTTTTCGCCGTGCGGCTCAACAAATAGCGTGGGTTGAATTCCGGCAGTTGCGCGACTTCCTTCCATTTGGCGTTGCGTGCCAACCGCTGTTGCGCGCGTATCGCCTGCTCTTCACGCTGCGCCACCACCGCGAGAAAGCGCCCATCGCGCACCACCGCCACCACGCCCGGCATCTTTTTCACATCATCCAGATCGACGCTTAACAACTCGGCGAACTGGCTTGGTGGGCGCACCATGCGCGCATGCACGAGATCGTCCGTTTCCATGTCCTGCACATACACCGGCTTGCCCAGCACCTTGGCAGGGATATCGATACGTTTCGCCCCCGTGCCGACGATCTTATGTTGCGCATAGGGCTTGGGTTTCGCGTCGCCCGTGGCCTCGCGCTGGAGCAAGTCATCGCTGGTCACATCCCAGTAGCTCACGCTCGCGCCCGAGGGCGCGCGCACCATGCCATCATTTACGGTCAGTTGTTCTATCGACACGCCGAGCTTCACCCCCGCGCGCGCCAGTAACAGCTCGCGCGTTTCCGCTGCGGCATAACGAAACGCCATGCCGGATTCCTCAATGGAACGGCTGCCGGAGGTCGTGCCTTCGTTGGGGCTGGTGGGCGTGGACGCAGTGGTCACCTTCACGCGTTCGATGTTGACATCGAGTTCCTCGGCGACGATCTGCCGCACCGCCGTGAGTATGCCCTGGCCGATTTCGATCTTGCCCGGTCGCATATCGACCGTGCCGTCCTTGTTGATGGTGAGCCATTGAGAGAGCTGGCGATTGATCTCCAGACTGCCGGGCAGTTTGCGTTTTGCTGTTGTCTCGGCCATGGTTAGCTCCTCATTTCGGCAGCGGCGCGTTTGATCGCACGCACAATGCGCAGATGCGTGCCGCAGCGGCACAGATTTTTCGCCAGCGCCTGTTTGATCTCAGCGTCACTGGGTGACGGATTGGCATCAAGCAGCACCTTGGCCGACATGATGATGCCGGTGGTGCAATAGCCGCACTGCGCGGCCTGCTCTTCGACGAATGCCGCTTGCAAGGGGTGCGGTTTCTCGGCGGAGCCTATGCCCTCGACCGTGGTGATCGACTTACCCGCCACCGCCGACACCGGCACGTCGCACGACTGCACCGGCTTGCCATCGATGATGACTGTGCAGGTGCCGCATTGCCCCAGTCCGCAGCCGTAACGCACCCCCTTGCAGCCCGCGTCGTTACGCAACACGTACAGCAGAGGCGTTTCGCCGTCCGCTGTGACGTCGAGCGCGCGGCCATTCACCGAAATTTGCATCGCCATGCTCACTCC
>CAMBGJ010000034.1 GCA_945865805.1 Bordetella parapertussis
CACTACCGGATCTGTCGCAGCTCAACCATGAGCAGAAAGACGCGATCATCCGCGCGTTGTTTCCGCTGATCGCCGAGGTCAAGCGCTTGACGGCGCGTGTTGCAGAACTCGAAGCGCGCCTTTCCAAGGACAGCCACAACTCGAGCAAGCCGCCATCGAGCGACGGTTTGGCAAAGAAGAGCGCCTCCCCGAACATGCCCTCTGGCAAGAAACCCGGCGCACAACCCGGTCACGTGGGCAAAACCCTCGAACGCTCCACGCGCGTGGACATCCCCATCAACCACCCGTTGCCGCAATACTGCAAGTGCGGGGCCTCTTTGGCGCAAACCGCTCAGACGCTGCACGAACGTCGGCAGGTCATCGACATCCCCGTGGCCAGTTACCTCGTCACCGAACACTGCACGTGGCAGACACACTGCGTCTGCGGGCAGGTGCATCAGAGCGAATTTCCCGCCAACGTGAGCGAAGCCGTGCAGTATGGCCCGAACGTGCGCGCACTGGCGGTGCACCTGACCCACGGCCAGTTGCTGCCGCTCTTGCGCAGCGCACAACTGATCACCGAATTGTATGGACTGAGCGTCTCGCCGGGCACGGTGTGCGCTTGGGGCGATCAGGCGAGCCGGATACTGCTGCCCAAGGTCGCTGACATTGCCCAGTTGCTGATCGACTTGCCCGTGGTAGGCGCCGACGAGTCGGGCCTGCGCGTGGCCAGCCACCTGAATTGGCTGCATACGGTGGCGAGCGACAAACTCACCTGGTATGGGGTGCATACCCAGCGCGGTTTGCCCGCCATCGAGGATCACGGCATCCTGCCTAACCTGTTGGGCACCGCGGTGCATGACTGCTGGCTGTGGCGCCCATGATGTTCCTTCCATGATGTGGTGACTTGCTTGAAAATACAATCAGGGTGGAATAAACACAAGAACCCCAAGAAATTCCTTTCAACGGACTCCACGGATTATGACTAAAACCAATGCAATCAACGGCTGGGGACTGATCGGCACCGGACGAATCGCGGAAGACCGCGTGTTGCCCGGCATTAATTCATTCGCCGGCAATAAGCTCATCGGCGTGGTCAGCCGCACCCAAGCGCGTGCCGATGATTTCGCCAGGCGCTTTAATGCGCAGCACGCTTACACCAACTTCGACGATTTATTGAAGAACCCCGAGGTCACCGTGGTGGCCATCCACACGCCCAATGCGCAACATGCCGAGCAGGCGATTGCCGCAGCGCGCGCGGGCAAGCACGTGTTTTGCGACAAGCCGATGGCCACCAGCGCGGCGGACGCCGAGCGCATCGTGCGCGAATGCGAAAAGGCTGGCGTTACGCTGGGCGTGAATTTTCACAACCGGCAGATGCCGTGTTTTCTCGAAACGCGGCGTATCGTGCAAAGCGGCGAAATCGGCAAGGTGCTGATGGTGCAGCTTGAAGCGAGTGCAGGCGTGGGCGCGTCGAGCGTGGCAGCCACCTGGCGGCAGGATCCGGCGCAGGCGGGCCTCGGCACCAGCATGAACGTGGGCACCCACGTCTACGATATTCTGCGATTCATCCAGGGATCGGAAATCGTCATGGTGTCGGCGATGTTCGACACCGCACCGCAGGTGATGGAAACCACGTCGCTTACCACTTTCCGCTTCGCTAACGGCGCGCTGGCGCAGTTGAACGTTAATCAATCCACGCCCAATCCGCACAACGATTTTGTGATTTACGGCAGCAAGGGCCGCATTACCGGCCGCAGCTTGACCCGCAGCCGCGAAGGCGGCGAATTGCAGGTGAGTATTGATGGCGGCGCGTCGCGCGTAACGAAATATCCGGCGATCAACGCGCACGAAGCGTGCGTGGTGGAATTCAGCAAAGCCCTGCTCGAAGGTCGCGCGCCAGCGGCGACTGGCGTGGATGGGTTGCGCAGCGTGCAGCTAACCGATGCGATGGGCAAATCGGCGTGGGAGGGCGTGCATGTGCGGCTGGCGGGGTAGAGCGTAGGTCGGAACGCGTAGCGATTCCGACAGCGAATTGGGCATGGCATGACACTGTGTCGGAACCGCTACGCGTTCCGACCTACGTGCGTTGGTTTGTCCAACATCGGTGGCCTACCGAACGCCAACGTTGGGTTTCGCTGCGTTCACCGCCAACGGTTTTCGCGTCAGGCCTGCTGAAAAGCAATATGCTGCGACCCGATCTCTGACACCTTGTTACAGGAAATATTCGCCATGCCGCGGCTGATTTCACCGCGATAGATATCCAACGCACGCGCCGCACCTTCTTCGCCCGCTGCGGCCGTGCCGTAGAGTGTACTGCGGCCAATCAGCACCATTTTCGCGCCTAGCGCGAGCGCCTTGACCACGTCGCTGCCACGGCGGATGCCGCTGTCGAAGACGACAGTGGTTTTATCGCCCACGGCCTTGACGATTTCTGGTAGCACTTCTATGGGCGAAGGCGCGGCGTCGCAGTTGCGGCCGCCGTGGTTGGAGACGATCACGCCATCGGCACCGTGCTCCACGGATTTTGCCGCGTCATCGGGATGCAGCAGGCCCTTCACCAGCAGCTTGCCGGGCCAGATGTCGCGCAGGGCTTTCAGATCATCCCAGTTGAGCGAATCGCTGCGGGTGTCCTTGGTGCCGCCGTAGGCGGTGGTGACCTTGCCTTTTAATTCGTCGGGAAAATTCACGCGCTCGGGCAGGCCGCCGTTGGCGATGTAGCGTCCCAGGGTGCCGAGCATCCAGCGCGGGTGCGAGATGACATCCAGCGTGTTTCTGCTGTTGTATTTGAACGGCACGGAAAAGCCGTTGCGGCGGTTGTACTCGCGGTTGCCGGCCACTGCGCCGTCTACAGTGACGAGCAGCGCTTCAAAGCCCGCAGCCGAAGCACGGCGTACCAGTTGGTGCGAGAGCTTGCGATCGGCCCACATGTAGAGCTGCATCCACAGCGTGCCGCCGACTTCGCCGGAGATTTCTTCCATGCTGGTGATGGAGCCGGTGGCGAGTGAAAACGGTATGCCCGCAGCCTTGGCGGCGCGCGCGAGAGCCAGCTCACCTTTGTACCACATCATGCCGGCCGCACCCGTGGGCGCGATGCCGATGGGCATTTTGTGTTCCTTGCCGAATAGTGTGGTGTCGAGCTTGCGACCGGAGACATCCACCAGCATGCGCGGGCGAAACTGAATGCGCTCGAAGGCCTCACGGTTGTTGCGCAGCGCTACTTCGTCCTCGGTGCCGCGATCGACAAACTCGAACAGCCACTTCGGCAGGCGCCGTTTAGCCATATCGCGCAGGTCGAAAATATTTTGTGCGTCTGCTACGTCCGGAAAAATCATCGTGTTCTCCCTGTTGGTATTTTCCCTGAATTGACGGCTGATTGTGCCATAGCCCGCGACCGCCGCTGTAACGCCACCGTTATGACCTATTCGCGCACCAGCCAATTCACCTTGACGCCGCCCGCGCTCTTGACGTTGAGCACTGACCACACCCAACGCAACAGCATGCGCATTTCGGTGTCGAACTTCCACGGCGGGTTGATGATGATCATGCCGCTGCCGGGCATGGTGGAAGCGTCTTCGGGCAGGATCGACAATTCAAATTGCAGCACCTTACGGATGCCGGCGGCCTCGATCTGTTTTTCAAAACCGCGTATCACGCCCGCGCCCATCATCGGGTACCACACGGCGTAGGTGCCAGTGGCCCAGCGGGTGTGGGCGTCGGCCAGCGCTTCGGCCAAGCGCGCGAATTCGCGTGAGCGGTCGAACGAGGAATCGATCAGCACCAGGCCGCGCCGTTCTTTGGGCGGCAGATGCGCTTTCAGCGCCTGATAGCCGTCCATCAACTGCACGTTGACACGGCGATCTTTGGCGATCACGTTCATCAGTTCGGCGCAGTCGGTTTTGTTCAGTTCGGTAAGCGCCATGCGGTCGATCGGGCGGATCAACTTGCGCGTGATCAGCGGCGAGCCAGGGTAGTAACGCAGATGGCCGTCGGGGTTTTCTGCCCGCACGATGTCGATATAGGGCTTCATCGCTGCCGGAATGTCATCGCGTTCCAGCAGTTTTTTGATGCCACTCTCGAACTCACGCCCCTTCTGCGCCCACGGGTGCGACAGATCGTAACGGCCAATGCCGGCGTGGGTGTCGAGGAAGAAATACGGCTTGTCTTTTTCGTTCAAACTGATCAGCAGCCGTGTCAGCAGCACGTGCTTGAAGACATCGGCGAAGCTGCCGGCGTGGAATAGGTGGCGGTAGGAGAGCATTGTTTCTTAATGGCGTGAACGAGTGAACGGGTGAATAAGTGAACGGGTGTCGTGCGGCGGAGTGCGAAGTTACTCGTTCACCCGTTCACTGATTCACTCGTTAACAGCGCTTAGAGTTTGTCATACTTTGTGGCCTTGCCACGGGATTTTTTCACCGGGTATTTTTTCGCGTTGAGTGCGAGCTTTTTCTCTGCGGCTGCGGCGAGATCGATATCGAGCTTATCTGCCAGGCGGATCAGATACAGCAGCACATCCGCGCATTCGAGGGCGACTTCATGGCGCGTGGCTGGCGGCAGATTCGCGGATTGTTCCAATGTCAGCCACTGAAAATGCTCCAGCAGCTCGCCCACTTCGCCCGCCAGCGCCATGGCGAGATTTTTCGGATTGTGAAATTGATTCCAGTCGCGTTCGCTGGCGAAAGCATCGAGGCGGGCGCGCAGGTGCTCGATGCTATCGTTCGGGGCGGTCATGAACGCTACAGCGCGGGTTTGCCGTCGCCACTTTGAGGCGGCAACTCAAACGTGTTGGCCACGCAGCACATCATCGCAAAGTAACCCAGCGTGGCGGCGATCTGGATGGTGGCCGGCACGCCGAAATGTTTGACTGCGGCAGCGTAGGTGGCGTCACACACGTGGTGATTGCCGCGCATCAGCTCGTGGCAGAAGGCGACGACGGTGGCTTGTGGTTCTGCTAGGTCTGAGGGCGTTTCGCCGCGCCGCAGGGCGTCGATCAGCGTTTGCGGCAGACCTGCCGTAGGTGCGTGGTGGACGCTGCCTTGCCACGCGTATTCGCAATCAAACTCGCGCGCGGTGACCAGCCACACCAGCGTGCGCAGCGTGGGTGGCAACAGGGTTTCATAGAGAAAAAACGCGCCGACGGTGGCCATTCGGTCGGCGACATCCGGTGTGTGCAGCAGCACCTGGAACAGCGCCGAGACATGGCCACGGGTGCGGATGATGCGGTCAAGATAGTGCTGGTCGGCGTGTTTCAAGTCGCCATGTTGAGTGATGCGGGTCATGCGAGCCCCCGCAACGTCTGCGTGCAAGGTGTCGAACGCTGGCGCTTGCCGCTGCACCGCACCTGGAAAGGGGGGCACATTCAGCGGCACGAACGATTTACGTTGCGCCAGTTGCGCGGTCGACATTTCGATTTCGAAGGCGTTGAGCGGAAACGCGATCATCGCGAAATAACCCAGACACACCACCAGTTCCACCACGCCCTGCGCGCCGAAATGCTTGAGCGCGGCCTGATAAGTGGCGTCGCTCACGCGGTGATTACCGCTCGCCATTTGCGTGCAAAAATCCTGTACCAGCGCCTCTTCGGCGGTGATGTTGGGCGCAGCGCGGCCTTCGCGTATGGCGTCGGCGGTTTCCTGCGGCACGCCAGCTTCGAGCGCCCAGCCCACCCACGCGTTCCACTCGTAAGGCACATCCAGCAGGCGCGAGCCCACCAGCGCAACAAAGGTGCGCACGCGCGCCGAGAGTATCGATTCGTCGGCCTGTCCGCGCGAATGAAAGTAATGGCCCAGATGCGCGAAGCGCGACGCTAGGTCGGGGCTGCTGTTCAGCGTGACGATGAACGGTCCGCTGACCGGCCGCCGGCGTATGGCGCCTACCGCGTCGAAAAATCGCCGCTGGTCTTCCGGGAGTTGTTCGCGGGTTACCGTGGATAATCTCACGATGGTCTCCAGTAGGGATGAAGGGGGCTATTATACGAGGCGCAACCTTGCAATTCTTTTCCGTCGGGTCATTTGCTGTGAAATTCTTTCTTGTCGGCCTTTTGCTGGGGTGTACGCTGCCACCGCAATCCGCTTGGGCCCAGACCTACCCATCAAAGCCGCTGCGCATTATTACCGCCGAAGCCGGCGGCGGCAGCGACTTTGCTACGCGGCTACTGGCTGGGCCGTTGGCTGCCGCGTTGGGGCAACAGGTGCTGGTGGATAACCGTGGCCTGCTGGCGGCGGAAGTCGCGGCCCGCGCGCCGGCGGATGGCTATACCCTATTACTGAGCGGCGCGACGCTGTGGTTGCAGGTTTATTTACGCGAGAAGGTGCCTTATCAGATGTCGGATTTCGCACCTGTCAGCCTGGCAACGCGCGCGCCCAATATTCTCGTGACGCACCCGCAGGTTCCAGCGAAATCGGTGCAGGCCTTGATCGCGTTGGCCAAGGCGCGGCCGGGCGAACTGAATTACGCCACCTCGGGCAACGGCAACTCCGTGCATCTGGCCGGCGAGATGTTTCGCTTGATGACGGGCGTGGATATCGTGCGCGTGAATTATCGCGGCGCCGCGCGCGCCCTCACCGATTTGAGCGCGGGCCAGGTGCAATTGATGTTCGGCGTGCCGGGCTCGGTGTCGCCACATGTGAAGGCGGGTCGGCTTGCGGCGCTGGCGGTCACCAGCGCGGAACCGTCGCCACTCGCGCCCGGATTGCCGCTGGTGGCTGCCACTGTGCCCGGCTATGAATCGGTGTCCTATCTTGCGATGTTCGCACCGACGGGAACGCCTGCGGCTGTGGCGGCGCGCTTAAACGATGAGGTGGTGCGTGTGCTGCGCCGGCCCGAGGTGCGTGAAAAGTTTCTCATCAGCGGCATTGAACCAGCGACCGGCACGCCCGAACAACTTGCGTCGCTGGTGCGCGCGGACATGAACTAAATGGGGCCGATGATCAAGGCGGCTGGCATACGCACTGATTGAGCGTGGCCGATGCGCGGCCTCTCGCTGGTGGTGGTCGATTGGGCGCAGCATTTGTGATGCCTGCACGCTGCTGCTAACATCTTGCCACTGGCTGATTCATGGATAACGATGTCTTGGGACGTCATGGAGTATTTATGCTATTTCGCAGCACCTGCGCGGCGGCATTGTGGATCGTCGCATCAGCAACGCATGCGGCGTATCCTGACCGACCAATACGCTTGATCGTGCCGTTCGCGCCCGGCGGCAATATTGATGTCACCGCGCGCACGGTATCGCCGGGACTGACGGAGCAACTCGGTCAGCCGGTGGTGGTTGAAAACCGCGGTGGCGCGGGCAGCCGCCTGGGCAATGAATTCGTGGCCAAGTCAACGCCGGATGGCTACACGATGTTGCTCGGCTCGACTGGCACCATGTCCATCAACAAGGTGTTTGTGACCAAACCGACGTACGATCCGCTGCGGGATTTCGCGCCGACGTCGATGGTCTCGATCACGCCCATGTTGCTGGTGACGCATCCCTCGCTGCCGGTGAAGACCGCGCAGGAATTCATCGCGCTGGCCAGGGCGAAGCCCGGCGCGGTGCTGATGGTTTCCGCTGGCACCGGCAGCAACACGCATCTCACCGGCGAATTGTTCCAGTCGATCACCGGCGTGAAATTGACGCATGTGCCGTACAAAGGCGCGGGGCCCGCGCTGGTGGATTTGATGGGTGGCCAGACACATTGTTTTTTTGATCAGGTGTCGACGTCCGTGCCGTTGGTCAACAGCGGCAAGCTGCGTGCGATCGCGGTGGCGGCGCAAAAACGCTCGGCACTGCTCGGTAACGTGCCGACGATGGAGCAATCCGGTGTGCGCGATTTCGAGGCTTCGGCCAACGCGGGCATCTTTTTGCCGGCGGCAACGCCTAAGGACATCGTGAATCGCGTTTACACCGCACTGCTCAAAGTGCTGGATCAATCGTCGACACGCGAAGCGTTCGCGCGGCTGGGTGCGGATGTGATCAAGACCACGCCGGAGGAAGTGACCAAACGGCTGACCGCCGATATTGCCAAGTGGCAAAAGGTGCAGCAGCAGACGGGTATACGGTTGGATTAGGAAATTCGTAAGTATCTGTTTTTATTGAGTTTTTTTATAGGAGAATTTCATGGGGAAAATATTCCTGGTGGTGCCCGACGCGCCCATCGAGGACGTCGAGCAACTGAAATCCAACCGCTCGTTGGGCAGTGCCGGCATACGCCTCGGCATTCTGGATAACAGCAAGGCCAATGCAGATCACTTGCTGAACCTAATCGTCGAAGGCGTGAAAAAAGAATACCAGGTTGATTCGGTGGTTATCAAACGCAAGCCGACTTCCAGCCGCCCGGCGACTGATCAGGTGCTCGACGAACTGGCGAAGGAGGCTGATCTGGTGATCAGCGCCATGGCCGATTGAGGCTCGTGCACGTCGTGGAGTGTCCACGACATGGCACAGTTGACCAAGCGCGGTTTGATCGCCGCCGTGGTGTGTTCGGATACGTTCATGAAGCTCGGTACGGCGCAGGCCAAGGTGTTCGGTGTGCCTGATCTGCCGCTGCTGAAAATCCAGCATCCGCTGGGCGGCTTGAACATGGATAAAGTGGTGGAGCGCGCGGGCGTGGCGTTGCCGCAACTGCTCAAAGTTGTTAAAGATAAAAAGCAGGAGAAACGCACGTGAGTTCCCAGTCTCTGAATGCCCTGTTAAAAGCGCCCGGCGCAATGGTCGAATGCGACGACGACCCCGAAGCCGTATTCGAGTTTTTGTGCAGCAAGGGCTGGAGCGACGGCCTGCCGGTGATACCGCCCACACCCGAGCGCGTCGAACGTATGCTGAGTTAGTGCGACCGCGATTTCGACAAGCCGGTGCTCAAGGTGCCGCCGCGTTTCGGCGCGGCAACGCCGATACGTGTGGCCGCCAACGCGGTGATGGCGGGCTGCAAGCCGGAATATTTTCCGCTGGTGCTGCTGGCGCTGGAAGCGATGGCCGAGGAGCAATACAACCTTTACGGCACGCAGGCCACCACGCACCCGTGTACGCCGATGCTGATTTTCAATGGCCCAGTGGCCAAACAAGTGGGCCTGAACTCCGGCCACAACGTGATGGGCAATTATTTTCGCGCCAACGCGGTGATCGGCCGCGCGGTGCGGTTGTCGCTGGTGAACATCGGTGCGGCGATTCCCGGTACTGGCGACATGGCCACCGCTGGCACGCCGTGTAAATTCACCTTTTGCGTGGCGGAAAACGAAGACGCGAGCCCGTGGGAACCGTTGCACGTTGAGTTGGGTTTTCCCAAGGAAGCCAGCACCGTGACGGTGGTGGCTGCCGAAGGCCCGCACAACGTCAACGATCACGAAAGCATCACGCCTGAGGGCATATTGACGATGGTGGCGGGTGCGATGCCCAGCACCGGCGCCAACAACGCTTATTATGAAGGACAGCCGGTGATGGCGTTTGGCCCGGAACACGCGGCCACGGTCGCGAGCGACGGCATGACCAAAAAGCAGGTCAAGCAATGGCTCTACGATCGCGCCACGTTGCCGTTGTCAAAGTTTTCGCAGGAAGGCATCGAGCGGCGCTTCCGCCGCAAGCTCGCCGACCAGTTCGCCAACGCGACACTGGATACGCCGATACACATGTGGCAAAAGCCGGACGACCTCATCATCATCGTTATCGGCGGCGCGGGTAAACACTCGCAATGGGTGCCGACCTTCGGCAACACGCGTGCGGCGACGCGGGCGTTGAAGCGCGCGGATGGCGAGCTGGTGAAGTCTATTGAAGAACTTAAGCGGGGTTAGTGAAGCCGGCATCGGGGTGGAAGTTTACACAGATGCTGGATTAAAAATATCGTCTCTTCAACCTCTATGACACATCAACACCCTCCCTCACCCCTAGCCCCTCGCCCGGAGGGATCAGGGCACACTGAAAGCGGAGCAGAGGGTGGCGCGCAGCGCCAGGTGAGGGAAGCTTTTGACTTTTCATAGAGCCTGAATAGAGGAAAAATATCAATAAAAAAAATAGTTACGTATTTTTTGACTACGGGGATGAAATGAGTGCCGCAAAAAAACTTCGCACGTTGCTGGCCGGAAATCGTGCGTTGATCGCGCCGGCCGTGTTCAACCCACTAAGCGCGAAACTTGCCGAGGCGGCGGGCTTTGAGGTGCTGTATCTCGGCGGCGGCACCATCGGCTATCTCAATGGCTGTCTCGAAGCAAATCTCAATATCACGCAGCTGTGTCAGGTTGGCATCGAAATCCGCGCGGCGAGCAATCTGCCGCTGATACTCGACGGTGCGGCGGGTTTCGGCGACCCGATGCACATGCACCACACCATCACCATGGCGGAAGCGGCGGGCTTCGCGGCAATTGAAATCGAGGATCAGATCTTGCCCAAGCGCGCGCATCATCACGTCGGCACCGAACACATGGTGCCGCTGGATTTGATGGCCGCCAAGGTGAGCGAAGCGGTGAAAGCGCGGCGCGATGCGGAATTTGTCATCATCGCGCGCACCAACGGCATACGTGGCCCTGGCGGCATGGCCGATGCGATTAAGCGCGCCCACGCCTATCGTGAAGCAGGCGCCGACATGCTGTACTTGAGCGTGCGCAATGCCGAGGATGCCCGCACCATCGCACGCGAACTACCGTCGCCGTTCATGTTCGGCTTGCCAGGGCATGGCGACAAGGGCGCGGGCCTGGCGCTTGATGAACTGGGCGCGCTGGGTTACCGCATACTGGCCAGTTCCATCTCGGCGTGGGCGTTTCATCGCGCGATGAAGCAAAGTTATGAATGCCTCGCGCGTGGCGTGCCCGATCCCGCGATGGCGGGCACCACACACAAGGACGAGCAACACGCGCTGCACCACAGCATCGATATGGATCGCATGCTGGCAGTGGAAAAAGCCACCGTCGAAAAATAGCCCCGCGCGGGGTGGCTACCAGACTTTCATTTTCAGCTGAATCGCCACCGCGCCGTGCAACCGGTTGCCGTAATTCGGCACGATGGTGAAATTCGCGCCAAAGCGCTTGCCTTCGACCGCCAGCAACGGCAGTGGCGCGACGAACCAACCGCCGTTACGCATGCGCGGGTAACCATCGAACGCACCCAAGATTACGCCCGCACTCACGTTGAAACTTTCAAAGGTTTCCCAGTGCAGCGGCCGCCACTGGTAAGCCACGTACTGGCTGCGTGCGCGGTCGCTGTTGATGAAGGTGCCCGCCATTAAACCGTGATTTTTGGTGATCAGCACTTCCGCGCCCACGCCGATGTTGTTGTCGCGGTAGTTTTTGCTGCGGTCGAAGTGATAGGAATAGATGCCGGGGTTCACCCACACCTAGGGGAGTATTCCGCGCCGCTGGCGTTTCCAGCGGCGAGCGCAAGTGGTGCAAATGGTGCGAGTATCCATGCCCATCGAGCATTCATATAGAAAATCCGTAGCGGGTGTCGTGAGGCAATTTTATGTGCGGTCACATATTTTTTCGGCGTGCGGCAAGCACCGTTTCCACCGCATCCACTATCGCATGATAGCCGGTGCAGCGGCAGAAATTACCCGAAATATGTTCGCGGATCTGCTCGCGCGTGGCGTTGGGGTTCTTCTGCGCGAGATCCTGCACGGTGAGCAGCATGCCCGGCGTGCAAAAGCCGCATTGCAGGGCATTGCGTTGATGAAACGCCTCTTGCAGGTCGGCCAACTCACCGCCTGCGTTCGACAGGCCTTCGATGGTTTCAACCGAGCGGCCTTCGGCTTGCACCGCCAGCATCAAACAGCCGCGCACGATTTTGCCGTCCACGCGCACGGTGCAGGCACCGCAGACGCCGTGTTCGCAGCCGATGTGCGTGCCGGTGAGGCCCATGTTCTCGCGTAAAAAATCCACCAGGTTTTGCCGCACGGGTATGCGGCGCGTGACAGACTCGCCATTGAGAGTCAATGTGGTTTCGATGATGTCACTGGTAGCAATCATTGGCGTTTTCATGCGGTGAGTTGTTGCAACACGCGCGCGGTCAATACCTGCGCGAGATGGCGCTTGGTGGCGGCGGAAGAATACAAATCAGCGGCGGGGTCGATTTCGCTGGCGAGTTGCTGCTGGGCGTCCTTGACACTGGTTTCAGAATATCCTTTTAAAACAAATGCTTGCGATGTTTTTGTGGCCAGCACTGGTTTATCGCTTGCGCCCAGGTAAGCCAGGCGCAGATCGCTGATGGTGTTGCCGCTAACTTTTGCCAGTGCCGCCACGCCGACGATGGCGTAGTCGCCGCGCCGCCGTGCCAGTTCCATAAAGGCGTGGCGATAGCCCGCGCCGGGGATCGGCACAACCACTTCGGTGAGCACTTCACCCGGCTGCATCGCGGTGGCGTAGAGGCCTTGAAAAAAATCGCGCGCGGCAACGTAGCGTGTGCCTGCTTTATGGGCGAGCACGATTTGTGCATCCAGCGCGACACAGCACGCTGGCCACTCCGCGGCGGGATCCGCCATGGCCAGACTGCCGCCGAAGGTGCCGCGGTTGCGGATCGCCGGATGTGCGATGTGGTCGACCGCATCGGCGAGCAGCGGCAGATGTTCGCGGATGATGGGCGACTCGCCGATTTGCGCATGCGTGGCGAGTGCGCCGATGTGTACATGGCCGTCTTTCACCTGAATGCTTGCCAGCGCCGGGGTTTGTTCACCGAGGCGGCTGATATCGATCAGCAGTTCCGGCGACGACAAGCGCATGTTCAGCGCGGGCATCAGGCTCTGGCCGCCGGCGAGGATTTTGGCATGGTCGTGGTGTTCGTCAAGTAGCTCGAACACCTCGGCGAGATGGCGCGCCCGTGTGTAAGCGAACGGCGGTGCCTTCATGGCGTGCTCTCCGGCTGCTTTGTTGGCATGGGCCGCATGCTACTTGACGCCAAATTTTGCGCGGTAGTGTTGCCCCAGCACGCGACGATTCTGGCCGTTTAACGCCGCGTTGGCCGACGGCGTGGCCTGCAGTTTTTGGATGCGCGCATGCTTCGCCGCCAGCAAGGCCACCAGCGCGGGTTTCGGGGATTTCTCTTTCATGGGTTTTTTCCGGTTGTTATTCCTGCATCTTTGATGAGTTTGGCGAATTTTGCAAGGCCGAGCCGCCGTGTGATGGCGGGTGCGGTTCAAACTGATGTCTTGAAGCAGGGTAATGCATCGCTCCCTGCCTTGCGCGCATTTTGCGCGGGGGAGGGTTGGGGAGGGGGCGACGCTCGTGCCACGGCTCGCCCCCATCCCCACCTTCCCCCGCAAGCAGGGGAAGGAGCCGTATCGTGGCGATGTGTAGTTGATACTCTTCGGACATCAGTTTGAATCGCACGCTGTGTTGGCCGCCATGTGATGGCGATAGTGCAATTCATCGCGGCACCCAGCTACAATGCACGCCTTTCTTTATCCGGGAACGGCCATGTCAAAAACCGCTTTACTGGTACTCGATGTGCAAAACGAATTCGTGGATGCCAAAGGCAAGGTCGGCTCGACCGGCTACGCCAAATTAATCGAGCAACGCCAGATCATTCCCAACATCGCGAAGGCACTGGCCGTGTTTCGCGCGAAAAAGCTGCCAGTGGCTTTCGTCAACGTGGGTTATCGCGCCGACTACGCCGACACCATCAGCCGCTCGGCGCGCTTAAAGCACCTGATGGACATGAGCGCCATTGTGCTCGGCACCTGGGCGACGGAATTCCCCGATGCCATCAAGCCGCTGCCGAGTGAACTTACCTTCACCAAGCGCGGCGTCAATCCGTTTTACAACACGGCGTTGCTGTCATGGCTGCAGCGGCAGGGCGTGGACACCGTGGCAATCACCGGCACTCACACACACATGGTGGTGGACAGCGCCGCGCGCCATGCCGACGACGCGGGCCTTTTTGTGTATGTGCTGGAAGACTGCTGCGCCAGCCCCAATCCTGAATTGCATCGCATTGAGATCGAGAAGATATTGCCGCTGTTTGCTACGGTTACTGCGTCGGAAGTGTTGTTGAAGACGCTATAAATTGCGGGAATGAAGCACCGCGCTTCAAGTGCCCCGTAATACGCTGCGCGCCTTACGGACTACGCTTGCTGCAAGGCGACTACTTCCAGTCAAGGTTGAGCTTGCGGCGGGTCGCTGCACAATCACGCAGGTAAAGATTGATGAGGCTCTGATAGGGGATACCGGCGTCTTCAGAAATTGCCTTAAAGTACGTGATGGCGTCCTGATCGAGCCGAATGGTTATTTGTTTCTTGAGTCGTGCCGCGTAGGGATTTTTTTTTGCGGTCGAAAAATCGTATTCTTTGCGCATGTGACACCTCTATGGGTAGGACTTGGATTCCGTGGTGGTCGCCTTGCGAGCAGAAATGATGCGAATCACGTCACCCTCGCCGCGATGGCAGTGACACACGACGAGCACGCGAAGTGTGCTGCTGAAGCCCAGCAGAACAAAGCGCTCTTCATCTTCAGAGTGATCCGGGTCGTCTATCAGTTTTGCCCGTTCATCGGCGAATACAGACTTGGCTTCGTCGAAGCTGACGCCGTGCTTTTTGGCATTGGCGGCAGCTTTGCGTTCATCCCACTCGAATTGTAGAGCGCCCATAGGTGTAGTGTAACTACAATGTAGTTACTTTTCAATCCGTTGAGCAGAAATCGAAGCGGGAAAGGAGCACCGCGCTTCAAGTGCCCCGTAATACGCTGCGCGCCTTACGGACTACGCTTGCTGGTGATCAGACTAAAGTTACTTGAGAACGTAACTCGCCAGCACGCTTTGCACTTCATAGATGCTGAGGTTCTTGTTGAACTTTTTCTGTATTGGTGCGGCGGTGCTGGAAATCCAGATTTTTAGTTCGGCATCCAAATCAAATGTACCGGCTGTCTCGACACTAAAATGCGTAATGCTTTTGTAGGGAATTGAGTGGTACTCAACTTTGCTTCCGGTCAATCCCTGCTTGTCGACCAGGACGAAGCGCTTGTCGGTAAAAACGAAATAGTCACGGATGAGTTGATAGGCATGCTCAACACGTTCTCCGGGTGCCAGAATCTGGCTAAATTCCTGTTGAATCTTTGCTGGGTCGATTTTCGATACGTTACCAATGACACCGTCCAGTAGTCCCATGAAAGCCCCCTATAAAAAATTGCGCCACTGCACGTGGCTAATGCGTCCGTACTCCTGCCTCCCGCACCACCTTTCCCCAGCGTTCGATCTCTGCCCGTATATAACGTGAGAATTCCTCCGGCGTGGAAAGTGCGACTTCCAGACCGCGCGTTATGAATTGTTCCCGCATTGCCGTTTCACCCACTATCGCGTGTATGTCGCGATTCACGCGTATCACCAGCTCGCGCGGTGAGCCGGTGGGCGCGAGCATGCCCACCGAGGCGATGGCTTCGAATCCTGCGAGACCGGATTCGGCCACCGTGGGCAATTCCGGCAACGCGGTCGCGCGTTTGGCGCTGGTTACCGCAATGCCCTTGACCTTGCCGCCCTTGATTTGCGGCAGCCCCACCGACAGGTTGGAAAAGGTGAGTTGCGTTTCGCCGCCCATCACCGCACCCAGCGCGAGCGCGCCGCCTTTGTAGGGCACGTGTTGCATGCTGACGCCGGCGGCGCTTTTGAACATTTCGGCGATGAGGTGCGAGGTGCTGCCGTCGCCAAACGATGAATAGTTGGTTTTCCCCGCGCTGGCTTTGACGAATTTGATGAGTTCCGCCACGGTGGCTGCGGGCACCGACGGATGCGTCACCAGCACATTGGGCGCGGTGACGATCAACGAAATCGGCGCGAAATCGCGGCGCGGATCGAACGGCAGTTTGGAATCGAGCACGACGTTGGTGACATACGCGCTGGTGGAGCCGATGGTGAGCGTATAGCCATCAGGATTCGCGCGTGTGCCGACTTCGGTGCCGATGTTGCCGCCCGCCCCCGCGCGGTTGTCGATGACCACGGATTTCGCCCAACGCTCCGACAGTTTTTGCGCCACCAGCCGTGCCACGATGTCATTGGCGCCGCCGGGTGGAAACGGCACCATCATGCGCACTGGACGATCGGGATAGGCGGCCAGTGCGCTGGCGCAGGGTAGCGCGAGCAAGAGCGTAATCAGCAGGTACTTCATCGTGCGCTTTCAGTGAGCAGTGAATGGTAAATAGTGAACCGCATTTACCCGCGATGGTCAATCACCCGCTTCTTCCCTCCTTCACGCTGCGCGGTTTGGCGTATTCCGCCCCATTATCCACGCCGGAATCAAAGCGACGATAAACACGATCGCCACTACCAGGAAGCTATCGCGAAATCCCGCCGTGTAGGCTTGTGCGTGAATGACTTTACCGAGGTAGTGTATCGCGCCCGCTGCTTGCTGGTCGTCGGTAAGGCCGGATCGTGCGAGTATTTCACGAATAGCGCGCAACGCTTCGGCAGTGGTGCTGTTGCCCGCTGTTTGCGTGGCGGTGATGGTGTTACTGTGGAAAACAGTGCGCTGATCGAGCGTGACTGACAGCAATGTGACGCCGAAGGCACCCCCCAACTGTCGCGAGAAGTTGATCATGCCTGCGCCCTGGCTCAAGTGTTCAGGCTTCAGCGCCCGCAGTGCCGCAACATTGAGCGAGGGTTTCATGATGGCCAGCGCGACACGCGACAACACGACCGCCCACGCCATGCTCCAGAACGTCATATTGGCGTCCACGTGTGCAAGCCAGATCGAAGAAATGCCAAAACAAGCCAGACCCGCGATCACCATAATGCGCGCCGAAACCCGGTCGCTGACGAATCCCGCGATTGGCATGCAGATGCCCATGATGATGCCAGCGGGCATCAGCAGCAATCCCGAATCGAGTGGTGTGTAACGCTGCAGCGTTTGCACATACAGTGGCACCATATAAGTCGAGCCGAACAGACCGATGCCGAAAATACACGCCACTGCCGCCGCAGCCGAAAACGGCACGCTGGTAAACACCCGCAGATTCACCAGAGGTTCCGGCGTGGTGAGTTCCCAATACAAAAATATCGACAGCCCGATCAGCGCGATGCCGATCATCGATATCACATAAGTGGAGTTCCAGCCTTCACGCTGGCCGCTGGACAATCCGTACAGCAACACAGTCATCGAAAATGTCATGAGGACAAAACCGGTCCAGTCGAACCTCATGCGCGGGCCTGTTTCCTCGCGCGTGGGCAGAAACAGGCTCCCCATCATCACCGCAGCGACACAAACCGGCATGGCGACGTAAAAAATATAGCGCCAGTTAAAATGCGCGATGATCACGCCGCCGAGCGATGGCCCCAGCGCCGGCCCCAACAGAATGGTCATGCCGAAAAAACCCATGGCGAGGCCGCGTTGGTTCGGCGGGAACACGCGACACATGGTGTACATCGCGAACGGTTGCAGCATGCCCGCTATCGCGCCCTGCGCAATGCGCGCATAGATCAGCACCGTGTCGTTCGGGGCCAGGCCCGCGAGCGCCAAGGCACCGAAAAAAATACACAAGGCAACGATAAAAGTCTTGCGCTGGCCGAAGCTGTGAATCAACCACGCGTTGACCAGCATGCCGATGGTCATTGCGGCGAGCGCGCCGGTAGACAGCAACTGCGCGCGATCTTGCCCCACGCCGAACGCGCCCATGATGTCGGGAAGCGCGACGTTGACAATGGTAGTGGTGAGCATCGCCGACAGCGTGCCCAACATCACCGTAATCGTCGCGAGCCAGCGGTAATTAGGCCCGAAACGTTTAAAAAGATCGTCAGTGCTTTCCGGTCTCAATGATCACCTCAACCATCATGCCTGGGCGCAGACGTGCGTCTTTTTCCGTGAGCTTCACGCGTAGCGGCAGCCGTTGCGTGATTTTGGTAAAGTTGCCGCTCGGGTTTGGGTCAGGCAGCAATGCAAAACGGTTGGTCGCCGCCTGTCCGATGCGCAAGATCTCGCCCTTGAAAACCTGGCCCGGATAGGCGTCGACTTTGATGTCCGCGGGCATGCCGGGCTTGAGGTGGCCGATGTCGGTTTCCTTGACGTTGGCTTCGACCCAGATTTCCTTCGGGTCGTGAAACATCAGGATGCGCTGGCCGGTGGAAACATGTTCGCCCTTGCGCGCAAAGGTCATCACCACGCGGCCGTCGGCGGGCGCATTGATGGTGCGGTCTGCGATATCGATGTCGCGGCGCTTGATCTCGCTGCGAATTTCGTCGGCCTGGCGCGCCAGTACCTGTTGTTGCTGGCCGATTACCTGTACCTGCTGGCGGCTGCCCCCCGCGGAGGAGAGCGCACCACGCACCGCGGCCACGTCGGCGAGCGCCTTGCGTTGCCGCGCCTGCGCGAGTTGATAGGCAGCGCGGGCTTGATCAATCTCCTGGCCGGAGACGTATTTTTCCAGCCCTTGCATGCGCTTCATTTCGAGTTCGGCCTGCCGCAATTGATCGGCCGTAGCCCCGGCATCGGCCTCGGCGGAGGCGAGCCGGTTGGTCTCACTTTGGAAACGCCCGGTGGTTTCCTGCGCGACCTGGCCGGTTTGCGCGTGTGCAACACCGACCTGACTTTCGATCGCGCGCAGTTTTGATACCAGCACTTCACGCTGCAACACCGAGTCGCGGTCGTCGATGCGTGCCAGCAGATGGCCTTTTTTAACTTCGTCGCCTTCGATGACGGGCAGTTCCATCAACCAGCCGCCGACACGGCTCGACAACGTGATGACTTCGCCGTCGATGCGCGCATCGTCGATGTAAATGTGCGTGTAGCGCATGTACACCCAGTACCCTGCGGCAGCGATCAACAGTAAGGACAGCAGGGAGACGAATTTGGTTTTGTGGCGGGAGAACCAGGTGTCGCCGTTGGTGTCCGGGGCGGCAGATGATGGGGGTGTGGGATTAGCGGCGGCCATGTATTGGATACAACTTACGTGCCGTGTGTATCGCGCAAGGGGCGACGCACAGGGGATAGGCTATTATCGCGCTGCTGGAACGGTGCAGCAAGCAAACAAAATTCGCGCGTTCGTGATGTGGATTATGGCGGCAATTTTTGCCGAGGCGGGTATCATGCTAAGCCAATCACAAAGTTGTGGTCTTGTGCCATTTTTCTGAGGAATCTTGATGCCGGTCGATGATAGAGCGCCCGTGGTCAAAGGCCCGCCGCTCACCTGCGATACCCACTTGCACGTATTCGGTGATCCTGCGGTGTATCCGTACAGCGCGGACAAACGCAATTCGCCGCCCGCCGCGCCGCTCGTGGACTACATGGCGGACTATCATGATGTGGCGCGGCGCTGCGGCGTTGAGCGCATGGTGTTCACTCAGCCCAGCACCTATGGCCGCGACAACACTTGTTTGCTCGACGCGATCAAGCTGTGCAACGGCAACGCGCGTGGCATTGTGGATATCGATGAAAACGTGCCGGACGCGGAACTCGCGCGCTTGAATGCTGCTGGTGTTGTCGGCATACGTTTTAATCTCGGCCCGCCGAACCGGCCACGTGAAGCGGGCTTGATGGAAAAACATCTGCCGCGCTTGCTGCGGCTGGATGCGCGCTGTGCGGAGATCGGCTGGCAGCTCGATATTTTGTCGCCAAGCTGGCTGATCGTGGACATGCTTGATGTCTATCGCAATTTCAAATCGAATTTCACGCTGGCGCACTTTGGTATGTTTCTCGCGCGCGATGGGGCAGGGCAGCCGGGGTTGTTAAAGATGACGGCGTTTTTGCGCAACGGGCCGGAGCGTTGTTACATGAAGCTCACCGCGCCGTATCGCATGGCGAGCGAACCGCGCTTCGAGGATTCCACGGTGATTGCCCAGGCGCTGATCGCCGCCGCGCCGGATCGCATCATCTGGGGCAGCGATTATCCGTATCTGTCGAATGCGCATCGCGTGAATTCGATGGATCTGTTTGACCTGGTGGCGCAGTGGATGCCGGATGCCGCCACGCGGCAAAAGGTGCTGGTGGACAATCCGGCGCGGCTGTTTGGTTTTTAGTAAAGACAAACCTTTTAACCACGGAACACACAGAACACGCAGAAATTTCTTGGGCGTTTTTCTTCTGTGTATTCCGCGTGTTCCGTGGTTAAATGGTTTAAAAATATTAAATTAAATCATATACTTACGTTATGAGACTCTGGATACAGGTATTTTCCTCCCGCGAACGCAATCCGAATTACCACGAGGCGCTCGAACAACATCTGCGCGGCATTGTTGACCCCGGCACCGAGATCGACGTGCATGGCACGAAAAAGGGTGGGCTTGGCGAACAGTTCCGAATTTTTCAGGCGATTGACACGCCGGACATTATCGAAAACGTGTTGAAGTGCAAATTCGCCAAAAATGAAAACGGCGAACGGCGCTATGACGCCTTCGTATCGCTGAACTCCACGGATCCCGCGCTGGTGGAGGCGCGTGAAGTGCTCGACATTCCCGTGCTGGGTTTTCTTGAAACCACCGCGCACATGGCGTGCATGATGGGCAAAAAGTTTTCGCTGATCACGCCCAACCCTAAATTCGCCCTGTCGTTCGAGCAGAAGCTGACGCTCTATGGGCTTAACAGCCGCCTGGCGTCCATCGAGGCGATGAATATTCCGAGTTTGACGGACTACCGGCAGGCTTACATCCACGCCGATGCGCGCACACGCGTATTCAACGAATGGGATGCGGCCGCGCGGCGCGCCATTGCCGCTGGCGCTGAAGTGCTGATTCCCTGCGGCTCGCACGCGGTGCTGACAGCACGCCGCGGCGTGAACGAAATCGACGGCGCGTTGATTGTTGACGGCCTGGCGATGCTGATCAAAATGGCCGAGACCATGGTCAAGCTGCAAAAAACCATGGGCAGCGTGGTGAGCCGTAAGTTGCTATATCAGTCGCCCGACCCAGCGGTACTGGAGAAAGCGAAGCAGGATTACGGCATCACATTGTGACGGGGTTTTTATTTATTTTGCGACTGGCTGGTGGAAGAACAGTCGGACGCGTTCATGGAGAGCAAGTATGAAAGCAGGTTTGAATGTGTTGGCAACAATGGCGTTGGTGTCTGTTATGCAACCGGCGGTCGCTCAGCAATTTCCGAACAAGCCCATACGCTACGTGGTGGCGTTCGCCGCTGGCGATTCGGCTGATATCGTGGCGCGGTTGATGGGTGACCGGTTGAGCCGACTATGGGAGCAACAGGTGCTGGTGGAAAACCGCACCGGTGCGGGCGGCACCATCGCGGGTACATTTGTGGCGAAATCCGCGCCCGATGGCTACACGCTGTTTCACTGCAACATCGCCTCGAACGGCATTGCACCGGGCTTGTATACCTAGCTGCCGTATGACGGGCTGCGGGATTTTTCGCCGATCACGCGTGTCGGCACCACGCCGAATTCGCTGAATGTGCATCCGTCAATGCCGGTGCGCACGTTGAAGGAACTGGTTGCGCACGCCAAGGCGAATCCAGGCAAGATCAGCTACGGCCACGGCGGCGTGGGGGCCTCGCCGCATTTGACGATGGAGCTGTTCAAGAATGTCGCGCGCATCGACGTGGTTCACATCGCTTACAAGGGTGCGTCACCTGCGCTGACCGATTTGCTGGGCGGACAGATACCGGTGATGATCAGCAATGTGCCGGCGCTGCTGCCCTATGTGCAGTCGGGCAAGATTCGTCCGCTGGCGGTCACCAGCCCCAAGCGCGTCGCGCCGCTGCCGAATATTCCGACGTTCATCGAGTCGGGCATTCCCAATTTTGAGGTCACGTCGTGGTACGGCACCTGCGGGCCGGCAGGTGTGCCGGCGCCGATACTCGACAAAATTCACGCCGATATACTCAAGGTGCTGCAAATGCCCGACGTGGTGCAGCGCTTTACCGATATGGTGGTGGAGCCCGCAACGCAAAGCCGCGAGGAATTCACGAATTTCATCCGTTCGGAAATGACGCGCTGGGGCAAGGTGGTGAAGGATGCTGGTATACCGATGCAATAGGTGAATGCCCGTGAAATTACCGCATTACTTTTTACCGCTGCTGGCGCTGCTGCTGAGTAGCGCCGCAGCAGCAGCGCAACCCGCTTTCCCGGTCAAACCAGTACGCTTTATCGTCGGGTCACCCGCAGGCGGCGGCAACGATATAGTGGCGCGCATACTCGCCGCGAAACTCTCCGAGGGGTACGGCCATCAGGTGGTGGTGGACAACCGCGGCGGTGCTAACGGCATTATCGGCATGGAGATCGCCGCGCGCGCCGCACCCGATGGTTACACCTGGTACATGGGCACGGCGGGGCATTTGAGTGTTAACGCGGTGTATTACCCCAAGCTGCCGTTCAATATGGAGCGCGATTTCACGCCGCTGACGCAAGTGGTGACGCTGCAGTTTCTGCTCTACATGCATCCGTCGGTACCGGCCAAAACGCTGGCTGAACTGGTCGCGCACGCGAAGGCAAATCCCGGCAAACTGGCGTGGTCGTCGTCGGGCGACGGCGGCTTGCCGCAATTCGCGGGCGAGATGTTAAAGCTCGCGGCCGGCATCAATACGCGGCGCATCCCGTATAAAGGCAGCTCGCCCGCGTTCAACGATTTGCTGGCGGGCCAGGTGCAGTATTGCATCGAGGCCGTGCCCATCGGCTTGCAGCATGTCAAAAGTGGACGCCTGTTGGCGCTCGCCACCACCGGCGCGCAACGGCTGCCATTTCTGCCGGACGTGCCCGCGATCCGCGAAACCTACGCAGGTTATGAAGTGCAAAACTGGTACGGCATGGTGTTGCCTGCGGGCGCGCCGCGCGACTTGGTGCACCGTCTGCACGCGGACATCTTTAAAGCGATGAACGCGCCCGACATCAAGGCGAAGTTGATCGCGCAAGGCACTGATCCGGTGGGCAGCACGCCAGAGACGTTCGCGGCATTTCGTAAAGCCGAAGAAGGCAAGTGGGCGCGGGTGATCAAGGAAGCAAATATCCGGCCGCCGGGGTAATTTTAAAATACTCAATAAAAACAAATAGTTACGAATAGTTTCGAGATGAATGTCCCTACCAGTCATTTTCATCGCCCGCGAACAGGTACCGTGGCATGAGCATCGCGCGGCACGGTTTTTTCTGACGGCGATGCTGGCATGGGTGACGGCTGCTCATGCGCAGGTCTACCCCGCCAAGCTGGTGCGTCTGGTCACAGGCTCCGCTGCGGGTGGCGGCTCCGACATTACCGCGCGGCAAATCGGCCCCAAGCTCGCCGAGGCGTTCGGGCAGCAGGTGCTGGTGGACAATCGCCCGGGCGTGGCTGGCATGCTGGCGAATGAGTTTGTCGCCAAGACGCCCGCCGACGGCTATACGGTGTTGCTGCAGCCTGGTGGCTTTATCACGCTGAGCGCGCAACTTAATGCCAAGGGCGCTGATGGTGGCAAGTGGGATACGTTGCGATTTCTGGCACCGGTGATTCAGGTGTCGTCATACGCCTTTGTGCTGGTGCTACATCCGTCGGTGCCCGCGCGGACGGTGAAGGAACTCATCGCGGTGGCAAAAGCGTCGCCACGCGCGCTGAGTTTTGTGTCGTCGGGCGTGGGCAGCAATTTTCATTTGTCGGGCGAGTTGTTCAAGCTGCGTGCGGGCATCGATATGCTGCACGTCGCGTATCGCGGCAGTCCACCGGCGATCGTGGATTTGATCGCGGGCCGTGGCGACATGATGTTCGTGCACATCCCGGCGGTGCAGCAATACATCCGCAACGGCCGCCTGCGTGCGTTGGGGCTGACCGGCAACAAACGCAGTGCGTTGTTGCCCGAGGTGCCGACCATCGCCGAAGCCGCGTTGCCGGGTTACGAGATCGTGGGTTCCGAAGGGCTGTTGGCGCCTGCGGGTACGCCGCGTGAGATCGTCGCGAAGTTGAATACCACCATCACCGCTGCGCTGAATACGGCAGAGATGAAGGAACTGTGGGCCAGCAAGGGCGTGGAGTTCGCACCCAACACGGCGGAGCAATACACCGCAAAGCTGCGTGATGAGTTTGAAAAAACCGCTGTGGTGATCAAAGCCGCCGGTATCAAGCCCGATTAAATTATTTTTATAAAACAATTAGTTATGAAATTTCTGCCTCTGTTGCCGGTAGCGATGCTGACGACTGCCACATTCGCCGTGCAGGCGCAAACGTATCCGCAGCGACCGGTGCGCATCATTGTCAATGTCAGTGCCGGCGGCGGCGTGGATATCGTCGCGCGTATCGCGGGCGCGCACATGGGCGCGGTGTGGGGGTAGACCTTCGTCGTCGATAACCGCACGGGTGCGGGCGGTGCCATCGGCACTGAACTCGCTGCCAAGGCCGCGCCCGATGGCCATACGCTGCTGGTGAGCAGCAGCACGTTGATTACCACTGCTGCTATGCGAGCGGCGGGCGTGGCCGGTTACGACCCGGTGCGTGATTTGCAAGCGGTGACGCAGCTCACCGCCAACCCATACATTATTTGTGTGACGCCCGCGCTGCCGGTGAATTCGATCAAGGATTTGATCGCGCTGGCAAAAACCAAAACCGGCGGCGTGAGTTACGGCTCGTCGGGCAACGGCGCGATCATTCACATGGGCGCAGCACTGCTGGCGTCACAGGCGGGTGTGAGCATGGTGCACGTGCCTTACAAGGGCGTGGTCGAAGTGTATCCGGCGGTGGCGGCGGGGCAGGTGGATTGGGTGATGGGCAGTCCACTATCGGCGCTGCCGTTGATCAAGGCCGGACGCATGAAGGGCATCGCGGTCAGTGGCGCGTGGCGTGCGCGCACGCTGCCGGATTTGCCCACGGTGGCCGAGAGCGGTTTGCCAGGCTACGACGTGACAGCGTGGTTCGGCCTATTCGCGCCAGCGAAAACGCCGATGACCATCGTCAACAGTCTGCAAACCGAGGCTAAACGCGCGTTGCAGGCGCCAGAGGTGGTGCGCCGCATGGACGCCGAAGGCACCGACATTGTCGCCAGCGCGCCGACGCAGTTCGCCGCTGAGGTCAAGGTTGAATTTGACAAGTGGCGCGCGGTGGTGAAGAAGGCCGGGTTGCAATAATTTAGTGCGGCGCGGCGCGACGTGGCGTGACACAGCGCCTGCGGTATCATTCCCCTATTTGAATTTTGCCGCTTCGCGAAGGACGCTCATGGCCCAGTACCTCAAAAAACGCATTCCACAGGAAGTCACCGACGCTCTCGATCTGAAGGTGCGGCAGACGGTGGAATCCATACTCACCGATGTCAAAAAACGCGGCGACGTCG
>CAMBGJ010000035.1 GCA_945865805.1 Bordetella parapertussis
CGTTTTCTCCAGTGGCCGCGTGCCCATGTCGAGGGCGCCGCGCGCGAGGATTTCTTGCGCGCCGAGCTTCTGCAAAAATTCATGTTCATTGTCTTTGCCAGTGACAGCCGTAACGGCATAGCCCTTACCCGCGAGCATATCGATGGCGAGGCTCGCCACGCCGCCGGTGGCGCCGTTGACCAGAATCTTGCCGTTAGCTGGCAACAAGCCGTTTAATTCCAGCAACTCAACCGCAAGGCCTGCTGTGTAGCCCGCAGTGCCCAGGGTCATGGCTTCCAGCAGCGACAAACCTTTGGGCAGCGGCACCACCCAATCCGCCGGCACGCGACACACTTGCGCAAAGCCACCATCGTGCGCGACGCCGAAGTCATAACTGGTGCAGATCACCTCGTCACCCGCCTTGAAGCGCGCATCGCTAGACGAGATCACCGTGCCCGCGGCATCAATGCCGCCCACCAGCGGATACTTGCGGATGACTTTGCCGCCCACGCCAGTGGCGGCCAGCGCATCCTTGAAGTTCACGCTCGAATAGGCGTTTTGGAAAACCACCTCGCCGGGCATCAGATCATTCAGCGTCAGATCGGCGATGCGGCCCTCTATCTTATTGTTTTCATTGAATATTCTGTAGGCTTTGAAGGTGCTCATGAGGTAGCTTTTACCGTTAAGAGTTAGATGCCCGAAATGACAAAATCCAGCGCAGCAATGATCGTTTGCCGGGATCCAGACAAGTCACAAACCTTTTTTCCCAGCGCCGTGCGATCAACTGCCGCGATCTGCTGCGTAAACACCAGGTACTTGCGCGAGTCGATTTCCACGGCGGGGCTAAGTTTACTGATGACAACTTCCCCGACCATGGTGGCAGGGCAAAGCGGCACCACGACCGTAGTACGCAATTCATCGAGCAAGTCTGATTGAATGTCCAGCAGGTAAGGAAACAACTTTCGCGTCGCGGGATTCGGATTCGCATAAGCAATAAATTGCGACATTAAAATCCCCGTAAGCCGTCGCCAAACACCCCATGTTGCTCAACCAAGCGATTGTATGCAGCTATCGCATTGCGGTTTTCAGCTTTCCACAACTCGCGTTGATGCGCCTTGATCGATTCAATCAGTGCCGCTTCCAGCGTGGCTGACAGATTGATCTTTAGCGCTTTAGCCTTTTGCAGCAAATCACCATTGATGCTGACGTTTGCTGGTTTCTTGCCCGCCGCAGCTTCAAAAACGCTATCCATAAATACCCCCGCATTACCAATGCGCATAGTTTATGCGCATTGCCGGCACGCAGTCAATCCGCAAAGTCTGCGCCTTACGGCAAATGCGGCTGTGCCAAATAGTCATGCGTTTGCATTTCGGTCAAGCGGCTCACCAGCCGCTCTTTCAGCGACGCATTGAGATTGGCCTGAAACGCGTCGGCGGAATCGGCATCGATAATCAAGTCCTCGGCGGCCACGCCGGCGGACACGATGAGCTTGACGCGGCGATCGTAAAACTCGTCGATCATCCACACAAAGCGCCGTAGCTTATCGGCCGTGCCCGCGCCGAAACACGGCACGTTGGAGACCATCACCGTGTGATAGCGCTTGGACAACTCGATGTAATCGGGCTTGCCGCGAGGACCATCGCAGAGCGCAGCGAATTCAAACCATGCGATATCCCGCGCGTGTCGGCGTATGGGAATGTCGCGGCCTTCGATTTCGAGTTCACCGCCATCGCTGATATCGTGGCGGGCAATGGCAATGAATTCCCGCGCCATGCGTTCATCCGCATCAGCGCCTGTGTAATACACGCCTGCCTTTTCCAGCTCGCGCAGACGGTAATCGGTGCCGTCATCGACGTTAACGATGGTGAAATTTTGCTTGATCAGATCGATCGCCGGCATGAATTGCTGTCGTTGCAGGCCGTGCAGATAGAGGGAATCCGGTTCGAAATTGGAGGTAGTCAGCACCACCACGCCCTGCTCCATCAAGCCTTCAAGGAGCTTGCGCATCAGCATGGCATCGGTGATGTCGGTGATATGAAATTCATCCAGACACAGCAACCGCGCCTCTTTTGCCACGTCGCGCGCCACACCCGCCAGCGGTTCCGTCTGCCCGGTGAGCGCGTTCATGCGTTGATGCACTTCCTGCATGAAGCGATGAAAATGGATGCGCCGCTTTTTTGCCACCGGCGCACAGTTAAAAAAACTGTCCATCAAAAAACTTTTACCGCGCCCCACGCCGCCCCACAGGTACAAGCCTTTCACCACGCGTTTGCGTGCCAGCAGGCGCACAAACAGCGATTCCATTTTTTCGAGCCCGATCAAGTCTTCGTACAAACGCTCAAGCTGCGCCACGGCCTTAAGCTGCGAGCCATCAAGCGTAAAACCGTGCTCGGCAGCATGCTGCGCGATCCATTGTGCGGCGTCGACGCTGTGGCGCGGGAGCGTGGTGTGGGCTGGGCGGGTGGAAGCGACGTCGTTCACGTGTTGTGGTGAACAATTGAACGAGTGAACGGGTGAACGGGTAAACCCACGGTCGCGGGGCTACTCGGTCACTTGTTCACTCAGTCACCCGTTCACGCCTTTAAAGATTTAAAGTGCGCCCATCCACCGCCAGCGCCGCTTCCTTCATCGCTTCCGACAGCGACGGATGGGCGTGGCAGATCATCGCGATGTCCTCGGAAGACGCGCCGAACTCCATCGCCACCACGGCCTCGGCGATCAATTCGGAAGCCATCGGCCCGATGATGTGCACGCCAAGAATACGATCGGTTTTTTTATCGGCAATAAACTTGACGAAACCCGTGGTGTCACCCAGCGCGCGCGCACGGCCATTGGCCATGAACGGAAACGAACCGGTGCGGTATTCAACGCCCTCGCCCTTAACCTGCTGCTCGGTCTTGCCGACCCAGGCGATTTCCGGCGAGGTGTAGATCACCCACGGTACTGTGTTGAAATCGACGTGGCCATACTTGCCGACAATGCGCTGCGCCACGGCGACACCTTCCTCTTCCGCCTTGTGCGCAAGCATCGGCCCGCGCACCACATCACCTACTGCCCACACGCCGTCGAGATTGGTTTTGCAATGATCGTCCACGGCAACAAAGCCGCGTTCGTCGAGTTTGAGGCCCATTGCTGCTGCGTTTAAGCCTGCCGTATGAGGCACGCGACCAATCGACACGATCAGGCGATCCACCGTCAGGGTTTGCGCCTTGCCGGCATTGTCAGTGTATTCGACGACGACCTCTTTGACGGCCTTGACGCTGCTGACCTTGACGCCAGTGTGTATTGCAAGCCCTTGTTTTATATAGACTTTATTTGCCTCTTTGGCGACGGCCTCATCGGCTTCGCCAAGGAACGCCGGTAGCGCTTCGAGTACCGTTACCGCTGCGCCCAGGCGTCGCCACACGCTACCCATTTCGAGGCCGATGACACCAGCGCCGATCACACCGAGGCGCTTGGGCACATCGGTAATCGCCAGCGCGCCGGCGTTATCGAGTATCAGTTTGTTATCGAACGGTGTGCCGGGCAATGGCCGCGGGCTGGACCCGGTGGCCACGATAACGTTTTTGGCCAGAAGGGTTTCTTCACTCTTGCCGCTGACCTTGATTTGCCAAGCACCCGCCGCACCGCCCGCGAACGAACCGGTGCCGTGAAAAAACGTGACTTTATTTTTTTTGAGCAGATACAGGATGCCGTCGTTGTTTTGTTTAACGACTTTGTCCTTGCGCTTTAACATCTGCGCGACATCCATGCTCAAGCTACCAACCTTGATGCCGTGATCGGCAAAGGTGTGCGCCGCGTGATCGTAGTTTTCTGACGATTGCAGCAACGCCTTGGACGGGATGCATCCGACGTTGGTGCAGGTACCGCCGGGCGCGGGCTTGCCGTCGGCGGTTTGCCAGGCATCGATGCAGGCGACCTGCATGCCCAGTTGTGCCGCGCGTATGGCGGCGATGTAGCCGCCGGGGCCGGCACCGATTACTACTACGTCAAACTGATTGGCCATTTATTTTTAACTGCGTGAACGGGTGAACGGGTGAACAAGTGAACGAGTAAGAACGCGCTGCCGGGTTGCTACCCGTTCACGTGTTCACCCGTTCACGTCTTTAGACTTCGAGCAACATCCGCGCCGGATCTTCCAACACGTCTTTCATCGCCACCAACGCAAGCACTGCTTCGCGGCCGTCGATAATGCGGTGGTCGTACGACATCGCCAGATAATTCATCGGGCGGATCACGATCTGGCCGTTTTCCACCACCGCGCGATCCTTGGTGGCATGCACGCCCAAAATCGCGCTTTGCGGCGGATTAATAATCGGCGTGGACAGCATGGAACCGAACACGCCGCCGTTGGAAATCGAGAACGTGCCACCAGTGAGTTCTTCAATGGTGAGTTTGCCATCCTGCGCGCGCTTGCCGAAATCAGCGATAGTTTTTTCGATGGCCGCCAGCGTCAATTGATCTGCGTTGCGGATGATTGGCACCACCAGCCCGCGCGGGCTGCCCACAGCAACGCCAATGTCGTAGTAGCCGTGATAAATAATGTCGTTGCCGTCGACCGAGGCATTCACCACCGGATATTTTTTCAGCGCATACACCGCCGCCTTGACGAAGAACGACATAAAGCCGAGCTTGACGCCGTGTTCTTTTTCAAAGCGATCCTGATACCGCTTACGCAGATCGATCACCGGCTGCATGTTGACTTCGTTGAAGGTGGTCAGGATCGCCGCGCTCGATTGCGACTGAATCAGCCTCTCCGCCACGCGCGCGCGCAGACGCGACATCGCCACGCGTTGTTCCGGACGATCACCGAGGGCGCTTAAATCCACGCTGGGGGCAGCGGAACGTGCCGGGGCAGCGGCCTTCGGTACTGCCACAGGTGCGGGCGATGGCTTTAAGGCATCCATCACATCGCCTTTAGTCACGCGTCCGCCGCGTCCGCTGCCGCTGATGGCGGCAGTGTCTACCTGGTTTTCCGCCGCGAGCTTTTGCGCCGCGGGCATGGCGGGCGCCGCGCCGGACTCTTGCTTTGATTTTGGCGCAGCAGAACTGGCAGGAGCGACGCTTGCGGCTACCGCTGTCGCGGTGGCCTCGGTATCGATCTGCGCAATCAGTTCCTTGCTCGCCACCGTGCTGCCGTCGCCCTTAACTATTTTCACCAGTACGCCACTGGCGGGCGCGGGCGTTTCGAGCACGACTTTGTCGGTCTCAATATCCACCAGATTTTCATCGGCCTTGACCATTTCACCGGCCTTCTTGTGCCAACTCACCAGCGTGGCTTCGGCCACCGATTCCGACAACTGCGGGACTTTCACTTCGACGATCATGGTGTCCTCGTAACTAGTTGTTTTTATTGTTAATTTTCTTCGCCCGCCGACAACGGCCGCGGCTGGTGCGTGACACTCACCGGCTGACTGCCGCCCGATACTGTCAGCGCCTGATTGATGAGTTCTTTTTGCTGCTTGTCGTGCAGCGATTTGTAGCCAGCGGCAGGCGCCGCCGACGATTCGCGTCCGGCGTAAAACAGTTTTTGATGCGGCAACAGGCTGCGCATCAAATAGTGCTGGATGTGTCGCCACGCGCCCTGATTACGCGGCTCTTCCTGACACCACACAATTTCAGACGCATTTTTGTAGCGCACCACGATCGAACGGAAATCGTCGTGTGAAAACGGATACAACTGCGCGATGCGCACCAGCGGTAAATCACGTATGGCGCGAGAACGGCGCTCGGCGCGCAAATCGTAAAACACCTTGCCACTACATAGAATCACGCGCTGCACCTTGTCGGGATTGATTTCCTGCTCTTCCCAATCCTCGTTCACCGGACGGAATTTGTCGTTGGCGAATTCCTCCAGCGGCGACACCGATTCCTTGTGCCGCAGCAGACTCTTCGGCGAAAAAATCACCAGCGGCTTGCGGAACGGGCGGATCATCTGCCGCCGCAGCAGGTAGTACATTTGCACCGGCGTGGCTGGCACGCAGATCTGCATATTGTAGTCGGAGCACAGTTGCAGGAAACGCTCGATGCGCGCCGAGGAATGCTCCGGCCCCGCGCCTTCGTAGCCGTGCGGCAGCATCATGGTCAGGCCACACAGGCGCCCCCACTTCACTTCGCCGGAGGCGATAAACTGATCGATCACCACTTGCGCGCCATTGGCGAAATCGCCGTATTGCGCTTCCCAGATCACCAGATCATTTGGGCCTGCCGTGGCGTAACCGTATTCAAAACCCAGCACGGCTTCTTCTGACAAGACAGAATCAATCACGCCAAAATCACCCTGTGTGGCGCTCAAATGTTGCAGCGGAATATGAATGCCCTGATCCCAGCGCTCGCGGTTTTGATCGTGTAGCACAGCATGACGGTGGAAAAACGTGCCCCGTCCGGCATCCTGCCCGGACAAACGAATCGAGTAACCGTCCTGTAGCAGTGTGGCGTACGCCAGCGACTCGGCCATGCCCCAATCCAGCGGCAACTTGCCTTCGGCCATCAGGCGGCGATCCTGCATGATTTTGTCCACGCGCGGATGCAGCTGAAAATTGGCCGGCACTTCGCACAATTTGCGCGCCAGCGATTGCAGGGTTTCCAGCGGCAGTCGCGTGTCGTCGTTTTCGTTCCACTTGGCACCCTTGTACGGTGCCCAGTTGGCTTCGAACGGCGGTTTGTAATTCGAGAGGATCGTCTGATTGGTGTGATAACCACGATCGAGCGCGTCACGACAAGTGGCCACGGCGGCTTCAGCGTCGGCCTCGGTTATCACGCCTTCACGCGTGAGTCGGTCGGCAAACACTTTACGTGGTGTGGGATGGCCGTGGATGCGCTTGTACATCAGCGGCTGCGTCACCATTGGCTCGTCCTGCTCGTTGTGGCCGAGACGGCGGTAGCACACCAGATCGATTACCGCGTCCTTGTGAAACTTCATGCGGTAATCGAGTGCGATCTCGGTGACAAAACACACGGCTTCAGGGTCGTCGCCGTTGACATGGAAAATCGGCACCTCAAGCATTTTCGCCACATCAGAACAATACAGCGTCGAGCGCGCATCGCGCCGGTCGGAGGTGGTGAAGCCAATCTGATTGTTGATGACTATATGCACCGTGCCGCCGGTGCCGTAGCCGCGCGTCTCGGCCAGATTAAAGGTTTCCATCACCACGCCCTGCCCCGCCATCGAGGCATCGCCGTGGATCACCACCGGCAGCACCTGATCGCCGGTGTAATCCTTGCGGCGGTGCTGGCGTGCGCGCACCGAACCTTCGATCACCGGATTGACGATTTCCAGATGCGACGGGTTGAACGCCAGCATGGCGTGCATCGGCCCGCCGGGCGTCATGATGTTGGAGGACTGGCCGTCGTGATACTTCACGTCGCCAGCCAGCACCTCAGGATTTTGCTTGCCCTCGAACGAGGAAAACAGATCCGCCGGCATCTTGCCCAATGTGTTCACCAGCACATTCAAGCGCCCGCGGTGCGCCATGCCGATTACCAGCTCCTGCACGCCGGCGGCGCCGGCACGCTGCAACAGATTATCCAGCAGCGGAATCAGCGCGTCGCCGCCTTCCAATGAAAAGCGCGTCTGGCCGACATACTTGGCGTTGAGATACTTTTCCAGCGTTTCGGCGGCGGTGAGGCGTTCGAGCAGATGCTTTTTGTACTGCGCGTCGTAGCTCGGGCGTCCAAGCGACGGCTCAAAACGTTCGAGTAGCCAGCGTTTTTGCGGGATGTCCGAGATATACATAATCTCGGCGCCGACGCTGCCGCAATAGGTGTTTTTCAGCCGCTGCAGGATGTCACGCAGCGTGGCCTGCGATGCGCCATGCAGCGTGCCAGCATTGAACACCGTATCGTAATCAGCCTCGGAAAGGCCGTAGAACGCCGGGTCGAGCTCAGGGATATTCGGCTTTTCGATGCGCTTCAACGGATCGACTTCGGCTACCCGACAACCCTGAAAACGGTAGGCCGCGATCAGTTGTAGTACTGAAAACTGCTTCTGGAAACTGCCGCTATTCGCGACCACAGGCCGACTATCCTTGGCCATTGCGGCAAAACGCTCCTGCACCTCGGCATGCGACACATCGCGCGGGCCGTCGTCGAGCTTTTGCAGTTCATCGAAATAGCCGCGCCAGCGCGGCTCCACTGACTGCGGATCAGTGAGATACGATTCGTACAGCGCTTCGATGAACGGCGCGTTGGCACCGTAGAGGTAGGAGTTACCCTGGAATTCCTTCATCATCGCGCCACTCCTTTGTCGTTACCTGCGTGCGGCCTCGGATGTGAAGCGTGAGGCGCGATACCGTTACCCCACGCCTCACCCCTCTGGCTTTTTTTTCCACCCCTACTTGCGATTGCCCATCGGCACAAAATCACGGCGTGCCGGGCCGGTGAACAACTGGCGCGGACGACCGATTTTGGCTTCCTTGTCGCCGAGCATTTCGTTCCATTGCGCAATCCAGCCGACGGTGCGTGCCAGCGCGAAGATCGCGGTGAACATCGGCACGGGGATCTTCAGCGCCTGATACACGATGCCAGAGTAGAAATCGACGTTCGGATAGAGCTTGCGCTTGATAAAGTATTCGTCTTCGAGCGCGACTTTTTCCAGCGCCATCGCCAGTTTGAATATCTTGTCGTCCTTGAGATCGAGTGACTCCAGCACTTCGTGACAGGTCTTCTGAATCAGCCGGGCGCGCGGATCGTAGTTTTTGTAGACGCGATGACCGAAGCCCATCAGCATGGTGTGATCTTCCTGCACTTTGACCTTGTGCAGGAATTGCGGGATGTTCTTCACGTCGCCGATGTGATTCAGCATTTTCAACACGGCTTCGTTGGCACCACCGTGCGCCGGGCCCCACAGCGCGGCAATACCCGCCGAAATGCAGGCAAACGGATTGGCACCGGTTGAACCCGCGAGACGCACAGTCGAGGTCGATGCGTTCTGCTCGTGGTCGATGTGCAGGATCAGCACACGTTCCATCGCGCGCGTGAGCACGGGATTCGGCACCCATTCTTCGCACGGCGTGCCGAAGGTCATGTAGAGGAAGTTTTCTACATACGACAGATTGTTCTTCGGATACATGAACGGCTGGCCGGTCGTGTATTTGTAGGTCATCGCCGTGATCGTCGGCAGCTTGGCGATCAGACGGAAAGCCGAAATCTCGCGGCTCTTGGCGTCATTGATGTCGATGGAGTCGTGATAGAACGCCGACAGCGCGCCCACCACGCCGCACATCACCGCCATTGGGTGCGCGTCACGGCGGAAGCCGCTGTAAAAGCGTGACAGTTGCTCATGCACCATAGTGTGGTGCGTGACCGTATCGGTAAAAGCCGCCAGTTGCTGCTTGTTGGGCAACTCGCCGTTCAGAATCAAATACGAGGTTTCGAGAAAATTGCAGGTCTCGGCCAACTGCTCGATCGGGTAGCCGCGATACTGCAATATGCCCTGGTCGCCGTCGATGTAGGTAATGCTCGAACGGCAGCTTGCGGTGGACATGAAACCAGGGTCATACGTGAACAGCCCGGTTTTGCCGTAAAGGGCGCGCACATCGATGACATCCGGGCCTTCGTTGCCGCTATAAATCGGGAAATCCACTGAGGGTTTGCCGTCGCTAAATGAAAGCGTTGCCAGTTTCTCGGTCATACCAGTCTCCAGTTAAGTCCAGTTACGTGAGGTTAATGCAAGTTCTTAAGTATTTGATTTAAAAAAACTTTTATGCTGAGCGCAGCAGGTGCAACACACCATTCAATTGCGCGTTCACCGGCTCTGCACGGCCCATCACCATATCCAGTAAATCATTGTCTTCGTAAGCCAGCAATTCTTTGAATACTTCGGTTTGTGCGGCATCCAGCGCATCCAGATGCCGGGCTACAAACCGTTGTAGCACCAAATCCAATTCCAGCAATCCGCGGCGGCAATGCCACAAAATTCTGTCGCGCTCGCGCGCATCCAGGCTCACGCGTTTTTCACCCAATTAAGTCATCCAACTAAGCCGTACGCTTGATCAATAAATCCTTGATCTTGCCGATGGCTTTGGTAGGATTCAGATTCTTCGGACACACATCCACACAGTTCATGATTGAGTGGCAGCGGAACAAGCGATACGGGTCTTCCAGATTGTCCAGACGCTCGTTGACCGCTTCGTCGCGCGTGTCGGCAATAAAGCGATAAGCCTGGAGCAAACCAGCCGGCCCGACGAATTTGTCCGGATTCCACCAGAACGAAGGGCAGGAAGTCGAGCAGCAGGCACACAGTATGCACTCATACAGGCCGTTCAACTCCTCGCGATCTTCCGGTGATTGCAGGCGCTCGGTTTCCGGCGGCGGCGTGTCGTTGACCACGTACGGTTTGATCGAGTGATACTGCTTGAAAAACTGCGACATATCGACGATTAAATCGCGGATCACCGGCAAACCCGGCAACGGGCGAATCATCACCGGCTCCTGCAAGTCGGCAAGCTTGGTAATGCAGGCTAGACCATTCTTGCCGTTGATGTTCATCGCATCCGAACCGCACACACCTTCGCGGCACGAACGACGGAAGGCAAAGGTATCGTCCTCCACCTTGATGCGCACCAGCGCGTCGAGCAACATACGATCAGTAGGCTCCATCGCCACATCGTAGTACTGCATGCGCGGTTTGGCGTCCACGTCGGGGTTGTAACGGTAGATGCTGAATTTCATGCTGATATTCGCTTTGCTCTTTTTTAAACTGAACGGTTAACCGTAACTTCACCGTGGTCTGCCGTTTACTGTTCACCGATTCACCGATAACTGTCCACTACGTTAATACACCCGCGCCTTCGGTTCAAACGACTCCACCGTCAAGGGCTTTAACTGCACCGGCTTGTAATCCAAACGATTGCCTTCCTTGAACCACAACGTGTGCTTCATCCAGTTTTTGTCGTCACGATTCGGGAAATCGCTGCGGTCATGCGCGCAGCGCGACTCCTGCCGTGCGTTGGCGGAAATCATTGTGGACAACGCCACTTCGATTAGGTTGTCAAGCTCCAGCGCTTCAACGCGCGCGGTATTGAACACCTTGCTCTTGTCCTGAATAAAGGTGCTTTTCGCGCGCTCGGCAACGGCGAGCATTTTCTTCACGCCCTCGGCCATGCTGTCGGGGAAGCGGAAAACGCCACAGTGCGCCTGCATGGTACGGCGCATTTCGCCGCCGACATCGTGCACACGTTCGCCGCTGCTGGCGGAATCCAGCCGAGCTAGGCGTGCCAAGGTTTTATCCGCCGCATCGGCAGGCAAATCCGGCTGGGATTTCACATCTGCCGCGATATCCTTCACCACTTGCTCACCAGCGGATTTGCCAAACACCAGCAAATCGAGCAGGGAATTGGTGCCCAGCCGGTTCGCGCCGTGCACCGACACGCAAGCGCACTCGCCCGCTGCATATAGGCCTTTGATGATTTTTTCGCCGCCGCTGCCATCTGGCATAACGGCCTGACCCTGCACGTTTGTCGGCACGCCGCCCATCTGATAATGGCAGGTGGGCACCACGGGAATCGGATCGGTCGCCGGATCGACATTGGCGAATTTCTTGGCGATTTCGCGGATGCCGGGTAGGCGTTTGTCGATAACATCGCCGCCCAGGTGATCGAGTTTCAGCAGGATGTACTCGCCGTCTTTGCCCGCACCACGGCCTTCTTTGATTTCGGTGGCCATCGCGCGCGCCACCACATCGCGGCTGGCGAGGTCTTTGACGGTGGGCGCGTAACGCTCCATGAAACGCTCGCTGTTTTTGTTGAGCAAAAACCCGCCTTCACCACGCACGCCTTCAGTGATCAGCACGCCAGCGCCGGCCACGCTTGTTGGGTGAAATTGCCAGAACTCCATATCCTCAAGCGGTATGCCCGCGCGCGCCGCCATACACAAGCCGTCACCCGTGTTGATGAATGCATTGGTGCTGGCGGAATAAATACGCCCTGCCCCGCCGGTCGCCAACAACGTGGCTTTGGCTTGCAGAATCATCACTTCGCCAGTTTCCATTTCCAGCGCCACCACGCCCAGCACGTCGCCCGCCTGGTTGCGAATCAAATCCAGCGCCATCCACTCGACGAAAAATTGTGTATGCGCGCGCACATTGCGCTGATACAGCGTATGCAACATGGCGTGGCCGGTGCGATCCGCCGCTGCACAGGCGCGCTTGATGGCGCGTTCGCCATAATTACTGGTGTGGCCACCAAACGGGCGTTGATAAATTTTGCCGTTATCGAGCCGGTCGAACGGCATGCCGTAGTGCTCCAACTCCACCACGGCATCGCAGGCCTTGCGGCACATGAACTCGATGGCATCCTGATCACCGAGATAATCCGACCCTTTTACGGTGTCGTACATATGCCAGTGCCAGTTGTCCGGCTCCTCATTGCCCAGCGATGCCGACACCCCGCCCTGCGCCGACACGGTGTGCGAGCGCGTTGGAAATACTTTCGACAGCACTGCAACCTTCAGATTGGATTCCGCCAGTTGCAGCGCGGCGCGTAGCCCCGAACCGCCCGCGCCCACCACCACTGCATCAAACTGTCTACGAGCAATATTACCGATGGCCATTACCTACCCCATAAAATCTGCACGGCCCACGCCGCATACGCCACTAGGGCAAGTATCACCGCGGCGTAGAGCGTCACGCGCAAACCGGTGTTTTTAATGTAATCCATGAATATATTGCGCATGCCGATCCAGGCATGCAGAAATAAACTCAATAAAAACAATAAGGTAGCGACACGCATGAACGGCGCAGTCCACATCGCGCACCAATTGATGTAATCGAACTGCGGCATTTTAAGCAGCATCGCTACAAACAAAACGCTATAAACGATCATCACCACGGCGGTGATGCGCTGCGCCAACCAGTCGCGTAGGCCGTAATGGGCACCGCTAACATGACGATTTACCATAGCTTCACCCCGATCGCAGCGGTCAGGATCAGACTTACTACCAGCACCACATAACTCGTGGTACGCGCGGTAGCCAATTCCAGCCCAAGGTGCATGTCGAGCGCCAAATGGCGTATACCAGCGCAAAAATGATGCAAATAAGCCCACAGCAGGCCGAGCAGCACGATTTTCATCAGCGGGTTGCTTACATATCCCTTAAATACCTGAAAGGAGCGTGGGGACTCGAGGCTGACGGCCAACAGGCACAGCAGCAATGGCAGCATCAAAAATAAAATCGCACCGCTGACGCGATGCAAGATGGAGACAAAGGCCGGCAACGGTAGCCGGATTTCCATTAAATTCAAGTGCTTGGGACGGCTCGTGGGCATCACATGACTTCTTTCGGCGTGCGGTTTACAGTAGGTCGATCAGGGCGAACTGAACGAAACGAGGCAGCAAAACTACAACGAAACGACGACAGAACAACAGCGAAAAGCGACAGTAGCAAGCAGCACAATGACTCAAACGCTGAGGCAAAATTCTACCAGCTTTCGGCATGTTGCGGAACAGCAGAGCGGCGCTAATTGTGCCATGCTGTTCCACGCGCCAAGCATAAAGTTGGCCAACCACGTCGGTGCGATTTTGGTGCGCAATTTACAGTACAAGGCCCGGTCAAGTTGACCCGGCAAGGGCCGTTAGCTATTATCGCCGCTCTCTCGCGCACGATGGAATGCACACACGCTGTTGCAGCACGCGCGAATTATTTACGACCCGAAATCCAGGAGTTTCACCATGAAAAAACCCATGTGCGTCGCGGTAACCGGCGCCGCAGGCCAGATCGGTTACAGCCTGCTGTTCAGAATCGCCAGCGGCGAAATGCTCGGCAAGGATCAACCCGTGATCCTTCAATTGCTCGAGATCCCCGACGAAAAAGCGCAAAAGACCTTAACCGGCGTGATGATGGAGCTTGATGACTGCGCATTCCCTTTGTTGCACAGCATGATTCCGGCCTCGGATCCGAACGTGGCGTTCAAGGATGTGGATGTCGCACTGCTGGTTGGCGCGCGCCCGCGCGGCCCCGGCATGGAGCGCAAAGATCTGCTCGAAGCCAATGGCAAAATCTTCGGCCCTCAGGGCAAGGCCTTGTCCGATCACGCCAGCCGCGATGTCAAAGTGCTGGTGGTGGGCAACCCAGCCAACACTAACTGCTTGATTGCCATGAAGAATGCGCCGGGTTTGAAACCCAGCAACTTTACCGCCATGATGCGCCTGGATCACAATCGTTCGCTGTCACAAGTGGCGCAAAAAATCGGTAAGCCGGTGTCCAGCCTGAAAAAGCTGCATGTGTGGGGCAACCACTCCTCCACCCAGTACCCGGACGTATTTAGCGCCGAGGCCGACGGCCAAAAAGTATGGCCGATGATCAATGATCAGGATTGGCTGGAAAAAACGTTTATTCCGGTGATTCAACAACGCGGCGCGGCCATCATCGCCGCGCGCGGCCTGTCATCAGCCGCCAGTGCCGCCAACGCAGCCATCGACCACGTTCGCGACTGGGTATTCGGCACGCGCGACGGCGATTGGATCAGCATGGGCATCGCCTCCGACGGCAGCTACGGCATTCCCGAGGGCGTGATGTACGGTTATCCGGTCACCTGCAAGGGCGGCAAATTTGACATCGTCAAAGGCATCGACGTCAGCGAGTTCAGCCGCGGGCGTATGCAGGCGACGTTGAAGGAATTGCAGGAAGAGCGTGACGCCATCAAACACCTGTTAGGCTAAGTATTTGTTTTAATTGATAAAAGCGGATTGCCTTTGGGCGTCCGCTTTTTTGTTTTCGATTATTTTCGATTAGCATCACACGCGAAAGGAAACCATCATGAGCAGCAATGACACCCCCGTCGTCCGCGCCAAAAAAGGCGTCGCCCTATCCGGTATCGCCGCCGGCAGCACTGCGCTGTGCACCGTAGGGCGCAGCGGCAACGATCTGCATTATTGCGGCTACGACATCAACGACATCGCCGAAACCTGCGAGTACGAAGAGATCGCCTACCTGCTGATCCACGGCAAATTACCCAACACCGCCGAACTCGCCAATTACAAAGCCAAACTCAAAACCCTGCGTGGCTTGCCGCAGGTTGTCAAAAACGTGCTCGAAGCCCTTCCCGCCGCCACGCATCCGATGGACGTCATGCGCACCGGCTGCTCTGCGCTGGGCTGCGCGTTACCCGAAAAAGACGATCACAACGTGCCCGGCGCACGCGACATCGCCGATCGGCTGATTGCCTCATTCGGCTCGATGCTGCTCTACTGGTACCACTACAGCACCAACGGCAAACGCATTGAAGTCGAAACCGACGACGACTCCATCGGCGGCCATTTTCTGCATCTGTTGAATGGCGTGGCGCCCAAAGCGGCTGCGGTGAAAGCCATGCACACGTCGCTGAATCTCTACGCCGAACATGAATTCAACGCCTCCACCTTCGCCTGCCGCGTGGTGGCCGGCACGGGAGCCGACATGCACTCCGCCATCGTTGGCGGCATCGGCGCACTGCGCGGCCCCAAGCATGGCGGCGCGAACGAAGTCGGCTTCGAAGTGATGAACCGTTACGAAACACCCGACGACGCCGAGGCCGACATCATCACCCGCGTGCGCAACAAAGAAACCATCATCGGCTTCGGCCACGCGGTCTACACCGTCGCCGACCCGCGCAACAAAATCATCAAGGAAGTCGCGCGCAAATTGTCGAAAGACACCGGCGACATGAAAATGTACGACATCGCTGACCGCATCGAAGCCGTGATGATGCGCGAGAAAACCATGTTCGCGAATCTCGACTGGTTCTCCGCCGTGTCCTACAACAAACTGGGTGTGCCCACGCTTATGTTCACGCCGATCTTCGTCATCTCGCGCACCGCCGGCTGGGCCGCGCACGTGCTTGAACAGCGCGTGGACAACAAGTTGATACGACCGACGGCCGTTTATACCGGGCCGGAAAATCGCAAGTTTGAGCCGATTAAGAAGAGATAAAAAAACCTCTTAAAAACAATTATTTGACCACAGATGAACACAGATAAGGTCAAGATCAAGAACACACTCTGTTGGTTTTGAAGTTATCTGTGTTTATCTGTGTTCATCTGTGGTTAAAAAGCCTTTAGGAATTCAAATGTCCGCCGCCATCTCCAACACCCGCACCCAACCCGACAAAGTCATCACCGACATCGCCAACTACGCGGCGAAATACGTGATAAAAAGTGCCGAGGCCTACAACACCGCACGCTTGTGTCTGATGGATACGCTCGGATGCGGGCTGGAAGCCTTATCCTACCCAGCCTGCACCAAACTGATGGGGCCGATTGTTCCCGGCACCATCGTGCCCAACGGTGCCAAGGTGCCGGGCACCTCGTATCAGCTTGACCCGGTGAGTGCCGCGTTCAACATCGGCTGCATGATCCGCTGGCTGGATTTCAACGACACCTGGCTTGCCGCCGAATGGGGGCATCCGTCAGACAACCTGGGCGGCATACTAGCCGCTGCGGATTGGTTGTCGCGCAACGCCGTGGCCGCCGGCAAAAAGCCGCTGACCATGCGCGACGTACTGACCGGCATGATAAAAGCCCATGAAATTCAAGGGGTTATCGCACTGGAGAACAGCTTTAACCGCGTCGGTCTTGACCATGTGGTGTTGGTCAAAGTGGCTTCCACCGCCGTGGTCGCGCATATGCTGGGGTGCAATCACGATGAAATTTTCAACGCGGTGTCGAACGCCTGGATCGACGGGCAATCGCTGCGCGCTTACCGGCACGCGCCGCAGGCGGGCTCACGCAAATCGTGGGCAGCGGGCGACGCCACCAGCCGCGCCGTGCGGCTGGCGTTGATGGCGCACAAAGGCGAGATGGGTTACCCCGCCGCGCTGACCGCCAAGACTTGGGGCTTTTACGATGTGTTGTTTAAAGGCCAGCCGTTTGTGTTGAAGCAGGCCTACAGCTCGTATGTAATGGAAAACGTGTTGTTCAAGATTTCGTTCCCCGCTGAGTTTCACGCGCAAACAGCGGTGGAGTGCGCTGTCAGGCTGTATCCCGAAGTGGGACATCGCCTCAACGACATCAAAAAAGTCGTTATCACCACCCACGAATCGGCCATCCGCATCATCGACAAAAGCGGCCCGCTCAACAACCCCGCCGACCGCGACCACTGTATTCAATACATGTGCGCCATCGGCCTGATTAAGGGCAACCTCACCGCCGCCGATTACGAGGAAGATGTCGCACGCGATCCGCGCGTGGATGCGCTGCGCGAAAAGATGGTGTGTGTCGAGCACAAGCCCTGGACCAAAGACTATCTCGATCCGAAAAAACGCTCCATCGCCAATGCGATTCAGGTGTTCTTCAAGGATGGCAGCAAAACCGCCAACGTTGCCGTGGAATACCCCATCGGCCACCGCCGCCGCCGCAAGGACGGCATCCCGTTGCTCGAAGCGAAATTCCGCACCAACCTCGCGCGCAAGTTCGCAGACAAGCAGCGCGCCACGATTTACAACTTGTGCCGTGATCAGAAAAAACTTGAAGCCACGCCAGTGCACGAGTTTGTGGATTTATTTGCCTTGTAGCCGTGGCGCTTGCTCGGTAGCCATCCGTGAAAACCGGCTAGGCCAATAAATAATCCGCGCCGCTATAGGTGATTACGCGCTGAACCATGGGCGGCGCGGCAGACAGCAGCAATTTTCTGCCCTGTCGCTTCTGGTAACCGTACAACAACATCGCCAGCCCGACAAACGCGCTGTCGATGTAGGTTGCGGCACTCAACTACAGTCGTATGTCTTTTCCAGATAGAACGGCCTTGGTGAATGCCGCGCGCAGCGGCGTGATATTTCGTTGTATCCATGCGCCGTGTAGCCGGATTTCGTAGGTTTTTGCACTGTCGTCTAGCGATACGGACGCTGATGCGATGTCAGCGGTAGCTGGCTTGTGCGTGCGCAAAAACCACACGTAAGGCAGAACGTAGGTCAGAAGCAACTTGATCAACGCCAGGCCGTCGTCAAAGTAGCGGCGCCATAAGCCGGGTTCTTCCTTGATCCGCCAGGTCCACTCCAAGCCGTTTTTTTGCATCCACACGGGCGCACGCCGCACACTGCCAGCGACAAAATTCACCACCGCACCCAGATGACTGATCACTGGCACGGTGATTCGCGCGCGATTACGTTCAATCCACGCCTGCCCCTTTTTCGCGCCAAGTGCAACCAGCAGAAAATCGGCTTTGCTGGCATTTATGCCGATTGATAAAATAGGCGATGGAATACGACATGGACAAGTGTTACCTGCAAATAAATAGTGCTTATGTACAAACGGTTACGATTGTACTCCATGAACCCGTTACGCGAGAACCATTGCAGTTCATTGGTCCCGTATCGCATGGCCCTTATCACTAGCGCTGCTCTGCCCCATCTGCTTCACCAGCCGCCAGGCCATACCCCCCAGCACCAGCACGCCCAGACCCAGCACACCCCACAAGCTCCAGCGCTTCCAATCGAATTGCGCTTGCAGCCGGGCTTCGCCCCCTAGTGCTTTTTGCCCCGTCTGCGCACCGGCCTGTGCTGCTTGCACGTTAACAGTTTGCTGCGAGCTGGTTTTCGCGCTGCGCACTGCCGCACCCGCATCGTCGCGATAACCCGGTATCAATGATTCAATCGGTTGTGCCCCCGCTTGCACGCCACGGCTGCCATACGCCAACGTATACGGCGGCGCGCCGCGCGCGGCGAACACCAGTTGATGCGGCACCCAGCCGGCATTTAGCACGAGCAAGCCGTTGCCAATGCCGCCGCCGCGTTGATCCACGCGGATTAATAACCAACGCTCGCTGGCTGCACCGATTGGGATGTCAGTGCTTTGCACTTCGCCGCCGCCTTGATTCAGGCGATACGCGACACCGCGCGCCACGCTGCGCCACGGTTGCTCGGCTTTGTCGCGCACGAGCACTTCGATTTGCACGATGGTATTGGCTTGAGGCAATTCCAGGCGCAACCGATCAATAGGAAATTGTCCTTTTAAATCATATAGATACTCACCTACTTTGTTATCCTTTTCACCCATCACTGCGCTGAATTTGCTCCACTCGCGTGCGATTTCGATGGTTTTTTCCGCCAGTTCGCCGCTGGCCGTGATGATTTCGGGCATGACGTTGTTGCCTTCGCGCACCCACGCAAGGCGCAGATATTTCGCCTTTTGCGGTGGCAGCTCCACGCGCTTTTGTTGCAGACGTTGACCACCGGCATCGAGATTGAGCAGCGGCGCGCCACTGACCAACGTGCGCCAGTTGGCCAGATCATCGCTGGCATCCACGCGCAGCTTGCCGCTGAAACCGTCCGTCGCTTTCCATTCGACATCGATATGCCGCAATGCGCGATCCTGCGCGTTCAGGTCGATCAGATACGCCACCGTGGCCAGTGCGGCTGGTTGTTTGCCACCGTCTTTGACATTCACGCTGACCGAACCGATCGTACCACCGGCGTTCCGCGTGATCTGGATCGCCAAACCATCAACGTTGGCATCCACTGCGGCCTTCAGCGCAAACAACGTCAGCGCCACGCTCGCGCCCGCAGCGGCTTTTTCCGTGCGGCGCGGACGCCACGCGTGCGGCACTACTTCCCCTGCACCGTTGAATACGCGCACGTCGCCCAGATCGCGCCGCGTCACGCCTTGATACACGGCTGGTGGCAGCGTCACATCGTATAGCGCCTCGCTGCCGCTGGCTTCGATTTTCAAACCATAGGCGTAATCGGTGGGTTTTTCGGCCGCCTGAACCAATGCCGTTGAAATAAAAAACATAATAAAAACAAATACTTGCATCACCCCCCTCCTTCCTGCACCGCAGGCTTGCCAGCGCTTTGATCCTCGCCCTTGGCCTTCGGCGGCACTGGCGCGAAATAACCGATCACCACACAGAAGAGACCCACACCGATAAACGACACGATACGTTCCACCGTACCGGTGTTAGACAAATCCACCAGTACCAGCTTCACGATCACCACCGCCAGCAATGCCGCGCCGGTGAACCACAAGGCGCGCAGACTGCGCTTGGTGGCAAAGAACATTGCCGCCAGTGCCAGCAGACTCCAGAACAACGACAACGATGCCTGCACCAGCGTAGACCCCATCATCGCGCCAAAGCGGAACGGCACATCCGCGTAGTGGTGTAGTGTGCGCAGCAGCACACCGTTAAGCAGCATGAACACCACGATGCCGAGCAATGTGAGAGCCGCTTTAACGGATGGCCGCCAGACACAGGGCAACACCATGCGCCGCACCAGCAGATACCACATCACTACCGCCAGCAACGTACCGAACAGTGCGAGCTCCAACGGATTCACCAGCGGCACGTACGGCAACGGCGCAGGACTACCGGTACTGGCGCTATTGCCGATCACCATCCACGCCAGCAAAAACACCGCCAGCGGCACGCTACCCAGATACAGATAGGCGCGGCGATGCGCATTCACCGGCCAGCCCAGACGCTCGCCGCGCGCCGCGAATGTCGCGATCAGCGCTGCTGGCACTGCGCCCCACGCGATCAACGGCCATACCGCGCTGCCTTGCACATAGCGGTTGATCTGCCAACCAAATTCCCACGATGCCACAATGGCGAACAGCCAGAACCCCGCCGCGTGCCACCATTCGCGCCATTTGGCGTTTTCAAATTCGGGCGATTCGTGTTTGCGCAAGATCCAGAAATGCACCGCGAACATGAGCATCCAGCCCAGATAAGCGTGCGAGGCAAACGGGTGGCCCATGCGGTCGGCGACGAAGGCCATCAGCGACGCGGCCATCATCGGCAACAGCGCCAGTGCAGCGTAGCGCGCCATCAGCCAATCCAGGCGCTGCCACAGCGCGGCAAACACCGCGCACGACAGCGCGAAGAACGCCAACTCCGGGTTCCATGCCGCGTTGCCGCCAACATGCCGCTCGATTTCCAGGACCCCGCCGACAAACCACCACACCGCGCCCCACACGAACAACAGGCGCGTGACCACGCGTTCTTGATTGCCTACCACGTCGCGGCGCCGCTCAGCGTAGTAGTTGATAAACAACGCGGCCAGGCTCACCATCACGCAGCCGAGAAATTTCGCGTTGAGCAACGGCAACAGCCGTTCCGCATCCACTGTGTCGTGGATCTTCGACAAAAACGCCAGCCCAGCGGCGATTTGCAAAAACATGCCGAAGCTACGCGCCAGCAGGCGATTCTGCCGTATGCCCACCCACACGATGGCCGCGCCCTCTACCGCCCATACCGCCGATGTCCAGCGTGCATCTAGCGCCAGCGGCACCGCCAGCGTGGCAAAGCCGATGCCCAGCGCGAGAAACGATTCCACTAACAGCCGCAACGTGTCGCGCTGCCTGGCATGCAGCACGCTCGCCAGCGTCAGATAAAACGCCGCCAGTGTCAGCGCGCTCATCGCCGCGCCGAATTCGGTGCCCTTCATCATCGCGGCTTGCAGGCCAAAGGCAAACAGCGGCACGCCAAACACTATCGTGCCGTCGACGTAATGCACCAAAGATGGTGCCCGGCGCAGCGCAAACAACACCGCCATCGCCACGTACATCAAGAAAAACAAAATTAAAAATGGTTCAGTGGTGGCAAACAATTCCGCCCGATAACGCTCCACGCCCCACACCAGGCCGATCAGCGCGGTGAACACAAAGCCCACCAGATTCAATTCGCGCCACGCTTTGTGCCACGCAATAAACAAAATGCCCGTATTCAGAACCGCATAAAAGCTGAACAGCGCCACGTGGCTACCACCGCCCGTGGAAGCCAGCAAAGGGGCGAGAAAACCACCCGCAGCACCCGTAATCGCCAGCGCCTTGGAATCCTGCACGATAGCCAGCAGCGCTGAAAAAAAGGCAATGGCCGCGAGCAAAATAAACGCCAGCGTGGGCGGCAACAAGGCGTACAGCCGCAGCCCGGCGAACACGGTGAGATACAACACGCCGATGCCGCCACCCTGCAGCATCAACGCGTAGTCGGCACGCTTGTGACGCAACCGCCAGCCCAGCCCCAGTAACGCAATACCGCCTGCCGCCACGCCAGCCAACCGCAGTTCGATGGGCACAAAACCGCGGTCAGTGGCGTACTTGAGCAAAAACGCGACGCCAATAAACAACACCATGATGCCCACGCGCACCAGCATGTTGCCGCCAAAGAAAAAATTCCATAGCGCCGAGGGCTTGCGCGGTTGGGGCGGTTGCACGGGCTCCAGCGGTACCGAAGCTTCCGCACGCGTGTCCGCCGCCCATACGGCCTCGATTGATTGCGTCGCGGCCGTCGCGGTGGTTAGCGGTTCTGCGACGATTGGCGGTATCGGCACTTCCGGCACCGGCGGCGTTACCGCCAATACCTGCGATGCCTGCGACTCCAGCGAGTGCGCCGTGGTGACCGGCGCTCCACTTTCCAGCGTTTTGACGCGCTCCGCCAATTGCTTGACGGCGCCTTCCAGCGTAGCAATACGCGCCTCGGCGGCCTGACTCTGCTTCAACTTATTGCCGATAACGCCGCCGAGAATAAGACCGACGACGCCGCCAATCACGATGCCGCCGCCGTTACCGATGCCGCCGATCACGGCCCCGACTAACATTCCAACAAACCACATGGCAATCTCCTATGTGTTTGTTTTATATGACTATTTTTCGGCCCCTCGCAAGCGAGTGACCAGCGCCTGCAAGCCTTCCGGGGTAACGCCATAAGCCGGCACCGGCGTGCCCACGGAGATGCCGACTTTGCCGAACAGCCCCAGACGAAATATCCGCGCAATCAGCGCGCCGCCCTGCCGCCCGAAAAAGCTGTTCCACAGGCCACGCAACGCGATCGGCACCACCGGCACCGGTGTGCGATCGATAATGCGTTTGATGCCGGCGCGGAACGGCTGGATTTCGCCGTCCTTGGTCAAGCCGCCCTCGGGAAAGATGCAGATCAAATCGCCCTGCTCCAACCCTTGGGCGATTTCGTCGTAAGCCTTTTGTAGCAGCTCGGGGTCTTCCTTGGCTGAAGCTATGGGAATCGAACGCGTGGCGTTGAACAAAAAGCGTAGTAGAGGCTTGTTAAAGCGCCGATGATCCATCACGTAACGCGTCGGCCTGGGACACGCTGCGGCAACGATCAAGGCATCAATAAAGGTCACGTGATTGGCCACCAGCATTGCCGCTCCTTCCTCGGGAATATTCTCGATGCCGTTTTTCTCCAACCGGTAAATCGAGTGAATCAGCAGCCACACCAAAAAGCGCATGAGGAATTCCGGCACCAGCGTGTAGATGTAGATCGCCACCAGCAGATTGAGCACGCCCGTCAACAGGAACAACTGCGGAATGGTCATGCCGAAACTCAAGCCCAGTATCGCCACCCCAGCCGCGATCACCATGAAAAATGCATTCATGATGTTATTGCCCGCGATCACGCGCGACTGGTGGCTGGGTTCGCTGCGGCTTTGTATCAACGCGTAGAGCGGCACAATATAAAAGCCGCCGAAAATGCCGATCATAAGCAGATCGAACAGCACGCGCCAACTCCCGGCCTGTTGCAGGAACGCCATCGCGCCCATCGGTAAGCTGGCTGTGCCGTGCGTAACCGGCGATGCAAAATAAAGATCGATGGCAAAAATCGTCAGTCCGATGGACCCGAACGGCACCAGCCCGATTTCAATCTTGTGGCCTGACAACTTCTCGCACAGTAGCGAACCCGCGCCGATGCCGACGCTGAACACCGCCAGCAGCAGCGTCACCACATGCTCGCCCCCGCCCAGCACATCCTTGGTGTAATTGGGAAACTGGCTCAGGAACATCGCGCCATAAAACCAGAACCACGAAATGCCGAGTATCGACAAAAACACCGTGCGATTGGTGCGTAAAAATTTGAGGTTGGCCCAGGTTTCAGTAATCAGATTCCAGTTGATTTTCAGTGTCGGCGATGGCGCCGGCGACACTGGTACGCCGCGGCTAAACCAGTAACCCGCCACCGCCACCACGATCGCTGCACCCGACACCCACAGCGTGCCGTAAGGCTTCATCCCCACCAACGTGCCGCCGAGTATGGTGCCGAGCAAAATCGCGATAAAAGTGCCCGCATCAATCAATCCGTTACCACCGACTAATTCGTCTTTTTTCAGATGCTGCGGCAGGTACGCATACTTCACCGGACCAAACATTGTCGAATGCATGCCCATCATGAACAGCGCGGTAAACAGCAGCGCAAGATTCAGAAAATAGAATCCCAGTGCGCCGACGACCATGATGACAATCTCGAAGATTTTCACCAGCCGCGTCAGCATCGCCTTTTCGTACTTGTCCGCCAACTGCCCCGCCGTCGCCGAGAACAGAAAAAACGGCAGAATAAACAGCCCGGCACACAGGTTGACCAGCAGCGCGGAACTCATGGTGGTCATGCTCGCCGCCTGAAACGTGAGCATGATCACCAGCGCGTTCTTGTAAACATTGTCGTTAAACGCGCCAAGAAACTGCACG
>CAMBGJ010000036.1 GCA_945865805.1 Bordetella parapertussis
GATGGCGGCACAGGCGCCAGCGAAGCCATCCACCGGGGTGGAAAGAATTTGTGCGCCGATGCGTGTCATCACCTCTGTGGCGCTGGCCTTGTAGGGCGCGGTGAACCAGCGTGCGAGCGTGCTGTCGAGCACGCCGACCATGCCGCCCGCGCGCGCGGCGGTGATGCGTTCGCCCCACATCTGCGCGGCGTTGGGTGGACGGCGGCTGGTGGTGTCAGCGAGCACCAGGCTGTGAAACACGCCGGGGTATTTGAGGGCGAAAGTTTGCCCGATCATGCCGCCCATCGACAGACCCACCCAGTGCGTGCGCGTGATGCCTAACGCGTCGAACAAGCCTTTCACGTCGTCGGCCATTTGATCGAGCGTGTAGTCGCCCGCTGGCGCGCTGGAGTGGCCGTGGCCGCGCGTGTCGAAACGCAGCACCCGGTATTGTTGCGTGAGCACGTCCATCTGGTCGTCCCACATGTGCAGATTGCAGGCGAGCGAATGGCTGAGCGTGAGCCAGGGGCCGTTGGGGTTGCCAGCGATGTCGTAATGGATGTCGATGTGGTTGGTGTGAATTTTCATGGGGGTGGTGGTATGTGATGAGAGAATGTGAAGAGCTAAAGGGCCGTGTTACAGTGTGGCCCTCTGCGGGATGGTTAATTGTAAGTATGTGTTTTAAAAAGATTATTTTAGATGAAGCTGGAGGTTACTAAGGGCACGTCCGGGGCGCATGCGGTGACTGCGCGCGGCTTGGGGTTGGGGTTGCTGGTGGCGTTCAGTCTGCCGCTTAGTCTACCTTTGTATGCGCAAAACTACCCGGTGAAACCGGTGCGTCTGATAGCGCCGTTTCCTGCTGGCGGCTCCAGCGACTTGATTGCGCGCATCGTGGCGCAACGGCTATCAGAAGGTTTTCCCAATCAGGTGATCGTCGAAAACCGGCCCGGTGCGGGCAGCAACTTGGGTACGCAGGTGGCGGCGCGCGCGGCGCCGGATGGTTACACGTTGCTCATCACCAGTGTGACGGCGGCGATCAATGCCACGTTGTTCAAAAACCCTGGCTATGAGTTGATGAAGGATTTCACGCCCATCGCCAAACTCGCGGTGGGGCCGACGGCACTGGTGGTGCATCCGTCGCTGCCGGTGCAAACCGTGCCGCAGTTCATCAAGCTCGCGCAATCGCGGCCCGGCCAGTTGAACTATGGCTCGGGCGGCGTGGGCACGCCGGCGCACATCTGCGGCGAAATGTTTCGCGTGATGGCCAAGGTCAACATCGCGCACGTGCCGTACAAGGGCACCGGGCAGTCGGTGACGGATTTGATGGCGGGGCAAATCCAGTTTGTTTTCGCCAGCATGCCGGTGGTGTTCCCGCACATGAAAACCGGTCGCCTGCGCACGCTGGCGGTCACTGGTGCCAAACGCACACCGCTCGCGCCCAACTTGCCGACGGTGGCGGAATCGGGCATTCCCGGCTATGCCTTCGATTCGTGGTGGGGCCTGGTGACCAATACGGGCGTGCCGCAGGCGGTTCTTACTCAGTTGACTGGCGAAGTGCGGCGCATTCAGCAACTACCCGATGTGAAAGAGCGCTTCGCCGATCTCGGTATCGATGTGCTGGTAGGCGGGCCAGCGGAACTCGCAAGCTTTACGCGCGTCGAGATCGAGCGCTTTGCGAAGATTATTCGCGATACGGGAATACGGGCGGAGTGAGATGATTTCAAACATCTCACCGCAAAGGCGCAAAGAACAGCACGCAAAGAAAACCTGACTCGGATTTTCTTTACGTTTCCTTTGCGCCTTTGCGGTGCAGGGGTTCGGTTTTGTCCGCGAGAATCGTCAATGTCAGCGCAGCATGATGGTCAGATTAAAGTCGCCACGCAGTAACCCCACGGCGTAACTCTGCGCACCGCGCAACGCGGCTTGTAGTTCAGTGGCGGTGTTCGTGCGGCGGCGGTTGACCGCGTAAATAATGTCGCCGGGGCGAAAGCCCGCCACCCAGGCCGCGCTGTTTTGCTCGACGGCGGATACCACCAGGCCGCCACCCTGCAGACGCTGGAACAGCGGACTGCCGCGCTGGATTTCGATCACGCGCAACCCTGGCAATTGCGGGATAGCCAGGCCTTCGCCGGTGGAGACATCGGGCGCGGCGATGCGCGCGCGCACGTTGCGCACGTTGCCGCCGCGGTTGACGCGCATGTCGACTTCTTCGCCGATGGGCGTGAGACCGAGGCGTGCGCGCAATTCAGCGACGTTGCGGATGGTGCGGCCATTTAATGCGGTGACCACATCGCCTTCGCGCAGACCCGCCTTGTCGGCGGGCGAGCCGGGCTGCACCACGGCCATCACGGCGCCGTCGAGCGTGTTGACGCCGAGTTTTTTGGCAAGCTCGGTGGTGAGATCGGCCATTTCGATGCCCAGCCGTCCGCGGCGTACTTCGCCGTGGCGGATGATCTGGTTCATCACCGCGCGCGCCATGTTGGCGGGCACCGCAAAGCCGATGCCGACGTTGCCGCCTGAAGGCCCGATGATGGCGGTGTTGATGCCGATCAGTTCGCCGCGCAAATTGACCAGCGCGCCGCCAGAGTTGCCGGGGTTGATCGAGGCGTCGGTCTGGATGAAATCCTCGTAGCCCTCAATGTTCAACCCGCTGCGGCCCAGCGCGCTGACAATGCCGGAGGTCACCGTTTGCCCGATGCCGAAGGGGTTGCCAATGGCCAGCACGTAGTCGCCGACTTGCAGATTGTCGGAGTCGCCGATTTTCAGTGCGCTCAGGTTGGGGGCCTCGATTTGCAGCACGGCGATGTCGGTGCCCGGATCGGTGCCCACCAGCTTGGCGGTGAACTGGCGGCGGTCTTTTAACGTGACGATGGTGCGCTCGGCGTCCTTGATCACGTGATTGTTGGTGAGCACGTAACCGCGTGCGGCGTCGACAATGACACCAGAGCCGGCGGCCTGTTCGCGTTGTTGCGGTTGTTGATCGGGGATGCCGAAAAAGCGCCGGAAAAACGGGTCGCGAAACAGCGGATTGTTTTCCATTGGCTGGCGCGTAACGACGGAAATGTTCACCACCGCTGGCGTGACTTCGTTGACCAGCGGCGCCAAGGTAGGCAGCCCGCGCGCGTCGGTGGCGGACACGGGTTGCGCGTGTGCGTTGACGATCAACACGCCGGTAAGAAATACTACGATAAAGTGAGTGAGGATTCTCATAACTAATTGTTTTAAAAGGAAATTATTACCCTATTCTAACGCAAGAGATTCGCCCATACAAAACGGAAAAGAACGGCTCCACCGCAAAGGCGCAAAGACGCAAAGGAAACGCAAAGAAGTGCATTACTTTGCGGGAGTTCTTTGCGCCTTTGCGGTGGAGGTTTTGTTTGTTGCAGAAAGAGCGACGCGCTACTTCAGTATCTGTACCAGATTATTAAAGTCGTCCGTCCATAGACGCAAGCCTGGAATCGGCGAAATCTCGCTGGTGTTGTCTTTGATTTTTTTATCTTCCAGCAGCTTTTTGTTGCGCGTGAGCAGCACCCAATCTGTGCGCGACGCGTCGCCGCCGGTGTCGTCGTCGCTGACCAGCGCGACCTGTAAGCCATAGGTCTTGGCGATTTGCTCCACCACCGGCGCCAGTTTCAGAAAGCGGTTGGTGACATGAAATGCCACCACGCCGGTGTCGGGTTTGATGTGCTTCAGGTAAATCGCCATCGCTTCACGGGTGATGAGATGCACGGGTATCGCGTCACTGGAGAAGGCGTCAATGGCGAGCACGTCGTACTGCTGCTGCTTTTCGCGCTCCATGGTCAGGCGCGCATCACCGAGCACGGTGTCCACCTGCGCCTTGCTGTCGGAAATGAAGTTGAAATCGCGCCGCGCGACCTCAATGACTTCCGGGTTGATTTCGTAAAAGCGCACCACGTCGCCCGCGCGGCCATAACCGGCAATAGTGCCCGTACCCAAGCCAACGACGCCCAGGCGCACTGGCCCCGCTTCCTTGAAGTGGTTGATGGCGTAACCGACGCCGCTGGATTCGGTGTAATAGGTGGTCAGCCGGTGGCGTTTGTCTTTGTGCAGGTATTGCTCGCCGTGCATGATGGCACCGTGCATCAGGCGCCGCATCGCGGTTTCGCTGGTGTCGGGGCCGGTGTCCTTGACGCGCAGCGTGCCGTAAAAATTGCGACTCATCAGCCGCGCGTCGTTCGATAACGCATGAATGTAGTGATAGACGTGAAAGCCGGTGAAGCCGGTCGTCACCAGTATCGCCATGGGCACCAGCCGCGCCAGCGGTACGTTGGCAATATGGCTCAGCGACAGCCATGCTGCCAGCAGCAGCGTGACCACCAGGCCGATGCCGAACTCGTAATAGGTGTTGAAGAACTTCGGCGCGATAAACCCGACCACCACGCCGCCCAGCGCGCCACCCAGCGATACCATCAAAAAGAACGTGGTGAGATAACGCGGCGCGGGCTTCATCGCCGCCAGCTCGCCGTGGAAGAACATGCACATGATAAAGAGCCCGGCGCTGAACAGCGGCACGGCGATCTTGAAATCCATGATGCCGCCTTCTTCGTGCAGGAACCACGCCAGCGCGCACACCACCACGATCAGCGGCCCGATAAAGTAAATGCGTTTGTACCAGCCGCGCCCTTCAAAACACAGGATGAAAGTAATCAGGTAAATCGTCAGCGGCAGCAGCCACAAAAACGGCACCGAGGCGACATCGTGCGTGATGTGATTGGTTACCGCCAGCAGCATGAACGACCCCATGGCGGACAGCAGCAGCCATAGGCCGTAATGCGCCCAAGTGGGCGGCGGGCCGTCGTCTGCCGCTTGTGTCGTGGCCTCCGCCTGCGCCGCCGTGTGCGCACGCAGGCTGTAGATACCGGCGCTGATGCACACCACCACGAACAGCACGTAGCCCGCGCTCCAGCCGTACGACTGCACCTGGGTGGTGACCCAGGGCTCCACCGCGAACGGATACGAAATCAATGCCAGCAGCGAGGCGAAATTCGATAGTGCGAACAATCGATACACAGAGCTGGAAAAATGCGTGCGCGCAAACCACGCCTGCACCAGCGGCCCGGTGGTGGACAGCAGAAAATACGGCAGGCCGATGGTGAAGGCGAGCAGGCCGAGAATGCGCCAGGTCGGGTCTTCGTTGCCGGCGGGCTTCCACGACACATCGGGAATGATCGGCAGCGACAGCAGGCTGATGACGAGCAGCACCGAGTGCAGGATCAACTGATTGCGCGGCGTCATTTTGCGCGTGGTGAAATCAGTATAGGCGTAACCGAACAGCAGCAGAAACTGGAAAAACACCATGCACGTCGTCCACACTGCAACAGATCCGCCAAACCACGGCAGGACTTGCTTTGCCAGGATAGGTTGGACCAGAAACAGCAGGAACGCGCTGGTAAAAATCGTGAGCGCGTAGAGAATCATCTTGGATTATGTAAGTTATTGTTTTTAAACAAATATTTTATGCGTGTGCGGAGTGCTTGCCGTGGGCACCGCGCGTCGCCATCGTTTAACGCTTTGCGGGTGCTTTACGACGACAGTCCGCCGTGTGTGATTAATGCTGACGCAGCGGATTTTTCGCCCGGCGCATTTTACCCTTGTTGGCTCATGACAGGCCGCTCTTGCTGCGCTCCCACACAGCGCGCGGGTTAGAATGTTCGCGTACTGTGCCGGGCTGTCGAATACGTGGTTGTACCTCACGCGTGCATCGCGCCGGAACCTATTTCTCGACCCATAACCGCTTCTATGAACCCATCCATCGAATACGAAGTCCTCGCCGAAACCGACCGCATGATCGCTGCACGCGATGGCGTAAAACTGGCCACGGATATTTATCGCCCGGCACGTGGCGGCAAGGCCGCGGAAGGGAAATTCCCGGTGATTCTTGAACGCACGCCGTACGGCAAATCGCGCGCCTCGCGTTCTGAGGTGGATCGTGGCGAAACCAAAGCGCGTCCGCGCCCCGATGTCGCCGCGCATTTTGTGCGTCATGGTTACGTGGTGGTGTATCAGGATTGCCGCGGTCGGCATGGCTCCGAGGGCGAGTTCGTCAAATATCTCTCCGATGGCGAAGACGGTTTTGACACCGTGCAATGGATCGAACAACAGCCGTGGTGCAACGGCAAAGTGGTGACGATGGGCCTGTCGTACGCCGCGCATACGCAGGTGGCGCTGGCGTGCCTCGCCCCCCAGGCGCTGGCTGCGATGGTGGTGGATTGCGGCGGATTTTCGAATGCGTATCAGTCGGGCATCCGCAGCGGCGGCGCGTTTGAAATGAAGCAGGTGACCTGGGCCTTCAATCAGGCGAAGGAAAGCCTGCTGGCGCACACCGATGTGCGCGTGCGCGAGGCGCTGGCCGCCGAAGACCTGATTACCTGGTTCAAGCGCATGCCGTGGAAGCCCGGCCAATCGCCGGTGAAATGGGCACCGGAGTACGAAGACTATCTGTTTGAGCAATGGACGCACGGCGAGTTCGATGATTACTGGAAGCAGCTGGGCATCTACACCGAAGGTTGGTACGACCAGTTCGCTGACGTGCCGCAGATACACATGTCGAGCTGGTACGATGCTTACGTACGCACTGCCACTGACAATTACGTGGGTCTAAAAAAACGCAAGCGCGGCCCGGTGCGCCTCATCATGGGGCCGTGGACACATGGCGACCGATCAAAATCGTGGTCGGGCGACGTGGATTTCGGCGAGGCTTCCACCATTGACGGCAACGTGGCGAAGAATTGGCGCGATCTGCGGCTACGCTGGTTCGACCACTGGGTGCGTGGCGTCGAAAATGGCGTGGACAAAGAACCTGCGGTGCGCCTCTTTCTGATGGGTGGCGGCTCGGGGCGCAAAAGCGACGTGGGCCGCATGCAGCACGGTGGTCGCTGGATCACGGGTGATGATTGGCCGCTGCCGACGGTGAAATTTACACCGTTTTATTTGCAGGCGGATGGCGGATTGTCGATGCAAAAGCCCGCCATCAACGGCGAGCCGGTGTCGTTCAATTACGATCCGTCGAATCCGGTGCCGACTATCGGCGGGCCACTGACTTCGGGCATGCCGGTGTTTGAAGGCGGCGCGTTCGATCAACGCGAGGCAGATCGATTCTTCGGCTGTACCAATCCTGGCATGCCGCTGGCCGCGCGCGCCGATGTGATGGTGTTTGAAACCCCGCCGCTGACGGAAGACGTGGCAATTGCCGGGCCGGTCACGGTGAAACTGCAGGTGTCGTCGGACTGCATCGACACCGATTTCACCGCCAAGTTGATTGATGTCTATCCGCCGAACGAAGATTATCCGCGCGGCTATGCGATGAATCTGTGCGACGGCATATTGCGTTGCCGTTATCGCAATTCATGGGAAAAGCCGGAGATGATGACGCCGGGCGCGGTCTGTGAAATCACCATCGAGCCGTTTGCCATTGGCAATCTGTTCAAAGCGGGGCATCGTATACGCATCGATATTTCGTCGAGTAATTTTCCGCGTTACGATCTGAACTGGAACACCGGCGAGCCGCAAGGCCGTGGCCTCACCAGGCGCATCGCCACCAATACCGTGTATGTGGATGCCACACGCGCGTCGCATGTGGTGCTGCCACTGGTGGCGTTGGACGACTTGCAGCCGTTGCCGCCGCTCACAAGCGCAGGACTATAATCAGCCTCACATCTGAATCGTTTCTCTGGAGAGTACTTTATGGTTCCTGATACCACGCAGCCATCGGTGACCACAACACGCACTGAAGCAAAGCCGTTGATCATCAAACGCATCGACGCCATCCCTATTGCCATTCCGTTAAAGAAGCCGGTGATCATGGCCGGCGTGCGGCTGGAGGTTTCCTACAACCTGTTGGTGCGCGCCGAAGCCGCGAATGGCCTGGTGGGTTGGGGCGAGGCGTCGGTCGCGCCGACCATGACCGGCGACGTGTTGCCCGGCATGGTGGCGGCGGTGAACGAACATCTGGCACCGCTGATGATCGGCAAGGATGCCTTGAAGCGCGCCGAACTCGCCTATATCTGTGCGCATGCCTTGCATCACAACGGCGGGCCGAAGTGTGCGGTGGACGCGGCGATTGCCGATCTCGCCGGGCGGCATTTGAAGGTGTCGCTATCGGATATGTACGGCGGCGCGCTGCGTTATGACATCACCGCGATGTATCTGTTGGGCAATCCGAAAATCGAAGACGATATCGCCGAGACGCACAAAAAAATCGCCGAAGGCTACAAGTTTTTCAAGCTGAAAGTCGGTATTAAAAACCCGTTCGACGAGGCCGACGCGGCGGTCGCCATACGCAAAGCCATAGGCCGAGAAGTGGTGTTGTGCGCTGACGCCAACATGGGCATGGATTTTCGCAGTGCGCGCATTTTTGTCGAACGCTCGCGCGAGGCGGATCTGCTGTTTCTCGAACAGCCGCTGCGTGATGATGACTACGACGGTATGGCCGAGCTGGCGCGCCTGTCGCCGGTGCCGCTCAATGGTGACGAGTCGCTGGGCAGCGTGGCGACGATTATCCAGATGGCGCGCGCGGGTTCGATCAAGGGCGCCAATCTCAAAACCATCAAGCTTGGCGGCGTCAGCGCCACGGTGCACGCGATGAGCGTGTGCGCGGCGCTGGGGCTGAATATCAATCTCGCGTGCAAGGTGGCGGAAACCAGCGTGGGTGCCGCGACCATCATCCACATGGGTTGTGTTGCGCCGAATGTGAACTGGGGCGTGTCGATCACCAATCACTATCTGGTGGATGACATCGTGAAAAACCCCATCGTGATAAGCAACGGCATGATGTCGCGACCCACAGGCGCCGGACACGGTGTGGAGGTCGATGAAGCGCAGGTTGCGCGATACACCGTGAAGTCGTAGCGATAATAGTTCGTAAATAATTGTTTTATAAGGATATTTTGTGATAGACCTCTACACCTGGCCAACGCCCAATGGCCGCAAAGTACACATCATGCTGGAAGAAACCGGGCTGCCGTATACCGTGCACGCGGTCAATACGCGTGCGGGCGATCAGTTCAAGCCCGAGTTCTTGAAGATCAATCCGAACAATAAAATTCCCGCGATCATCGACCGCAACGGCCCTGGCGACAAGCCGTTTACCTTGTATGAATCCGGCGCGATCCTGATTTATCTGGCGGAAAAATCCGGCAAGTTTTTACCGTACGAACCTGCCGCCAAGTACACCACGTTGCAATGGCTGATGTTCCAGATGAGCGGCGTGGGGCCGATGTTTGGCCAGGCCGGGCATTTCCGTTCGTATACCACGGAAGTGCAGCAGTACGCGATTGATCGCTACACCAACGAAGTCAATCGCCTGCACAAGGTGATGAATCATCAGCTCGGCCAGACCGCGTATCTGGCGGGCAACAAATTCACCATCGCGGATATTGCCACCTGGCCGTGGATCATCAACCCCGAACGGCGCGGCGTGGATATGGCCTTGTATCCACATGTGCAGCGCTGGTTCGAGGAAATCCTCGCGCGTCCGGCGGTGCAACGCGGGCTCGCATTGCTGGCCGATGAACGCAAGGCGCATGATCGCGCGCCCACCGACGCCGAACGCGATATCCTGTTTGGCACTGCGCAGTACCGGCAGGGCGTGAACTAACGTCAGGAGCAGCGTATGGCCAGACAGCCTGTCTATTCGATTTCCGACAGCACGGGAAAGCTGTTGTTGCGCCTGATGCTGGGCGTGTTCATGCTGTTTCACGGCTACGCCAAAATCACCAAGGGCGTCAGCGGCATCGAAACCTCGCTCGCCGGTCTTGGCTTGCCGGCGTGGGTGGCCTACGGCGTGTACATCGGTGAAATTTTTGCGCCGCTACTGGTGATCATCGGTTACTACGCGCGCGTGGGGGCCGCGATTATTGTGATCAACATGATTTTTGCCATCACGCTGTCGCACGCCAAGCAATTGTTTGATCTGGGTAAGAGCGGCGGCTGGGCGCTGGAGTTGCAGGGGTTTTTTCTGTTGACCGGGCTGGTGATCATGCTCATCGGGCCGGGACGTTTTGCCATCAATAATCGCTGATCGTAGATATCACCAACTTCAAGGGAGAACAGCATGGCCGACACCGTGAAATATCAAGTAGTGGAAAACTGGGAGCAACTGCCCAAGGGCTTTGCCCATCGTGACGTGGCGGGTGTCGCCGTCGATCAGGAAGACTATGTCTACCTGATGTGCCGCGGCGAAAACCCGGTGATCATCTACGACCGCCAGGGCAACTACAAACGCACCTGGGGCAAGGGTGATTTCACCATGCGCACGCATGGCATTTATGTCGCGCCCAACGGCACGATATTCGCCACCGATGATGGCAACCACACCGTGCGCCAATACACCCGCGAAGGCAAACTGCTGATGACCATGGGCACGATGAACACGCCTTCGGATACTGGCTACGACGGCAAAACCACCGGTTCGATCCTGCGCGCGGGGCCGCCGTTTAACCGCCCAACGAACATTGCCATTGGCGCCAAGGGGCAGATTTACATCTCCGACGGCTACGGCAACGCGCGTGTGCATATCTTCTCGCCGACGGGGCAATTGATCCGCTCGTGGGGCGAGCCGGGCGATGGCCCCGGCCAGTTTCGCCTGCCACATGGCATCGCCTGTGCAGCGGACGGACGCGTGTTCGTGTGCGACCGCGAAATCGACCGCATTCAGATTTTCAGCCCGGACGGCGAGTTCCTCGAACAATGGACCGACACGCAGCGCCCCACGCATGTAGCGTTCGATGCCAACGGCAATGTTTACGTCACCGAGCTGGCGTGGCACGAAGGGGATGTTTCCTACAGCTTCGGCCCCGTCACCAAAATGCGGCATGCGCGCTTCAGCGTTTTCGATCCCAAAGGCAAGTTGCTGTCGCGCTGGGGCACGCCTGATGGTGCCGCGCCGGGCAGCTTTGTCGCGCCGCATGGTCTGGCGCTGGACTCGAAGAAGGATATCTACGTGAGTGAAGTCACATGGACATTCGGTATTAGCCGGGGCCGCGCGCCGGAAGATTGCCACACGTTTCAGAAGTTTGCGCTACAGGTGTAGCTGCGTTCGGGACGGCTGGGCGCGCTGTCAATTTGCCGGCGTGCCGCGCTCTTCGACGGGCGCTGACAGCGGCACAACACTGGCGGCGGCATTGGCCTCAAGGATAATGCCGCTTGCGCCATTGGCACCATTGGCACCATTGGTACTACGTATGGGCGCAAGCTGTGCGACCGATTCTTGCAACTCGCGTAGCCACTTGGTCGGCTCGGTGTGCGGGCATTCCGGCGTCAATCCGGCAGGTACCGCTCTGGCATCGTAGCCGGCCAGCGGCATGATGCGCAGCGCCACGCCATCGGCAACGCGGCGCTGCCGATCTCCGTACGATGCAATCACGGCTTGTGATCCGGCAAAGGACGCGGCGCTGCTGGTGACTTGTGTCACCGCCGCAGCGGTGCCCGAGCTGGTGGTGGCAAACGCCAGCAGCTTGGCGATATTCAGCGCGGGGGCAAGCACAGTGGCGGCCACGGAAATGGCGATGCTCACCGCGGTATTTTGTTCGTGATGGCGTGAAATGACGTGGCCCATTTCGCGCGCAATGATAAAGGCCAACGCGTCGTCAGACAGGGATATGTCACTGACCGGTCGCAGCAACACGATCAGGCCACCGGCGGTGGAGGCGACGCCCGGCTCGAGCTTGTCGGAAATCGCGAACACAAAGCGCGGTATGCGTTCCACCAGGCCAGGGTGCGCGCGATAGGCAGAGACGGCCAATCGTGCGCCGATGCGCGCCACGCGTTCTTCAAATTCGGTGGGCCCGGCGCACTCGCGTTCCGGGTTTTCAAAATGATCTTTGCGTTCGCTGGGCGTAAACGCGAGCTTTACCCGCAGACTGACTTGAGAATAGATCTCGCTGATTTGCGTGGGCGCAAATAGCGACTCGCCCGTGGCACCGCCAGTGCCCGCACAGCCGCTGGAAATCGCGCACACCATGCATAGCACGCAGGCGAAGAAGATCTTCGCGGCGTGGGAATAGGAGAGGTGGCGGGGCGGACGGTTCATAAGTGGCGTGAGGGTGGCACTGATACTGAAACGCGTTACTGTCAGCGAAAACCGTATGCTCAATATACCCTGAATTCTCATCAGAGTTCCCAGTACACAGAACTTTTAAGGTTTGCGGCGCGGGCTACAAGAGAACGTGAACACGAGTGTGACGGTTGGTCAGGCTGCCGCAAATGGACAAAGGACTAAGTGACTAAGGAAAGGCGTCCAGCGGCGAGCCGAGTCAGTGGTATAACGTGTCAGCTGAGGGTGCGTTACAGCAAATGGGCGTGGATTTAAATTTGTAAACTAAAACAACAGGTTACGTAATCAAATACCTGGTCATAAACGGTCTGTCGGGTCAGGCGCGGTGCGCCCCTCAGCACACCTTCGGTACACGGTAGCGGAACTCACCTGACGCCCGACGGCAAAAAAGCGCCCGGCGTTTTAATTCCCCTTCGCCCCCGAGGCTTTTACAGCGGCCGCCCACTTGCTGATTTCGAGCGGCATCAGTTTGGTCAATTCCTCGGGCGAGCCTGCGATGATTTCGACGCCCTGTTCTGTCAGGCGGCGCACGACATCGGGCGCTTGCAGCGATTTGCTGAACGCGGCGTGCAGCCTGAGTGTTACATCGCGCGGCAGGCCCGCCGGACCCAGCAGGGCATACCAGCCGCTGGATTCGAAGCCGGGAATGGTCTCGGCCACCGTCGGTACGTGGGGCAGGGTGGTGGTGCGCTTGTTGCCGCAGGTGGCGATGGCGCGCAGCTTGCCCGTTTGAATAAACTGAATCGTGGCAAGTGTGGTGTTCACCTGAAACTGCAAATGCCCGGCGATGATGTCGTTCAGCGCCAGCCCGGCGCCCTTGTACGGAATATTCAACACATCGATTTTCGCCGCCGCGCGTAGCATTTCAATGGCGAGAAAGGCGGAAGTGCCGCCGGAGGTGCCGGCCGTCAACTGCCCAGGGCGCGCCTTGGCCAGTGCCACGAATTCCTTTACGTTGTTCACCGGCAAGGACGGATGCGTGAGCAGCACGTTCTGCGTCAGCGCCAACTGGCTGATCATGGTGAAATCGCGCAGCGGGTCGAAGCTTAATTTGGTAAACAGGCTGGGATTGATCGCGTGCGGCGTGGTGGCCATCAACACCGTGTAACCGTCGGGTGCAGAGCGCGCGACGAATTCGGTGCCGATGTTGGTGGATGCGCCAGCACGATTTTCGATGACCATGCTTTGCCCGAGATACTCCGTCAGCTTGGGGCTTAACAAGCGCGACAGAATGTCCGTGCCGCCGCCGGGCGTGGCTGGCACGATGATGCGTATAGGCTTGACCGGAAACGTCTGCGGAACGGTGTGGCTGGTCGTGCACAGCGCGGCAGTGAAACCGATGGCATGAGCGATGACGTGCGGAAAAAATTTCATGGTGCCGACCTCGTCGATAGAGCGAAGTAAAAATATCAATTAAAACATATAGTTACGTTCGTTACGGATTTCGCTGCGGTTGCGCCGAGGTGGTGTCGAACTTGCACCGGGGCGCAAGGGCACCGCGCCGCGCTGGCGTGACTGTAGCGTCAGTTCATGACAATACAAAGTCACGGCAACGCGGTTGCCCCTCGTCGATGCGATGCTGGGCGAGCGCAAGCCTCATGCTGCTGCGCCGCGCCCGCTGGATCGAGCAACGGCACGGCCTGCTTAGGCCCCAAGGAAAATTAACTTGGACAGATATGCCGACGTACAGCCTCACCGCAGAGGCGCAAAGACGCAGAGGTTACGCAGAGGAACGCATTTCTCGGCGTAACCTCTGCGTCTTTGCGCCTCTGCGGTGAAGGTCTTCAAGCGTCTGAAATAGAATGACTTGGTTGCCCAAGTTTCCAGCAGCACTTTTCAGAGAAATTTACGTCATGTACAACTTGTTTTTGCTTGACGCCTTAAGGCGTGGCGTTAAAGGTTTTTCGGTAGGGTGGATATATTTAAGTATATGTTTTTATTGATATTTAAGAGCAGTGGCGAAGCTGGTAAGATGGCTTTCCAATGGTGGCCCAGGGGGTCTTTTCTTGCCGCAGATCGTTAAGCATCAGTATTTTTCCACAGAAAGGGGACAGCATGGATATCGCCCAGTTGCAATTTACTGCCACGCCAAGCGCGCAGCAGCTCGCCCCGCTGGCAGCCATCAAGCAGCACATGCTGATCGTGTTTGGTTCGGTCGCTCGCCTAACCGATGCGGCGCTGCCCGCCTCGTTGAGCGCGCAGTTTCCGGGGGCCAGCCATGCCGGCTGCACCACGGCGGGTGAGATCGTCAAAGATGGCGTGTCCGACGACAGTCTGGTGATAACTGCGGTGCGCTTCAAAAGTCCGGATTTTCGCGTTGCGTGCGTCGAGATCAACGGCATGGACGACTCAGCGGGCGCGGGTCAGCGGCTGGGTGAGCGCTTGTTGGGCGAAGGCCTGCATTCCATATTGGTGTTGGGGCAGGGCGTCGATATCAATGGCAGCGCACTGATTGAGGGCATCACGCAAGCGGCGGGCGCTAGCGTTACGCTCACTGGCGGTCTGGCGGCAGATGGCGGAAAATTCACCCATACTTGGACGTTATGCAATGGCGTGGTGAGTGACCGGCAGATCGTGGGGGTGGGTTTTTATGGCCCCGCGATCGAGTTGACGCACGGTTCGTTCGGCGGCTGGCTGCCGTTCGGCGCCACGCGGCTGGTGACGCGCGCCAAAGCCAACGTGCTGTATGAGCTCGATGGCGAGCCGGCGCTGGCCATCTACAAACGTTACCTCGGCGATTACGCGAGCGATCTGCCCGCGTCGGGACTGTTGTTTCCGTTCGCCATGCTGGGCAAGGATCACAGCGAGACCGGGTTGATCCGCACCATACTCGGCATGGATGAAGCCGCTGGCAGTCTGACGCTGGCCGGCGATATCATCGAAGGCGGCTATTTGCGCCTGATGAGCGCCAGCACCGATGCGTTGGTGGATGGCGCGGAGGCCGCCGCACAAGCCGCACAAAAAATGCTGAAACGGCGTACGCCGGGTCTGGCCTTGCTGGTGAGCTGCGTGGGCCGCAAACTGGTGATGGGCGGCCGCGTCGACGAAGAAATAGAAGCGGTGGCCGAAGTGCTCGGCAAGAACGCCGTGCTGACGGGGTTTTACTCCAATGGCGAGATCAGTCCCTATCTGAGTTCGCCGGAATGCAAGCTGCACAATCAGACCATGACGATCACCTGTCTTAGCGATTGATGCGGCAGTCCCCTGCGCTTTGTATGGCTGCGCGAGGTTGGCGATGACCTGTCTGGCGTGCGGTTTGCCGGTAAAAAGATTCTTATAAACGCGGTGCCCCGCGCTACTTAACCATGAAGAGTCATGCATAAGCTACTCGCTAGACAACTACGCCGCAAGGCGGGCATCGGTAGTGACGAAATCTTCGCGCGCGCCGTGCGCGAAGTGGCGCGACTCGCCGTCGAGCCGGGCTTGAGTGAACCGGTCGCGCAACTGCTGGCCGGGTTGCCGGGGTTGCTGTCGGATGTTGATACTACCTATCACCAATTCGACCGTGATCTGGAGTTACGCCAGCGCAGTCTCGGGATCAGCTCCCGCGAGTTGCTCGACGCCAACGAGCGGCTGCGCGCGGATGGCGTGTCGCGGCAGGAGACGCTGCGTCAAACGGAGGAGCGTCTGACGCTTGCATTAACTGCGGCGGACAATGTGATCTGGGATTGGGATATCCCGCGCAACAGCATCGCCATCACCAGCGCGAACAATCGTTTTCTCGGCCATCCGAGCACGTTTTATGGCGACGACGCAACGCGCCTGTGGTCCATCGTGGAACCCGAGGACGCGGGCGAATCCCGCGCGCGTACCATCGCGCATTTGTAGGGGAAAACGGCGGAATTCGCCATGGGAGCGTGGATGCGCACGGCGCGTGGCGAACGCCGTTTCGTGGAAATGCACGGCAAGGTGGTCGAGCGCGATGCCAGCGGTCGCGCGCGGCGCATGGTGGGCATCGCCTACGATGTGACGCAACGCAAGTTGCTGGAGGACGACTTGCGCTTGAATGAGCGCAAACTGCATGACAACGCGGAACGCTTGCGCATCGCCCACGCCGCCGCGAAACTGATCGTGCTGGATCTGGATTTGCGCACGGACGCCTTGCAGTTCAGTGATTCGCCGGAATGGTTACGCGGGCCGATCCCGGAGGACACCGGCAAATATCCGTTTTTTAAGGATCAGGTGCATCCGGACGACCGTAAGCGTTTTCTGGCGGTGCGCCAGCGCGCCATCGATACGCTGCAACCCGCAAGCAATGAATTCCGAATCGTGCGCACGGACGGCCAGATGCTGTGGGTGCGCTCGTTTCTGACGGTGTTTGCGGGTGCCGATGGCAAGGTGGCGCGCCTGGTCGCCGCGATTCTGGATATCTCCGAGCGCAAGAAGCTCGAAGAAGATCTGCGCTCGGCCAAGGATCACGCGGAAGCCGCCAGTCAGGCGAAGTCGCAGTTTTTGGCCAATATGAGTCACGAAATCCGCACGCCGATGAACGGCGTGTTGGGCATGGCGGAGCTGTTGCTGGCGACACGGCTTGAAACCAAGCAGCGGCACTTCGCCGAGACCGGACGGCGCTCGGGCGAGGCCTTGCTGCATGTCATCAACGACATTCTGGATTTCTCCAAGATCGAGGCGGGCAAATTGGAGCTCGACCAGATCGATTTTGATTTGCGTGAAATGCTGGAAGATATCGCGCAATTGCTGGCCGAAGGTGCCGCGTCCAAGGGCCTGGAATTGCTGTGCCGCATGGCGCCGGAGACGCCGCTCTTGATCAACGGCGATCCCAACCGCATCCGCCAGGTGATCACCAATCTCATCGGCAATGCCATCAAGTTCACCAGCCAGGGCGAGGTGGCACTGTCCGTGCGCGTGGTGCAAGGCAGCGCCGACGCCAGCGTATTGCGTTTCGACGTGCGCGATACCGGCATTGGCATACCGCCCGAGGCGCAGACGCACGTGTTTCAGCCGTTCAGCCAGGCGGATGGTTCCACCACGCGCCGCTATGGCGGGACGGGCCTCGGCCTGTCGATCAGCCGCGAGCTGGTGACGCTGATGGGCGGCGAAATCGGCCTGGAGAGCGAAGTGGGCAAGGGCTCGACGTTCTGGTTTACGGTGCGGGCGGGGGTGGCCACGCAGCCAACCATGGAGCGGTACCAGCGCCGCCGCGATTTGCTGCCGCTCGCCGGTTGCCGTGTGTTGGTGGCCGATGACAACGCGACCACGCGAGCCGTGTTGCGCGAGCAGATCGAAGCCAGTTTCGGCATGCAGTGTGCTCTGGCTGCCGATGGCGTGCAGGCGGTGGACATGATGCGCGCCGCAGCCAGCCGCGGCGAACCCTTTGGCGTGGCATTGATTGATTTGGCCATGCCGGGGAAGGACGGCTTCGCGGTGGGCGAAGCGGTGCGTGCCGATCCCTCGCTGGCGGGTGTGCCGCTGGTGTTGTTCACTTCGTTCCGGCGCTCTGGCGAACTGGAGCAGGCGCGCGATAGCGGGTTTGTGGCCACGCTCACCAAGCCGATACGCCAGGTCGATTTATTGCGCGCGCTGTGCACGGCGCTCGATTTGCCGACCGATCTGCACACGCATACCTTCAAGATGCGCATTACTGCGTCGCAGGTGTCGGCCATCAAGGGCCGCGTGCTGGTGGCGGAAGATAATCTGGTGAACCAGGAAGTGGCGCATGCCGTGCTACAGGCGAACGGCTGTAACGTCACGCTCGTGGGCAACGGCCTGGAGGCGCTGCAGGCGATACAGAAAGAGCATTTCGACCTAGTGTTCATGGATTGCCAGATGCCGGAAATGGATGGTTACGCCGCCACGCGCGCGCTGCGCGCGCTCGAAGCTCAGGGTATGATCCGGCATATTCCCATCGTGGCATTGACGGCGCACGCCACGGAAGCCGACCGGCAGATTTGCCTGGCGGCCGGCATGGACAGTTTTGTGACCAAGCCGTTTACGCAATCGGCGTTGCGCGATGAACTGCTGCGCTGGTTACCGGGTTCAGGAGACAAAGTGATGGTGAATGCGGGAAATCAAGGGCAAACCGCAGCGGTGGGTGGTGCAGCGGATCGCGTCAGTGAGGCCGGCAGCGCGGACGCAGGTCTGGACCAGAAAGCGCTCGACGAGTTACGTGCGCTCGACCCGGACGGTACTGCGGGCCTGCTCAACCAGATTCTGCAATGTTATCTTGATGACACGCCGACGCAGATTGCGCAACTGCGGGCTGCCGCGACAGCGCAAAATATCGAAAGCATGACACGCGCAGCACACTCGATGAAATCGAGCAGTTTTAGTGTCGGCGCCGCGCGCGTGGGGCAGCTCGCGTTTGAAATTGAGAGCAAAGGGCACGCCAACTCCACGGATGGTTGCCACGCGCTGCTGGTGGAACTTGAAAAACAATACGCCACCGCGGCGCAACGGCTGCGCGCATGCACGACACCGCCGCCAGCCTGAAAAAATAGTTTTATAAAATCATGAAGTTAGGATTCATCGGCTTGGGCTTGATGGGCCGCCCCATGGCGCTGCATTTGATGCGCCACGGCCACACCATGGGCGTGTATGCGCGGCGCACGGAATCCACCGCGCCGCTGGTGGCGGCGGGTGCCACGCGTTACGACACACCAGCGGCTTTGGCGGCGGCGAGCGATGTCATCTTCACCATGGTGACCAACTCCCAGGATGTCGAGCAGATCGTGTTCGGCACCGATGGCATCGCAGGCATAGCGCAGGGTGCCAGGTCGGGCAGCGTGCTGGTGGATATGGAAACCATTTCACCGACGGTGGCACGTCACGTGGCGGCTGAGCTCGCCAGGAAGGGCGTGGAGATGCTCGATGCGCCAGTCTCCGGCGGCCCGGCGGGCGCGGAACAGGCCACGCTGGCGATCATGGTCGGCGGCAAGCCGGAAGTTTTCGAACGTATCAAACCGCTGTTTGCCTGCATGGGCAAAACCATCATTCGCGTCGGCGACAGCGGTGCCGGGCAAATCACCAAGGCGTGCAATCAACTACTGCTGCTGGTCACTGCACAAGGTGCGGCGGAAGCGCTGGCGCTTGCCAAACGCTGCGGCGTGGATCCGGCGACAGTGCGCGAGGTGCTGATGGGCGGCATCGCGTCGAGCCGAGTGCTTGAGGTCTTCGGCAAGCGCATGGTCGAGCGCAACTTCGCCAACGGCATCGACACGCGGCTGTATCACAAGGATATGAACATCGCGCTGGGTCTCGCGCATGAACACGGCGCAGCAACGCCGACGGCTTCGGTCACCATGCAGCACATCAATGCGGCGATCGGGCGTGGCGAGGGCGGCAGTGATCTTGCGGTGCTGATCGAGGTGCTGGAAGGGTTGAGTCGTAAGTGAACGGCAAAAGTAACTGCTCAGCGCAACGATAAGAAGCTAAAGACCTCTTTTGCCACAGAGGACACAGAGGACACAGAGAACCACGAACCGCTTTTCCTCTGTGTTCTCTGTGTCCTCTGTGGCAGATGCCTTTGAATTGGTTGTTCGCGCCGAACAGTTACCGGCAAAAAATTTGTTAACGCCTTTTTATTCATAACTATTTGATTTTATTGATATTTTTATTATGAGCTTCACCCAGCCCGAAGGCGCTCCGCCCCGCTTGCACCGCTCCGAACTGGCGGTGCCCGGTTCAACGCCCGCGTTGTTTGAAAAAGCCGCGCGTTCGGCAGCCGATGTGATTTTTCTCGATGTCGAAGACGCCGTCGCGCCCGCTGACAAGGAAAAAGCGCGCGCCAATGTGATCAAGGGTTTGAACGAAGTCGATTGGGGTGTGAAGGGCATGAGTGTGCGCATCAACGGCGCGGACACGCACTATATGTATCGTGACGTGATCGACATCGTGGAGAATTGCCCGCGACTCGATATGATCATGATGCCCAAGGTGGGGGTGCCTGCTGACCTGTACGCGCTGGACATGCTGGTGACGCAGATTGAAAACGCGCGTGGTAGAAGCAAAAAAATCGGCTTTGTCGCGTTGATCGAAACCGCGCTGGGGTTGACCAACGTGGAGGCGATTGCACAATCCTCCCGGCGGCTGGAAGCAATGTATTTCGGCGCAGGCGATCTGGCGGCGTCTTTGCGCATGCGCACTACTTCCATCGGCGGACTGCATCCCGATCACGGCGTGTTAAGCGACGCTGACGCATCGGGGCTACGCAGTTATACGCAAACCGACCCATGGCACGCCGCGCAAAATCGCGTGGTAGTCGCCTGCCGCGCTTACGGCTTGCGTCCGCTCGATGGCGCCTTCGGTGACATCAAGGATGCCGCCGGGTTTCTCGCCGCGACCCAGCGCGCGGCGGCGATGGGTTTCGCCGGACGCATGGCGATCCACCCGTCGCAAATCGCGCCGTCCAACACGGCCTTCAGCCCCAGCGAAAAAGAAGTCGCCGACGCGCGCCGCGTGCTGGTGGCGATGGAAGAAGCCGCGCGCGAAAAACGCGGCGCAGTGCAGATCGACGGGCGGCTGATCGACGAGGCGAATCTGCGCATGGCGCGCAATATCGTGGCGATGGCGGCGGCCATTGCTGCGGCCACGGCAGCGGCGAAGTAGTTGTTTTTGTGCGCGGCATGAAAATGTCGCGGCAGGTCGATAACCTACGCTGTCGCTCTCGCGAAGGCGAGAGCTCATAACACAGTGCCACTTGAAGGGGTATGGGTTCCCGCCTTCGCGGGAACGACAGGGTAGGAGTGCGAGCTTTTAGGTGCTATGCGCATACCGATAGTGGCGCTGCACGCGACGCTTTACGCCAACACCAGCCGTCCCACGCCATTTTCCCGCACCAGTGAAACGCGCTGATCGTGATATTGCGCCAGCGCGGGCCGGTGCCCGATGCTGACCACGGTGGTGCCCGGCAACTGCGTGCGCAGCAGGGTGTAGAGCCGCGCTTCGGCACCTTCGTCGAGTGACGCCGTGCCTTCATCCATAAACAGCCAGTCGGGCTTGCACAGCAGCGCGCGGGCGAAGGCGATGCGTTGCTGTTCGCCACCGGAGAGTTGCTGCGCCCAGTGTTGTTCTTCGTCGAGGCGTTTGACGAGTTGCGGCAGATCACAGTCGTTGAGTACGCGCGCGAAATCGGCATCGCTGTAGGTAACAGGCGGCGCGGGGTAGGCGAGTTGCGCGCGCAGCGTGCCGATGATGAGATACGGTTTTTGCGGCAGGAACATCACGGTTTTGCCCGCCGGCAGATGTACCGTGCCGCCGCCCCACGGCCACAGGCCGGCCAGCGCGCGGAATACGGTACTCTTACCGCTGCCGGAGGCGCCGGTGATCAGCACAGATTTTCCGGGCGTGAATTTCAGCGTGAATGGCGTCACCAGTGACGTGCCGTTGGGCAAACGTAGCTCGATGTTGTCGCCGCTGATGGAGGTATCGCCACTTGCGGCGGTGACGATGCCGGGTTCCTTGGCGCGCGCTTCCTGGGTGCGCATCATCGCGGCCTGAAAGCCGGTGAGCCGGTCTACCGTGGCTTTCCAATGCGCAAGCTGCGTGTAGGCGGTGACAAACCACGACAGCGCGCCCTGCACCTGGCCGAAGGCCGAGGCCGTTTGCATCAGGTCGCCGAGTTTGATCTGACCCGAAAAATAACGCGGTGCCGCCACCACAAACGGAAAGATGACGGCGATCTGCGAGTAACCCGCGCGAAACCAGGTGAGCTTTTTCTGCCGCTTCATGATCTCCCACCAATTCGTGGCGACGGCTCCAAAGCGTTCGCGCAACCCGCGTATTTCACCGGCTTCGCCACGATGCAACGCAATGCCTTCGGCGTTTTCACGAAATCGCACCAGCGAAAAGCGAAAGTTGGCTTCGACTTTCTGCTGCTCGAAATTCAGCGGTATCAAGGGCCGCCCAATGAGATGCATCAGCCACGTGCCCACCACCGCGTAGATCAGCGCCACCCACACCATATACCCCTGAATTTCGATGGTGCTGCCGCCCAGCGTGAAGCTCATCGCGCCCGACAGGCCCCACAAAATTGTCAGAAACGACCCGAGCGTGACCACCGCCGACATAAAGCCCAGCGTGAGATTCAGCGTGCGGTCGACAAACTGCGCAAGGTCATCGGCGATACGCTGATCGGGGTTGTCGGTGTCCCCCGCCAACTGCAAGCGATAGTACGTACGCTCGGCGATCCAGTCCTTGAGGTAGTGGTCGGTCAACCAGCGGCGCCAGCGGATTTGCAGCATCTGGTTGAAATAAAGTTGGTAAACCGAGGCGATAATAAAAACCACCGCCAGCCCGGTGAAGCGCCAGAGTAATTCGTAGAATGCCGGTAAGTCTTTGTTTTGTATGGAATTATAGAAACCGTTGTTCCACTGATTAAATTGCACTTCGAGGTACACCAGTCCCAGATTGATGGCGACGATCAGCGCCAGCAGGGCGCGCGCCTGATATTTTTCTTCGGAGTACCAGTAAGGCCTGGTGAGCTGCCACAGGTCTTTGAGAAAAAGTTTTACGTTCGCCATCGTGTTACTCCCTGACATTTTGTGCCGACCGCTTCGATGGCGACGATGTTACCCGCAAATTCCGCACGCACACTTTGCCTGCGATGAAAACGGGACTACACTGGTTGCGCAGTCGTTTCAAGGCTATTTCGTGGCAGGCCAACATGAACGGAGGCAGCGATGAAAACGGTGAAACAGTTATTGCAAGCGAAGGGCAGCACGGTGTTTGCGGTGGCGCCGCGCGACAGCGTGCTGGAGGCGATACGCGTGATGGCGGAAAAAGGTGTCGGCGCGCTGGTGGTGCTGGAAGCAGGGCGGCTGGCGGGGATGGTGTCCGAGCGCGATTACGCACGCAAGGTGATTCTGCACGGACGCTCGTCGCAGGATACGCCAGTGCGCGAGATCATGACCGCAAAAGTGATCACCGTGCAATCGGCGCAGAGCGTCGAAGACTGCATGGCGTTGATGACCGAGCATCGCATACGGCATCTGCCAGTGGTCGATGACGGCAAACTCGCCGGTGTGTTGTCGATCGGTGATCTGATCAAGGAAGTGATCGCCGACCGCGAAGAAACCATCAAGCAGTTGGAAAGTTATATACGAAGTTGAGTCGCGCTTGAGTCGAAGTGAGTCTGGCGTGCGGCAGCAAGCCGCTGCACGCAAAAAAATTAACAGCGAGGGTTGAATGAAATTTGGCGCAATCATCATAGGCGACGAGATTCTGTCGGGCAAACGGCAGGATAAACACATGGCGAAGCTGATCGCGGCCTTGTCGGCACGCGGGTTGGAGCTGGCCTGGGCGCAGTATCTGGGCGATGACACGCCGCTGATCACCGCCACGCTCAAACGTGTGATGACCTTGCCCGATGTGGTGTTCAGCTTCGGTGGCATCGGTGCCACGCCGGACGATCACACGCGCCAGTGTGCGGCCAATGCTGCGGGCGTGGGATTAAAGCTGCACCCGGATGCCGAGGCTGAAATCCGCGCGCGCTTTATTGACGACCCCAAGGGCATCACACCGCAGCGGCTGGAAATGGGCACGTATCCCGAGGGATCCAGCATCATTCCCAACCCGTTTAACCGCATCCCCGGCTTTAACTACAAGAACATTTATTTCGTGCCGGGCTTTCCGCAGATGGCGTGGCCGATGATCGACTGGGTGCTGGATACGCACTACAAGCATCTGTTCGACGCCAACCGCATCGGCGAATCCGCCATCATCGTGCGCGAGGCGGGCGAAAGCCTGCTGATCGATTTGATGAAAGCGGTGCAGGGCAAATACGCTGCGCTGAAGGTGTTCAGCCTGCCGCGCGTGTCGCCAGAGCGGTTTATCGAGCTGGGGGCGCGCGGCGATCCCGCACAGGTGGCTTTGGCTATTGCCGAGTTAAAAGCCGGCGTGACGGCGATGAATTTTCCGTGGGCGGATGCGCCGAAGTTTGGCGCGGCGTAAACACAGCATCGGGTTCACCACGGCACATACGGCATATATTCCCTGCCCGTGGTCAAAAACAAAACGCCTCAAGGCGCAAACCTTGAGGCGTTTTAACCGCAGAAGCTAACCTGAATTTTGCATAAAGAGGGCAAAGAACACCGTAAGTGATTGGTACAATGTGAGTTATCGAGAAAC
>CAMBGJ010000037.1 GCA_945865805.1 Bordetella parapertussis
CAATCACCAAAAAAGACATCTCTGCCGCCATGCACTACCTCAACCATCGCCCCAGAAAATGCCTCGGCTTCAAAACACCCCACGAAGTCTTCTGGAAGAAGCTACACTCGCATCATAACGCGGTTGCACTTCAGACTTGAATCCGCCAATAACTACGAGTAGCTATCATGCGTGGAATGTACTGGGAAGAATGGAACATCGGTTCCGAGTTTGAAAGCCCTGCGCGTACCGTCACCGAGGCGGACATCGTCACCTTCGCGGGGCTGTCGGGCGATTACAACCCGCTGCACATCAACGAGGAATACTGCAAGACCACGCAGTTCGGCACGCGCATCGCGCACGGGCCGCTGGTGTATGCGATTGCTGCCGGGCTGATTTTTCAGCTGCATCTGTACGACGACACGCTGATTGCATTCCTCGGTTTTGAGAACTTGAAATTCACCAACCCGGTGAAGGCGGGCGACACGATCCACGCAAAACTTAAGGTATTGGAAAAGCGCGAAAGCTCGCGTGCTGATCGCGGCATCATGAAACGTCAGTTGCAGGTATTCAACCAGCGCGGCGAGATGGTGCAAGATGCCGTGCAGGCGTTTTTGCTGAAGCGCAAGCCCGTTTGACGCGTGACATGACACGCCGCCAGATACGCGCAATGGTCAGGCATCGTCCGTTCAGTGTGATGCTGTCAGCGTGGCTGTTATGCGCCGCCACGGCGCATGCACAAGGGGTGTTCCCGCAAAAGCCCGTGCGCATCATCGTCGCCACCACTGCGGGCGGACCGTACGACGATGTGGCGCGCGCTGTCGCACCGAAGCTCACCGAAATCTGGGGGCAAACGGTGGTTGTCGATAACCGGCCTGGCGCGGCGAACATTATTGGCGCCACTGCGGCAGCCCGTTCACCGGCCGACGGCTACACTTATTTTCTCGCCAACGTGGCTTCACAAGCGATTAACCCGGCGCTGCGCAAAAAGCTGCCGTACGATCCGCAGAAAGATTTCGCGCCAGTCACCCTGATGCTGTCGTCGCCGATGGTGCTGGTGGTGCATCCGTCGATGCCGGTGAAAACGGTGGCTGAACTGGTCAAGCTCGCCGCGTCAAAGCCTCGCGGCCTCAACTACGCTTCTGCGGGTGTGGGCAACCTGCAGCATCTGGCGATGGAGCTTCTGCAATCGTTGTCAAAGATCAAGATGCATCACATCCCTTACAAGGGTTTTGCACCAGCGTCGGTGGATCTGGTCGCAGGCCAGGTCGATCTCATGTTCGCCAACGTGGTGGGCGTGCTGCCGCATGTGAAGTCGGGCCGCACACGCGCTGTTGGCATTTCATCCGCCAAGGGTTCGGCCTTGCTGCCTGACGTGCCGACTGTCGCCGCGACCTATGCCGAATTCGACGTGACGACCTGGATGGGCTTGTTCGCGCCGACGGGTACGCCACGCGACATCATCGGCAAGGTCGGCAGCGACGTGAACCGCGTGATACAGCAGCCCGATATGCGGCAGCGCTTCATGAACCAGGGCGCTGAGGTGCTTGCGGGTTCGGCGGAACAACTGGCGGAAACCGTGCAGCGTGATGCCGCGCGTTACGCCAGGCTGATCAAGGAAATCGGCCTGACCGCTGATTGAAATCCAGTAGCCTAAATATATTGTTTAAAAACAAATAGTTTCGATGAATTGGCGATGTGGCTATTCCGCCTGTGCGCCAGACTCTTTCACCACCTTCGCCCATTTCACCGTCTCGGCTTTGACAAAGGTCGTTAACGCATCCGCCGTGGATGAGCCGACATCCAGCCCTTGTAGCGTCAAGCGGTCTTTCAACTCGGCGCTGTTCAGCGCCTTAACCGACTCCGTGTTGAGTCGCGCGATGATGGCGGCAGGCGTTTTGGCGGGCGCGAACAAGCCGTACCAGATGGTGACTTCATAACCCGCAACGCCGGATTCCGCGAGTGTCGGCACGTCGGACAACTGCGGATTGCGCTTGCTGGTCGTCACTCCCAGCGCACGCACGCGGCCCGATTTGATATGCGGCAACAGCCCTGCCAGGCTGGAACACAGCGCCTGCAATTGCCCGCCTAGCACATCGGCCACCGCCGCGCCAGCGCCCTTATACGGCACGTGCAACATCGAAACACCAGTCATGCTGCTGATCAACGCCATCGACAAATGCGTCGCACTGCCGATGCCCGACGAGCCGTAGCTGACCTTCCCCGGATTGGCCCTGGCGTGCGCGAGAAACTCTTTCACGGTTTTCACCGGCATGCTGGCGTGAACCACCAGCACATTGGGCACGGTGCCGATCATCGAAATCGCCGCGAAGTCGCGAATATGATCGTAGGGCAGCTTCTTGTAGAGCACCGGATTCACCGCGTTGGTGGTGATCGATCCCATCAGCAGCGTATAGCCGTCCGCCGTGGCCTTTGCCACCAGATCGGTGCCGACCACGCCGCCGCCGCCGCCCCGGTTATCAACCACAATCTGCTGGCCCAAACCTTCGCCGAGCTTGGCGGCGACCAGACGGCCCACCGTATCCGTGCCGCCGCCGGGTGCCAGCGGTACGATCAGGCGTATGGGGCGGTTGGGATAGCCAGCGGTTGATGCAGATTGAGCGTAGGCCGTTGCACAGTGAATCAGCAATGCGCCCGCGGCGAGTGCGGCGGCTTGAAGCATGGGAAGTCTCCGGTAGAGGAAGCAGGCTACCGCGCCTGCATGTCTCTGACAAGTACAGCGGCACCACGTCAATGGCAGGCGATCACAAACGGTTCGCCATTACCGGCTGCTGGGCTTCATTGTCCATCGGCACAATCATCGTGCGCAAAAATGCAACAGCGGGTATCAAGGATTCGCACACCAACGAACAATTCGGGCGATAATATTTAAATTCACAGTCTGTATTCGCGAGCAACATAATCATTAAAGGTGCGCATCATGGCAAAAGACGAAGATCAAATCTCCAAACTCAAGACAAAGTATGGCGCGAAAAGCATAGACAACGCGCTGCGCATGCATCCCAAGGATTTTACCGAGGTGATGTCGTGGCGTGATGAAATGGATCCGCAATACACGCGGCTGAATCTCGAGTACACCTACGGCGGCTTAAGCACGCGCGGCGTACTCACCGAACGCACGCGGCTGTTGGTGATTATTGCGCAATGCGCGGCGATGGCCGAGATGGAGTATCTCGAAAGCGCGATGCGCGCGGCGTTGAACTCGGACGTGACACCGCGCGAGGTGCTGGAGATTCTGTTGCAAACCACGGTGTATGTTGGGATACCGAAAATCAACCGCGCCGGACGGCTGTTTCATCGGGTGATCACCGAGCTGGGGCGCATGGACGAAATCACCCAAACCCAGCCACCGATGGAGGGTCGCAGTGCCGAGCGCTCGCTGGATGCCGAGCGCGCCACTTGGCCGGAAACCAAGGATCGCTTGCCGCGCGTCGAGGAGATGCTAAAAAAATACGGCTGGGACGGCATCAGCGCAGGCTTGCGTTTGCAACCCACGCATCACCCCGAAGCCATCGCACGCATGAACCGCACCGATCAGAATTTTCTCAAGTACTGGCTGGATTTCATTTACGCCGGCATGTACGTGCGCGGCATTCTCGACGACAAAACGCGCATCTTGTGCGTAGTGGGCGTGTGCACCGCGCTCGACGAAATGGAGCAGGGGCAAAATCATGTGCGCGCCGCACTGGCGCTCGGTGCAACGCCGCGCGAGGTGCAGGAAGTCGCCGTGCAATCCAGTCAATACTGGGGCATGCCGCGTAGCTTGCGCACCATGGCAATCCTCGAACGCGTGTTACGTGAGCAGGGCCGGCTGGCGGAACTCGAAGACACGCAGTTGCCGTTGCCGCGCTAGGGTTATAAAAATATCAATAAAAACAATTACTTACGTGTAATCCCTGTTGGGGCGAGAAAGATGCGTCGCGACGACGTGGGGGCTTTAGCATGTTAGGTACGCTGGATACGTTCAAGCTCTACACCGAACGGCGTTTGCTGTTTGTTTTTGTCATGGGCTTTGCCAGCGGCTTGCCCTTGTTGCTGACGATGGGCACTTTGCAGATTTGGCTGACGGAAGTGGGCGTGTCGCTGACGGCGGTCGGTCTGTTTGCGTTGACGGGCACACCGTATACGCTGAAGTTTCTGTGGGCACCGCTGATCGACCGCGTACCCGTGCCGTTGCTGTCGCGGCGCCTCGGGCGGCGGCGCAGTTGGATGCTGGTGATCCAGTTGGGACTCATGGGTGCGATTGTTGGCCTGGGATTCAGCGATCCTGCCACGGGGCCTTTTCGTACTGCGGCATTCGCGCTGGCGGTGGCATTTTTTTCCGCCAGCCAGGATATCGTGATCGACGCTTACCGCATCGAGATACTTGATCCTTCTCAGCAAGGCGCGGGGGCGGCGATGACGCAGGCTGGCTACCGCTTCGGTCTTATTGTGGCTGGCGCAGGAGCGCTGTACCTCGCCGACACCGTGGGTAGTTGGTCGATAGTCTATGCCGTCATGGCGGTGCTGGTGTTGGTGGGCGTGGCCGCTGCGTTGTTCGCACCCGCACCACCGGGCGAGTCTCTGGCAGGCGCCGGTGAATCGCATGCCGCGCTCACGCTACAAGCCATGGTGATCGAACCGTTCAGAGAATTCCTCACGCGCCATTCGCTGTCGTCGGCATGGGTGATTCTCGCCTTTATTCTGCTCTACAAATTCGGCGATGCGTTTGCCGGCACGATGGCGAACCCGTTCTTCGTCAAGATCGGTTTCAGCAAGATCGAAATCGCCAACGCCAGCAAAATATTTGGCGTGTTCGCCACACTGGCTGGTGTGTTTATCGGCGGTGTGCTGGTCAAACAGTATGGCGTGCTGAATACGCTGCTGTGGTGCGGGGTGCTGCAAATGTTGTCCAACCTGATGTTCGCCGCGCTGGCCGTTGTCGGCCACGATGTCGGATTTCTCTATCTGACCGTGGGAATCGAGAACTTCACCGGCGGCATGGCGTCGTCGGCGTTCGTGGCTTATTTATCGCTGCTCTGCAACACGGCGTATACCGGCACGCAATTCGCGTTGCTGACGTCGTTCATGGCGTTTGGGCGCACGTGGCTTTCCAGCACGGGCGGTTGGCTGGCCGATCACACGGATTGGGTGACGTTTTTCGTGGTTTCAACTGTCATTGCCGTGCCCGGACTGTTGCTGCTGCTGTGGATGACCAAACATTTGCCGCTGGAACGGCAGGTGCATCAGCCCGCCGCTGCGTAAGTTCGGCGCGGATCAATCGGCCTTCTCCAAACGCGCCAGCAGCTTTTCCGCCACCACGCGTTCCTCCAGCCGGTAATCCTGCAATTGCGGCGGCGAATCACGGATACGGCTGATGTTGAGCACGACGCTGTCGTACGTCAGTCGGTTGTCACGGCGAATTTCCGACAAAAACGCCAGCAAGCGGCTATCGTACAACGCGATTTGCGCAATTTGCGTAGACGGCTTGGGCTGATAGTGCTGCAACTTGATGGCTTGCCCCACCACGGTAAACAGCATGATCGCGACAAAGGCGTAGGCCAGGTAACGGCTCATCGCGGGCTCCGGTCGATATAATGCCGCGCGAGTTCACGCGTGTATGCATCCAGCGTGGTCAGATAGGCCGCTGCCAACATTTCGTTTTCAATGATGATTTGCGCCGTGCGCAGCCGCTCCGCGTACAGCGCCTGCTTTTCCATGAGCTGCGTGGCCTGCAAGCGTTGGTTTTGCCACACGCTGCACGCCACCAGTATCGCCGCCACGCAAAACAGGACGATGGCTTCCCGTCTAGTCAATGGCTTTTTCATACGTTGCCTCCCAGGTCCATACACTGACCTTGCCGTTACGATTGCTCCACGCCGTGCCACGCAGCACCGGGCGGCCGAAAACCTGTTGCAGCTTGATCTCGCTGCCTGTCAGCCCCATCGGTGACGAGGATACCCATTGTGCGGTGGCGCCGTTCACCGTGCCTTCCAGCGGCAGATTGATGCGGTCGTTATAGGGGCCGACTTGTTGCACCAAGCCGTTAATACGGTTGCCGCTCACCGCCAGCAACAAATGCCCTGCGGCGTCCTTGCCCCAGGGTCGAGTTGCGTCCTTCCACTGATCCGCATTGGTGATGCTCCAGCGCCAGTAGCCGGTGAATGGGTTGCGGGTGTCCGGTGCAGTGCCAGCACCCAGGGCGGTATAGGAAAGATAGGCGCGATCACGGCTCGAAAAGGTCTCGCCCAGTTTCAGTTCAAGCAGGTGGCGTCTGCCGCCGCGCCGCTCGATCACCGAAAAGGCTGCCAGCCGCCCCGTGCGCGCCGTTCCTTCGAACGGCTTGGCGGCAGTGCGTAAATCAATGGCGGCAAACCGCTTGCGCAGGGAAACCAGCGCGTCTTCGCGCGTGGCAAGCGTGCCGTCACCGTTGAAATCCACCCACATATACAAATCACGCAACTCGTCGCCTTCAACAACACCGTTGCCGTCGGTATCAAACGAGGCCAGTGCCGCGTAGGCGTTGTCCCAGCGTTGTCCCTTGAAGGTGTTGACCAGCAGCGCCTTGGCATCGATATCGACTTTCGTTCCTGGCGTGTACGACGGCAGATAGGCGATGGTAGACATCTCCGTGCCGCCGAACCACGCGTGCCACGGCTTGCCCGCCGTGCCAAACCCCACGCCGGCAAACTGGGGAAAATGCGGATGCCCCAACGCCAGCGCGGTCAGACGTTCGTTGCTGATGTAGATCACCGAGGCGTCGCTTTGCGCCCGCGCGCCCGCGTTGAACAACAGCAGGCTGATCAGCAGAATGAGTGCGCGTGTCATGTTAGGCATTTCACGGCGTCGGCGCGGAATAACCGCGGCGGAACAGACTGCCCGGATCGTGCTGCTTCAGATAGCCGCGCGGCGCATCGGCCTTTGCAGGCGCGCCGCCAGCCGATGGAGCGCCCGGCAGTGCCACGGGGATTTCAGGAAACGATTCCAGCCGCGCGTCGCCGGGTTTTTTGCGTGCCATCTCCCAGCCGGAAACGTCGGTGCTGGGCGCACAGCCGCCGAGCAGGATTAGCATCGCCAAACAGACGAGCGTGCGCGTAAATTTCATGGCGCTGTGCTCCGCTGCATTTTTTCCAGCAGCGACTGGCGATGCGCGCGAGCATATTCGTGCAACTTATCCGCGCTTTTCCATTGAAATTTCTCGACGTCCAGATAGCTGGATGCCGCCATGGCATCGGCGGCGGGTGGATAAGGTTCGTTCACTGCCGCAAACCGTCGGCCATCTTCCCACACGGCAGAGCTCGCCACGCCGAGGAACGTCGCAACCAACAGCAGCGTGCCGGCGATAGGTCGCCATGCACGGCGGGTTGGTGCGGGTGCCAGAGCGGGAGCGCTCTCTGGCTCGCGACGATGGGCCACGCTGCCCAGCCACAAACACAGCGACGCAGCCGCCAGCATGAAAAATCCAAAGCGCGTGATGGGAATCGTGGAAACATTCGCCAAATCATAGACCTGGATATACACCAGCAAACACACCACCTGCATGCCGTCGGCGAAGCCATCCGGCTGTCGTGCAAGGGCAAGCGCGCGCGCCATCAATACGCCAAGAAACAGCATGTAGGCCAGTAGCCCGCCGAGGCCCAATTGCAGTCCCCAATCGATCCATGCGTTGTGTGCGTGGCCGTATTTTGGGCCGGGCGCATCGCGATACTGTGCCAGGCGATTTTCAAATGCACTCCACACCGCGTTATAGCCGAAACCCGTGTACGGTTGCTCGGCCAGCAGCTTCACGCTGTCGGCCCAGATCTCCGTACGCGAGGTAAACGTCGGGTCGCGCCCCATACGCATGGCGAAGTGATCCATCTTCGGACTGGGCAGGCTGACGACGAATGTCGCAATGCCGAGCGCCACCAGCACGGCATAAATCCGCCAACGCTTGGCGGTGACCACAAACCACAACACTGCGGTCAAGGCGATGGCGATCATCGAGCTCTTGGAGTCGATATAAATCAAGAACGCCGCGCCGATGGCTACGCCGAGCACCTGCAGCCAGCGAAAACGGGCGCGTAAGTGAAACAAACCTATCAGTATCAGCAAACCCAGCAGGAAGCCGAACTGGTTGCGATGCAGCGTCACGCCAGTAAATGTCTGTCCGGTGCTGCCGTAGCCGATGGCACCGACCACGATGGAGCCGATCATGAACACCGCGACCAATTGCACGACGTTGCGAAAGATTTGCCGCAGGTCACCACTGAACGTCAGCACATAAGCCAGCAAAAACACCATGCACAGAGCTGACATGTAAATACCCGTCAGCGTCATGTCCGTATTGGCGCTCCACGCCAGCGACCAGAGGATATAGGCGCACACCAACAACACCGTGCCTTCCGCCACCACAATCCGTGCCATCTCACGCCAGCGGTGTGCGGCGGGTGCCAGACAAAAAATCAGTGCCGCGTGTTCGTAGTAGCTGGGTTCCTGATTGGCCAGTGCATAAATCAGCGCGCCAAACTGCAACAGAAAAACTTCAAGCGCCTGACGCAAACGCGCATCGACGCCGTAACGTAAACAGAAAACTCCGCCCGCCAAAACCACGCTCAGCGGTGTGAAATATTGTCCGCCCAGCAACTTGAACAAGACCGCGCTGATCACCAGTGCCGCGAAGTGCATCATTTCGCTGGCCGATCCTTGGTGCGTTCAGTGTTGCGTTGATAGGCGATGGCGCGTGTATGCAATGTTTTGCCCCAGGGCAGCGACTCCCGCGCCCAGGCGGCAAAGTCGCGCTGATCCAGGCGTGGCCAGGCGCTGGGCGGTTTTTCCAGAAACTGCTTGAGCGCGGGTCGGTGTGATCTCAACGTCTCCAGGCTCAACCGGCCGCGCGCGGCGGCCTTGCCATTGAGGTACGTGTCGATAAAGTCGCCGGTCACCTGCAAAATCAACGCCTCGGAGCCGAACAGGCCGACGCTGTGATCGCCCTTGGCGACCAACCAATATTGCGGTGCGCCCTCAACGTAACGAAAGGCCGAGTTGCGGTAATCCGGATGATCCTCCGTTCCTGCCACGTGCAGTCCGGCAACCGCGCCGACCTGTTTGACATCCGCGCGGCCCGGCGCACTGTATTCAAACGGGTAGCTGTAGACGACGAACGCCTTGATCCGCGGATCGCGGTGTACCGTGAACACCTTTCCGTCACGGTCGCGCACCGGCAAGCCGCTCATGTGCATGGCCGTCAGCGTACCCGAGGAGTGCCCAATCACGGCCAGTTTGGACAGGTCCAGCGTAGGCCAGCCATCACGCCGCTAAACGTTGAATTTCGACAGCTTGTCCAGCACGTACAGGCAATCCTCGAACCGATCCACCGGCGCATCGTTGCGCTTGCCGGTTTGTATGCCGGGATAAATTTCGGCGAAACGTTCGTTGGTGCCCATCTGTTCGTGCAAATCATAGTGGAACACCATCACCATCACGACGCCGCGCTTGAGCAACATTTCGGCCAACGGTTCGTAGCCGTCGACATGCCCGCCCCAGCGAAACCCTTGCGGCGCGGAGAACAGCGCTACCGGCATGGCGCCCTGAGTTTGCACAGAGCCACGTGGCGGCAGGGCGATGCGAACGTTAACGTGCCTTTGCCGCGCGGTATCCAGCCAGATTTCGCGCGTGAGGCGTAGTTCGGGCCCGCTTTGATCCTGCGCGGCGCGAGCCGACGTCACCGTGATGGCGCACAGCAGGGCCACGCACAGTGCACGGCAAATCGTGGCCAGTGCGCATGCCGTCATCAAACGCCCTGTCCTGCAAATCGCCACAAAGCATTTACCTCTATCTGATGGTTACGCTGCACGGGACTATATCGTCGGCTCGTTGGGGAATCAACATCGGGGGTTACTGTGCGCTCAGCCACGCAGGGCCACTGATGCGATCGATTTCCTTTAGCTCCTCCGGCGTCAGCGCCCAGTCTGCCGCCTTTACGTTCGCTTCCAGTTGTTCGGCTTTGGTGGCACCCGCGATTACGCATGCCACCACCGGCTGCGCGGCGAGCCAACTGAATGCCAGTTCCAGCAGCGTGCGGCCACGCTGGGTGCAAAACGCCTGCAGATTTTCGAGACGCGTCCAATTGGCGTCGGTCATGTACATTTCCTGATAGCGCGCGTCCTTGGTGATGCGCGCACTGTCGGGCTTGGGCGAATTGCGCAGATATTTGCCGGTGAGAAAACCGCTGGCGAGCGGATAGTACGGCAGCAGTACCGCGCCGTGCGCCTGCATTGCCAGGATCAATTCGCGTTCCGGCTCGCGTGCGAGCAGGCTGTATTCGACCTCGCAGGTGGTCAACGGCTTGCAGTCGAGCTGTCTTGCCGTCCACTGCAAATCCACCAGACGCCACGCTGCCACCGACGAAATACCCGCGTAACGGATTTTGCCCTGCCGGATCAGATCATCGAACGCACGCAGGGTTTCTTCCAGCGGCGTGGCGGTGTCGAAGCGGTGCAACTGATAGATATCAATCCAGTCGGTTTTCAAGCGCTTTAGGCTCGCTTCAACCGCAGCCATCATGTAGCGGCGTGATGCGCCTTTCAGGGTGCCCGCGTCGTCCATCGGACTGCCGAATTTCGAGGCGATTACGATATCCTTGCGCCGCGCGCCGAGGTACTCGCCGAGACAGGTTTCCGAGCCGCCGCGACGACCGTACACATCCGCCGTGTCGAAGAACGTGATGCCCAAATCCAGCGCCTTGTGGATGACCGGCTTCGATTCATCCGCACTGATCCGCAAGCCGAAGTTGTTACAGCCCAACCCCTCGGTTGAAACCGTCAGCGGTGTATTGCCCAGTTGTCTGAGTTGCACTTCGTTAGCCCCCTGTTGTTGCCGAATGGCCCTGCGCGTAGCGCATGTCCACGTGCTCGCGTGTGAGTTGATCCAGCGATGTACAGCCGATCAATCCCAGCACGCGGTCGATTTCATCGCGATAAATTTGCAGCGCGCGCAGCGCACCGGCTTCGCCTGCGGCGGCCACGCCGTGTAGTGGCGCGCGTCCCAGCATTACGGCGTTGGCGCCCAGTGCCAGCGCCTTGATTACGTCGGCGCCGCGGCGAAAACCACTATCGACGATCACCGTGATGCGTTTGCCCACGGCATCCACCACGCGCGGCAGCGTGAGTATGGGCACAGGGGCAGCGTCGAGCACGCGCCCGCCGTGATTGGAAATCACCACCGCATCGGCGCCGCAATCGGCTGCCAGCACCGCGTCTTGCGGATGTTGTATGCCCTTGACGATCAGCTTGCCCGGCCACAGTTTGCGCAGATCGCGCACGTCGTCCCAGGTGATGTTGGCACAGAAGTTCGACGAGCGGCCTATCGGCAACGCCGTAATCCTGGTTTGCGTTTCCTCGGGGAAATTCTGATAACGCGGGGTGCCGGTGGTCAGCATGTAACGCAACCACACGCCAGCCAGCCAGCGCGGATGCATCAGGACATCGACCGTATTGCCTGCGGTGAATTCGAATGGAATGGTCATGCCGTTCTTCAAATTGTATTCGCGCTCCGGCGCCACCGGCGTATCCACGGTGAACACCAGCGCTTCAAATCCCGCCGCTTTCGCGCGTGCAATCACACGATGCGACTGCGCCCGCTCTGGCCACAGGTAAAACTGAAACCACAACGTGCTGCCGGGGCCGCCGGCTTCCTCGGCCACTTTCTCCAATTTAGTCATTGAGCCCAGCGCCAGCGTGAATGGCACACCCTGGGCACGTGCCGCGCGCGCAATGGCAATTTCTCCTTCGTGCCACGCGAGGCCCGCAGAACCGGTCGGTGCAACGATCACCGGCATCGCCTGCTTCTTGCCGAACAAGGTGATTTCCTGATGGCGCACGCTCACGTCCGTCAACACGCGCGGATTAAGCTTGATGCTTTGCATCACCGCGACGTTATCGCGCATGGCGACTTCGTCGTCGTTGCCGCGATCCATGAATTCAAACAGGCCTTTGGGCAGGCGGCGGTGCGCGGCTGCACGCAGATCAGCGGTGCTGTAATAACCCAACGTGTGGTCGGTCATGGATGGTTGTGATGGTTGCCGGAGGGGAATCTTCGCTGCACATCAGCATTATGCCGCCACGCCCGATTCAGCAGGAATTCGTCGCGTTTGGGACGAAGGATATGATCTGAGATATAGTAATTTTTCCAGACCGAGGGAGACCGGCGATGGCACAAAACGACAAAGCGGACGACAAAGCGGCCGCAAAAAAATCACCGTTCAGCGGCTATTACAATCGGCCGTCGCAAAACGACGATTCCTTCCTCACGCATGTCGGCCCCGGTACGCCGTGCGGCGAATACATGCGCCGCTACTGGCAGCCGTTTTTGATCGCTGCCGAGCTGGACGAGCTGCCGATCGCCGTGCGCCTGTTGGGCGAAGACCTGGTGGTGTTTCGCGATAAATCCGGGCGACTCGGCCTGCTGCACAAGCATTGCATTCATCGCGGCGTGTCGCTGGAGTTCGGCATCATCGCCGAGCGCGGCATACGCTGCTGTTATCACGGCTGGCATTTCGATTGCGACGGCACCATACTTGATACGCCCGCCGAGCCCGACACCAGCCGTATCAGGCACAATTTTTGCCAGGGTGCGTACCAGGTGCGCGAAGAACACGGGCTGCTGTTCGCCTACATGGGGCCGCCCGAGCAAACGCCGGATTTCCCGTTGTACGATTCCTTCGCTGGGGCCGATATCGTGGTGGCACCGTTTCGCATGATCCTGCCGTGTAACTGGCTGCAGATCGTCGAGAACGCCGCCGATCCGATCCACAACGCCTACCTGCATGCCATCATGAGCGCCAGCGGCAGCCAGTTTTCCGCGCCGTTCAAGATCAACCCCGTGCTGGATTTCCCGGAAACGCCGCTGGGGTGTTTGACCATGGCCACGCGCAAGGTCGGTGAATTTGTCTTCCTGCGTGCGGGCGAGTTGATGTTGCCCAACATCGCGCAGTTTCCCTCGGGCAACAACACCGTGGAAAAAGAATCGGTGCGCGCAGTGTGTTAGACCACGCGCTGGGCGGTGCCGGTGGACGATCACAACGCGTTCTACATCGGCGCATCGCACTGGGAAAAAGACGGAGGACGCAACCCGCGCAGCACCCATCTCGATGAATATGGCGTCAACAAAATGCCGCTGCTGGGTCAGACAGCGGAACGCCCGTATCACGAGCGGCAGGTTGAGCCGGGCGATTACGACGCGATGGTGAGTCCAGGGCCGATTGTCAATCGCAAGTCGGAGCACCTCGGTACCACCGACCGCGGCGTGGTGACGATCCGCCGCATGCTGGCGAACGCCATCAACGCGCTGCGCGAGGGCAACACGCCGGCAATTCCGCGGCAGGTTGCGGGCGAGACGCGGGTGCGCACCTATGCGCATGAAACCGTGCTGCGTTTGCCTGTGGCAGAGGGTTTGTCCGACCGCAAGGTGCTGGCGGATTTTGGTCGACGCGCGGCGAAAGTGTTCATCGACATGGACGATATTCCCGACGTGCAGCGTGACGCGGTGGCACGCAGTCGCATCGAAGCGATACTGCGAGAGTGCTGCGGTGCGGCCGCTGCGGCCAAGGTGTAACGCGCATGGCTGAGTCCCGGTTTGTGAGCGTAGCAGCCGACAGCGCGCGCAGCCGTCTGGCGAGCGACGTGGTGATGGCCGGCGAGCTGGCGTTTGTGTCGGGCGTGCGTGCGGTGGATCTTGCCAACGATCGCGTGCCCCTGCCGGAGAAAGTCGAGGCGCAAACGCAAAAGATTTTCAGCAACCTGGAGGTGATCCTTCAGGCGGCTGGGCTGGAGCGCCGCAACATCGTGCAGGTTCGTATCTATCTTATTGATTTTGAAGGATTATTTGAACGTGTGAATACGGCGTATTTGCGCTATTTCAACGCCGCGCAGTTACCCGCGCGCACCTGTGTGGGCGTGGCGCGATTGACACGCGGCGCGCAGGTGGAAATGGATTTTGTGGTGCGTGTAGGCTAAACCATCACATGGCCGAGGTAACCACGGTCGATGCCTCGCCTGCTTGAAACCATATGAGTGCAACTCTGGCAATGCGGGTGAAGTCGGTGACGTATGAAGCCGAGCGTATTCACACCTACGAGCTAAGGCCGCTGGCGGGCGGTGAACTGCCGCCGTTCACGGCGGGCGCACACATTGATCTGCACCTGGCCGATGGCTGCACACGCAGTTACTCGCTGGTCAACCCGCAAAACGAGCGTCACCGCTACGTGATCGCAGTGGCGTTGGACGCCGCCAGTGCCGGCGGCTCGCGCTATGTGCACGAACACGTGCAAGCGGGCGGCAAGCTCATGATCACGCCGCCGAAAAACAACTTCGCCCTTGTTGAAGATGCCAGGCACAGCGTACTGATCGCGGGCGGTATCGGCATCACGCCGGTGTGGTGCATGGTGCAGCGGCTGATTGAACTGGGGCGCTCGTGGGCATTGCACTACAGCGCGCGCACCCGTGAAACGGCGGCGTTCGTGGATACCATCGCTGCGTTGCGTGACAACGGCAATCACCCGCCAGTCGTGTTGAATTTCGATTTTGAACCCGGCGGCAAGCCGCTCGATATCGCGGCCATTGTCAACCACGCGCCGGACGACGCGCATCTGTATTGCTGCGGCCCAACCGGCATGCTCGACGCCTTTGAGCGGGCCACGCAGCAACGGTCGCGCGAGCAGCTGCATGTCGAATACTTCTCGGCCAAGGAAGCGCCGGCTACGGGCGGCGGGTATACCGTGATGCTGGCCAAATCCAACGTCAGGGTGTTCGTCAAAACGGGTGAAACCATACTCGATGCCCTGCGCGGCGCTGGTGTAGATGCGCCATTTTCCTGCACCGAAGGTGTATGTGGCAGCTGTGAAATGCGCGTGCTTGAAGGCATCCCCGATCACCGGGACATGGTGTTGACCGATGCCGAGCGGGTGTCGAACAGGAGCATGATGATTTGCTGTTCAGGCGCAAAGAGCGAAACGCTGGTGCTGGACTGGTAGCGCCGTTGAGTGTTGTAAGATGATTGATTACCGGAGGGAATTACGATGAAAGCAGCCATGAAAGCCGTTCCCAATTGCATAGTCTTCGTTGTTGCATCAACAATGGGTCCCTGGGCCCATGCCCAACCCGCACAGGCCTGGCCGGTGAAATCCGTCCGCGTTATTGTGCCGTTTGCGCCCGGCGGCGGTTCCGATCTTACGGCGCGTCCCGTGTCGCAAAAATTGTCCGAGGCGCTCGGTCAACAGTTTATCGTCGACAATCGCGGCGGCGCAGGTGGCGCGATCGGCATGGAATTAACGGCGAAGGCACCGCCGGACGGTTATACCGTGATGAGTATTTCCAGCAGCTTTTCCGCGACCTCGGCGACGCACAAACTGCCCTTTGATTCGTTCGACGCGTTTATTCCCGTGGTCGAGTTGGGGTATGCGGCCAACGTGCTGGTTGTGCATCCCGCGCTGCCAGTGAAAACCACGAAGGAACTGATCGCGCTGGCGCGCACGAAACCGGGCACTCTCGTCTTCGCCTCCAGCGGGGTCGGCGGCAACACGCATTTGTCGACCGAGTTGTTCCTGAGCATGGCCGGTATCAAGATGGTCCATGTCCCGTACAAGAGCACCGGTACCGCAATGCCCGAGTTAATGGCGGGGCAAACGCAGGTGATGGTGGCGGGCCTGCTGGGTTCGCGACCGTTTTTTACCGTGGGACGCTTGCGTGCCCTGGCGGTGACTTCCATCCAGCGTTGGCCGAGCTTGCCCGATCTCCCGTCAGTCGCAGAGACCGTGCCCGGCTATGAGACAGGCACCTACTACGGCATGTTTTTCCCCAAGGGCACGGCGCAGACCATCGTCACGCGTTTGAATGGGGAGGTGAACAAGGTGCTGCAGGATAGCGGCGTCAGGAACGTGATGGAAACACAAGGCATGGTGGCGACGGGCGGCTCGCCCGCAGCGCTCGCCAAGCGTGCAAAAAGCGAATACGACGGCTGGGTGAAAGTGGTGCGCGAGATCAAGCTGAAAATCGAATAAGCGCCTGGTATGTTGTATGTAAGTATGTGTTTTTATTGATATTTTAAAAAATTTATCGAGAGGTTCATCGTGGCAAAGCTGAAAGACAAAGTGGCATTTCTCACCGGCGCGGGCGCGGGCATCGCCAAGGCAACGGCGAAACTGTTCGTGGCCGAAGGCGCGAAAGTGGCGATCATCGAAATGAACCGCGAAGTGGGCGATGCGGCGGAAAAAGAAATCCGCGCGGCGGGCGGCGATGCGTTATTCATCGAAACCGATGTCACTAAAGATGACAGCATGAAGCGCGCGATGGATGCAACCATCGCGAAATTCGGCAAGCTCGACATTATTTTTAACTGCGCGGGCGGCTCGCTGCAGGAAGACTTGCCGGTGCATGAAATGGATCTGGCGGTGTGGCACCACACCATCAACCTGAATCTGCTGCATCCGTTTTTGAGTTGCCGCCACGGCATTCCGCACATGATCAAGGCAGGTGGCGGCGCCATCATCAACGTCACCTCGCACCTGGGGCTGATGGGTTCGATGAAGCCCGCTTACGCCGCGACCAAGGGCGGTATTATTTCGTTCACCAAAACGCTGGCCGCGCAATACGTGCAGCACGGCATACGCGCCAACGCCATCGCGCCGGGGTCGATACGCACCGAGCGGCAGATCAAGCGTTATGAGAACAAGGATTTCATGCTCGCCGAAAAGCCGTCCGCTGCCGCGCGCACGCGCATGAAAATGCAAAAGCTTTACCCGTATTCGCACGGCAGCTCGGAAGACATTGCCGCCGTGGCATTATTTTTGGCGTCGAACGATTCGCGCATGTTGACCGGCACCACCCTCGCCGCCGACGGCGGGCGCTCCACGTATCTGAAAATTTACGACGGTGAAGAGTGAGGTGAATTGGCGTTTGGGTTGGCTGGCCGCGGCAGTGATGTTGTGTATCGGCAACGCACACGCACACCCTTATCCCAGTAAGCCCATCCGCCGGGTCGTCACCTATCCGCCGGGTGGCAACGCCGATCTCATCGGGCGCGCAGGGGCGGGTAAATTGGCCGAGTTGGCGCGGCAGCAGGTGGTGGTGGAATCGGCGCGCTGGGCGACCCTCATCAAGACGGCGGGGATCAAAATTGAATAAACGGCTTACACGGTGTGCAGGTGTGATGTTACTGATGGCGGCTGCGACGGCGCATGGGCAGCCCGCACAGAAACCGGGCTATCCGGTCAAGCCCGGCCGTATCGTCGTGGCCTATCCGCCGGGCGGGCCGACGGATATTCTGGGCCGCCTAGTGGCGCAAAAGCTCGCCGAGTATACCGGCCAGCAGTTCATCGTCGACAATCGGCCCGGCGCTGCGGGCAACATCGGTGCTGAGATGGTGGTCAAATCGCCACCCGATGGTTACACCCTGTTGACCGTGCCGGCGACGCACGCGGTCACGCCGTCGATTCAGGCAAAAATGCCCTTCGATACGCTGCGTGATTTCACTTACCTGGCGCTGATTGCCGAGGCGCCGTTTATTCTCGTCGTGCATCCATCGTTGCCGGTGAAAAACGTGCGCGAACTGGCAGCACTCGCGCGGGCGCGGCCTAGCCAGTTGAACTACGGTGCGACGAGTCTCGGCGGTTTGCCGCATCTCGCGGGCGAGCTGTTTAACCAGATGAACAACGTAAAAATGGTCGGCATCCCCTACAAGGGCGGCGCACCGGCGACCATGGATCTGCTGGCGGGCCACGTGCCGATCATGTTCAACAGCATGCTCGCTTCGATGCCCCATGTGAAAGGCGGCAAGCTGCGCGCGCTTGGCATGACCTCACTTAAACGCACGGCCGCAGCGCCGGAAGTACCAACCATCGCGGAGCAGGGCATGGCAGGCTTTGACGTCACGGGTTGGTATGGCGTCGCGGGACCGGCGGGACTGTCGGCGGATATCGTGACGCGGCTCAACACGGAAATCACTCGCGGCATGCGCGAACCTGCTGTGATCAAACGTCTCGCGGGCGAAGGTGTGGATGCGGTGACTTCAACGCCGGAGGAATTCGCCGCGCGCGTGAAGAGCGAAATCGAAAAGTGGGGAAAGGTGGTGCGGGCTTCGGGGGTTAAGGCGGATTGAGTTGATGGGATGCTGTAAGAAATTTTGTCAATGCTCAATGTAGGCGCGTTACGCATAACGTGACTTCTCCCCTCCCGCACGGTTCAGCCGTTGGCCGCGAACGCTGTGGCATGCCAGTTGAAACCATGGTTCTCGTGTAGTATTCGTGAGCACAATGTAATCCGTGTGAGTGGCGCTAATACGCAACCAGAGGAGTCACATGAACAAACCCTTAGACAAGCCCTTGGGTAACGATGATTTGTCAGACAAGCCGGGTGACCGGGTGATCGACAAGCCGGAATTGCCCGCTGCCGGCATCACCAACGAAAACGATGTGCTGACCGAAACGGTAACCGGCCAGCTGCAGCTCAAATACAGCAAGTCAGGCAAGTTTGAAGTGTGGTGCGACGAGCCCGCGCGCATCGGCGGTACGGATACCTATCCGTCGCCGATGACGTATCTGGCGATGTCGATCGGATTCTGACTGCTCACTCAGGTTGCGCGGTACGCGCAGATGATGAAGATGGAAGTGAGTAATCCGAAATGCCGCGTGGTGATGCGCAAACATCTGGGCGGCTCGGTGCTGAAAGGTACGGTGTTTAACCGCTGGGAGGGCATCACCACCTATCTCACCGTGGACAGCGATGAACCTGCCGACAAACTCGCGCATCTGATCAAAAACGCCAAAGCGGGTTGTTTTGCCGAGGGCTTGATCACGCAGCAAGTGCCGCTGCACAGCCACATAGAGGTGAACGGTAAGGCATTTCACATCGACGGGGTCACCAGCAAGTAGCGCTGGCCCCCGGCGGTGCCGGCATCGCGGGCGATGGTTGGACTAATCGACTTTGATGCCGGCCGCTTTGGCGATTTTTGCCCACTTGGCGAGCTCCAGCGCGATGAAGGCGCTGAAGGCTTCGGGTTTGCTGCCGACCAGATCGCCGCCTTCGCTGGCAAATCGTTCTTCCACGTCTGGCAGGCGTATCACGCGCGTCATATCGGCGTGCAGTTTGTGGAGTATCGGTGGCGGCACGCCCACTGGCGCCAGCACGCCATACCAGGTGGTCACGTCGTAACCGGCCAATCCGGATTCGGAAACCGTCGGTAGGTTGGGATAAACCCTGGACCGCGTTAAGCCTGTTGTGGCCAGCGCCTTGAGTCGTCCCGCCCTGGTTAGCGGCAATGCGGCAGGCGCCGTACCCATGTAGATCGTGATCTGCCCGGCGATCAGATCGGTGTAGACCGGCGGCGCCCCGCGATAAGGGACGTGCAACATCTGCGTGCCGGACAGGTAGCGAAACAGTTCGCTGGCCAAATGCGCCGCCGAGCCGTTGCCGGGCGATCCGTAACTGACCAGTCCCGGCTTGGCTTTGGCGATGGCGATCAACTCCGGCACCGATTTTGCGGGAAACGAATTATTGGCCAGCAGCACCAGCGGCGCCGCCAGTATCTGTGTGATCGGCGAAAAATCCTTCAGTGTGTCATACGCCAGCTTGGGATAGATGCCTGGCGCCATCACCACAAATGACGATACACCCAGCACGATGGTGTAGCCGTCGGGCGCCATGCGCGCCGCGATGCCCATGCCTAAGGTGCCGCCGCCGCCCACGCGGTTGTCGATGATGACTTGCTGTCCCCATAACTCGGAGAGCTTGGGTGCCATCGCGCGGGCAATCAAATCGCCTGCGCCGCCTGCCAGCACCGGGGCTATCCAGCGCACCTGCTTTTGCGGAAAGCTGTCTTGGGCATTGGCGCAACTTGCGCCGAACAGCGACATCAGCATAAGCATCGCTGCTGCGGCCGAACGCCCAGTGCGGGAAACCATCGTGGTAGTTACTGGCCTCATAGCTGCGGTTTGATGTTGGCGGCTTTGACCACTTTCGCCCACTTGGCCATTTCCGCTTTGAGATAGGCGGAGAACTCCGCCGGCGTACTGCCGACCGGTTGCAATCCCTCCGCCGACATGCGTTCGTTCAGATCAGGCGAGCGCACGGCGCGCGAGGTTTCCTGCGCCAGCCGATCGACAATCGCGGTGGGCGTACCGCCGGTCGTGAAGAGCCCAAACCACTGCGTGGCCTCATATCCCGGCACGCCGGATTCAGCGATGGTCGGCACGTCTGGCATCGACGGCACGCGCGAGCGGGTGGTCACGCCCAGCGCGCGCATGCGCCCGGCGCGCACATACGGCAGCGACGACGGCGGCGTGGAAAACTGCAGCGGCACTTCGCCCGACATCACGGCAATCGACCCCGGGCCGGAACCTTTGTAGACGATGATCAACAAATCGGTTCCGGTCATCAGTTTGAACAGTTCCGCCGCCATATGCGGCGTGCCGCTGATACCCGGCGACGCCGCGGACAGCGTGCCGGGTTTTGCTTTGGCGAGTGCGATCAAATCCTTGATCGTGCGCACCGGCAACGCGGGATGGGCCACCAGCACGTTCGCCGACTCGGCGACTTGAGAAATTGCTGCCAGGTCACGCAACGTGTCGTACGGCATTTTGGCGAAGATGCTGGGGTTGACGGCAACCGCAGCGGGCGGAATCACCAGCGTGTAGCCGTCCGGCGCGGACTTCGCCGCGGCGTCGGTGCCGAGCATGCTGCTGGCGCCAGGACGGTTTTCGACGACGACTTGCTGGCCCAATTGCTCGGCCAGCTTTTGCGCCAGAAAGCGGCCCATGATGTCGCTGCCGCCGCCCGGTGAGCTGGGGACGATCATGCGTAGCGGCTTGTGCGGAAATGGCTGCGCACAGGCCGCGCCGGCAGCGAGACACGCCGCCAGCGCGGTGATCGGCCCGACAAACCATGGCCCCATGCGTCGCGCTGCGCGAATCCGCAGCGCCGCCTCATCCACTTTATCAACCTTATCCATTCTCCGCGTCAAAATGCACGGTTTCTCCGCGCAACGTGATCGAGCTGGTGAGCTTCACCGGATTCACGATCAACTGCTCCGCGAAACAACCGCCTTTGGCATTGCGTGTGAGCGCGACAATTTTCTCCATCGGTTCGTCCGAATCGATGTCGAGACTCGTGCTGATGCCCTGCCAACTGCCCTTGACCGTGCCCTTCAACACCGAGCCGGAGACCCTAAAGTCAAACTCCACATGGCAACGGGCTTTTTTCACTTTCAGCTTCATCATGGACGCGTACCGCGCCACCTGAGTCAGCAGTCAGTAGCCAACCGCCAGCGCGAGATAACTCATCGGCGGTGGAAATTTATTGGTGCCGCCGATGGTTGCCGGTTCGTCGGAGTAAATGTCGAAGCCGCGTGAATGACCGAGCTTGAGGTGATGCTCGCCTTCGATCGATTCGGTATCCGCCACCAGGTGCATGGCGAGGCCTTGCGGCGGCAACTCCGGCTTGTCAGTGATGCGTTCGCCGGGCTTGGTGCTTTGTTCGTTTGCATTTAATGGCTTTTCATTCATCGTGCGCTCCTTGTCATGGGTAATATCTGTCCTCGTTAAAATTGTATTTCGCTAAGTATTTGATTTAATTGATTATTTTATTTGGAGATGTCCGCTTGCCTAGCACCGGCCAAGGTCACTGACCGACCGTGATGTTGGCTTCGCGCGCCACTTTGGTGTACTCGCCGATTTCGCGCTTGATGCGCGCGGCAAAATCCGTCGGGGTGTTGAGTAAGACATCCGAGCCGGTGGATTCAAAGCGCTCGCGCAATTCGGGCGACGACTTGAACGCCTTCATCGATTCTTCATGCAGGCGATTCACCACGGTTCTGGGCGTGCCAGCGGGCGCGAGCAAGGCATACCAGCCACCGATTTCGACACCGGGCACGCCGGCCTCTGCGGTCGTCGGCACATCCGGCAGCATTTTCAGTCGCGTGCCGTTGGCCAGGGCCAGCGCGCGCACCCGATTACCGCGAATGAACTGGAGCTGATTCTGCACTGAATCCAGCGATGCATTCACTTCGCCAGCGACCAGTGCCGCAGCGGAAGGCGCACCGCCTTTGTATGGCACGTGCGTCATTTTCATACCCGTGCGCAACTGGACGAGCTCCATGCCGAAATGCGCAATGCTGGCCGGGCCGAATGACGAATACGACATGCCCGGTTTCGCTTTGGCCAGCGCCACCAGTTCCGCCACGCTCTTCACGGGCAGCGACGCATGAACCACCAGCACAAAGGGCGACGACAACACAATGGTGATCGGCGCAAAATCGCGCACCGCATCGAACGGCAGTTTGGGAAAAACCGCGGTATTGGCAATCAACTGGCCGTTGGTGCCCGCCAGCAAGGTATAGCCGTCGGCGGCGGCCTTCGCCACCAGATCGACGCCGATGATGCCGTTGGCGCCCGGCCGGTTGTCGACGATAAAGGTCTGGCCCAACGCCTCGGTGAACTTCTGTGCCATGCTGCGCGCCATGATGTCCGACGGGCCGCCCGGCTGTGTCGGATTGACAATCCGCACGGGCCGGTTAGGCCATGTTGGCGCCTGCGCCAGCAACGACCCGCTGGCCGCGCTGCACATCAACAGTGGTGCGTATTTCAGGAAAGTGGATCGCTTCATGGGCTTGCTCCTCGTGGCTTTGTAACAGCCCCCTGCGGCTGCGTTTCTTGTGTATCGCTCCGTGAGCAATAGAGCCGCTCAGTTCAAACTGATTCCCGCTGCTTTAACGACCTTGGTCCATTTGGCCACTTCCTCGCGAACGTAAGTAGCCCATTGCTCCGGCGTGCCCTGCAAGGCCTCGGCGCCCACCGCCGCGAACCGCTCAAGCATGGTCGGCGTCTGCACAATACGGTTGATCTCACTGTTGAGGCGGTTGATCGCCTCGCGCGACATGCCAGAGGGCGCAAACAGCGCAATCCAGTTGCGGGCTTCAAAGCCCTCCACACCGGCTTCGATCATGGTTGGCACGCCGGGCATTGTCGGATGACGCTGCACACTGGTGATCGCCAGCGAACGAACGCGCCCTGATTGCGCCAGCGGTATGATGGACGACGTGGGCGAAAAAATCATGCTGAGTTCGCCGCTCGCCACATCGGTATTGGCAAACGCCGTGCCGCGATACGGCACATGTAGCATCTTCAGGCCCGTGCGCAGACTGAACAGCTCTGCCGTCAGATGCGGCGCGCCGCCGGCGCCGGCAGAGCCATACGTCAGTTGCCCCGGTCGCGCCTTCGCAAACGCAATCAGTTCCTTGACGGATTTGACCGGTAGAGACGGATGGACGACGAACAGAAACGGCACCGAACCCATCACCGCGATAGGCTCGAAATCCCGCAACAGATCATAGGGCAACTTGGGAAACAGACTGTAGGACATGGCAATCGAACCGGGCGCATTGAGCAAGGTATAACCATCGGGCGCGCTGCGCGCGACGATTTCCGCACCGATATTGCCCGAAGCGCCTGGCCGGTTGTCGACGATGAATTGCTGGCCGAGACGTTTCGACAACTCCGTCATCACCAGGCGGCCAATCACATCGTTACCAGCACCCGCAGGGTACCCAACAATTACCCGTACGGACTTTAACGGATAGGTTTGTGCGTACAGTGTTTCTGCAGCGCCAAGCGCGCAGGCGATCAATGCCCATTGGGGCCGACGGAGGATCAGGCTGTTTCTCCTGCTGCCGTATCGATTCGACAGTTAGTATGGGTGTCAGAGCAGTGGGCACGCAGAGGATGGATGATTCGTATTATGGGCACCTCTAAAAATAGCTTAATTTCGAGGCACATTATAAACGTTGGGCGGGTATGTACGTTGTAAGGTTAAATCACCGAGACGAAGCCAAAGCAAAATGCCCATACGCCTTCAACCGAGCTTTTTCGACATTCATGAGCGCAGCGCCAAGCTTACCGAGATGGGTGACCCGCTGGTAGGCCTGAA
>CAMBGJ010000038.1 GCA_945865805.1 Bordetella parapertussis
GAGCCACGACCCGACTAAGCTGCCCGGCACTCGACCCGACTGTTCGCCTGAACTGTTGCGACCGCAGCCCCTGACCGTGAGGCAGACATTTGCCATTCTTCGTTAAACGAACAGTATTGGGACCTGACCAGCCTGATCGAGGGCATCAACAAAGCGTCAAACCCGATGAACGTGGTGATACTCGATGCCTGCCGCGAAAACCCGTTTGGCGATATTCGTGTCGAAAACCGCGGCCTGTCGCAGATCGACGCCCCGCACAGCACACTGCTCGCCTATGCCACCGCGCCCGGCAATGTGGCGAGCGACGGCGAGGGCGCCAATGGGCTTTACACCGAAAACCTGCTGCGCGAAATGCGCGTGCCGGATGCCAAGATAGAAGACGTGTTCAAGCGCGTGCGGCTTAACGTGCGCCGCCGCACCAACGGCCAGCAGATTCCGTGGGAAAGCACGTCACTGGAAGAGGATTTCTGGTTTGTGCCGCCGCAGGAACTGAAAAAGGTGTCGGAGGCGGAGGCCGCGCGTGAGTTTGAAACGGAATTGGTGATTTGGGAAAAAATTAAGGAGGCCACCGAACACGCGCTAATAGAGGATTATCTGCGGCGTTATCCCAGCGGGCGATTTTCCGAGTTGGCTCTATTGCGGCTGGATCAGGTGCTGGCGCGGCAGGGCGAGCAGAAGGTGCGCGTCATCTCCGCTGCGCAAAACCCGTACAGCAAGGGAACGGCGGTTGCCAACACCAATCGTAAAGTAGGCGACAGCTACACCATCCGCGAATTGGATTTGTTTACGAAGATCGAGAATAAAACTTTTACCAAGACCATTGCCGAGATCACTGACACGGAGGTGCTCTATCGTGGCGGCGGGCGCACCGATCTGCTCGGCAATCCGCTGCGCACGCCGTGGGGTGCGCCCAGCACCGGGGCGCAGATTTGGGGGGTGGAGTACGCTGTCGGTAAGCGTTGGACTTCGCGGCACAGGCAGACGAATCCGCGCGGCGTCCCCGTTGAAGTGGAGTTTGCCGTGCGTGTGGTCAATCGCGAGAAGATTACCGTGCCGGCTGGCACATTTGACGCGTTTGTATTGGAGATGAAGGGTTACGCCAGAGGCGCTGGCATCAATACCAACCTTGAAAGAAAGTTATGGACTGCGCCAGACCAAGTCCGGGATATTATTGCCCTTGAGGTTATGGAGCGAAATATCAAGGGCGGCGTGCAGGCCTCGTTCAGGCAGGAACTGGTGTCGTACACGCAATCGTAAGTGTGCGCTTTGTGACACGGCGCACGCACGGCGCAGGATGTCGGTGACGAAGGAACCGCATCGGTCGCGCAGATTCTCTGCCATACAGATACGCAGCTACGACTCGCACGATTGATGCGGTTCGCTTCGCTCACCGGCATCCTACGGTACTTTGATTCGCCCGGCGAGCGGCGTTATTCAGCGCGAAGCGGCGCGGACGGCGCTACTCCGCCCGGATATTCGCGTCCCGAGACACTTTGCCCCACTTGGTGATCTCCGCCTGTATGTGTTTGCTGAATTGCTCCGGCGTGATGTTCAGCGATTCCGCGCCTTCGCCGGCCAGGCGCTTTTTCGTATCTGGCATGCCCATCACGGCGTTCGATTCGTTGTTGAGTTTGCGCACGATGGCGTCGGGCGTGCCTGCGGGCGCCATGATGCCCCACCAGTTGTTGGCCTCGTAGCCCGGCACGCCGGATTCGGCGACGGTGGGTGTGTCTGGCAGGGTGGGCGAGCGCGTGGGACCGCCGGTGGCGATGATGCGTATTTTGTTGTTGCGCAGGTGCGGCAGGATCACGATGAGTGAGGCGATAGACATCTGCACTTGGCCTGCGATGAGATCGATGGTGGCGGGGCCGCCGCCTTTGTAGGGTACGTGCAGGATGTTCACGCCAGCCATGGACTTGAACATCTCGGAACTCAAGTGCTGAAACGTGCCGATGCCCGCCGAGGAATATTGCAGCTGGCCGGGGCGCGCTTTGGCAAGCGCGATGAGTTCCTTGACGTTTTTCACTGGCAGCGTGGGATGCACGGCAAAGCCGTTGGTGCCGGTGCCGAGCAGCACCACCGGGGTGAAGGCTTTCATCGGATCGTACGGCAGCTTGTAGACTGCCGCGTTCATCGGATACGCCACCGATATCACTAGCAGCGTGTAGCCATCGGGTGCTGCTTTCCACACCATTTCGGTGCCGACCAAGCCGCCCGCACCGCCGCGATTGTCGACGACGAATTGCCGTCCGAGCCGATCGCTGAGGTGTGCTGCGAGGATGCGGCCCACGATATCGTTGCTGCCGCCGGGGGCGAAGGGCACCACCACGCGCACGGTTTTGGCGGGGTAGTCCTGGGCTTGGGCATGGACGTGCGTGACGGCGATAAGCATCGACGCGAGTGCAGCCGCCGTCGTCAGAACAAAATGCGTGTTCATGTCATTCTCCTTTGATGCCGGCGGCTTTGGCGAGTTTGCGCCATTTGTCCATCTCGGCAGCGACGTATTTGCCGAGTTCGTCGGGCGATTTGGTTACCGGCTCTGCGGCTTCGTTGCGCAGGCGTTTTTCAAATTCCGGCGTTTTGAGCGTGGCGTTGATTTCGCTGTTCAGCCGTTGAATGATCGCGGGCGGCGTGCCGCGCGCCATCGCCACGCCCCACCAGTTTTGCGTTTCGTAGCCAGGCACGCCCGCCTCCATGATGGTCGGCACGTCCGGCAGGATCGGCGTGCGTTTGGCGCCGCTGGTGCCGAGCACGCGCAACTTATTGGAGCGCACATGCACCAGCGCCTGGATCAGCGATGACAGACATATTTGCGCCTCGCCCGAAACGGTGTCGATCAGCGCCGGGCCGCCGCCTTTGTACGGCACGTGCAGCATATTGGTGCCGGTCATGTATTTGAAAAGCTCAGTGCCGAAGTGCGCATTGCTGCCGACGCCGGTGGAGGCGTACACGATTTGCCCCGGACGGGCTTTCGCCAGCGCAATCAGCTCCTTAATGTTTTTCGCCGGCAGGCTTTGCGTGACCACCAGCGCGTTCGGCCCCACGCCGAGCATCGCCACCCAGTCGAATGCCTTGAGCGGATCGAAAGGCAGTTTGTGGATCACCGGGTTGGTGGTGAACGAGGTGGAAATAATCAACATCGTGTAGCCATCCGGCGGCGAATTGGCAACCTGTTCGGTGCCGATGATGGAGTTGCCGCCGGCGCGGTTGTCGGCGACCACCTGCCGGCCCAGGCGCTCGGTGAGCGAGGCCGCCAGCATGCGACCGACGATGTCGTTGCTGCCGCCGGGCGGAAACGGGATCACAAAGCGGATGGTTTTTGCCGGGTAGGCCGCGCCCGGTGCCGTGGTTTGTGCGGTAGCCGGTGCAGCCGCAAGCCCTGCCGCGAGTGCGAGTGTTATATGTAAGTATTTGTTTTTAAACATATTTTTATTAGGATGGATTGACGGGCGTCAGCCCGAACCAGACGCGGATTTCATTCAGTTGGTCGTCAAACGAAAAGCTCGCCATCATGCTGCGCGTGTGCAGCTCAACCAGCGCGTTGATGCTGGCATCGTTTTGAATCGCGCGTTTCAGGCGCTTGGCGAAGGCCTCGTTAAGTTTGCCGAGTTCCTCGAACAGCGCCATGAGTTGGGTCAGATCCGGCGTGATGCCGCCGAGATAACAGCCCAACAGGTGCGCGCTGGCCAGGCGAAACACCACTTCGTTTTCCGTCGGAAAAGGCAGATGCATATGCGCCAGCGGACGCATGCGGCTCAAGATAGGGCAGGCGCTGGTGGCGAGTATCAGCCCCATCAGCCCCATCAGCGCACTCAGCGCGGTTTGCGTGTCGGTGTGTTTGGTGGCCTCGAACTGCGGTCGCACCACGCGCACATCCACGCTGCCGATGGAAGCCAGTGCGGAAAACTGCGCGACGATGGGCACCAGATCCGCCACCGCCGGACAGCGTGCGCCGGGGCCGCTGGCGAGCGGGCAGTTCTCGCATTTGTTGGTGTCTAGCAGCGTCCAGTCGGGCATGGCACCGCTGGCCACGGGGCGATTTAAATCGACATCGAAGCGATGCTCCGTGCCGGATTCCAGACGGAAAATATAGATGATGGTGTTGCTCATGGTTTGCCGGCCTCCCCCTTATTTTTGGCTGCACGCGGCGCGATGGCAGCGCGATTATGCGCCCGATGCCGCACCACCCGCTACAACCCCGTCACGCCCGCCGCGGCTATGACCTTGGCCCACTTAGCCGTCTCGTCACGCAAAAACTGCTGATACTGCTCAACACTGTAACCGGCGGGGTCGGAGCCGTCGGCCTTCAGGCGCTCGATCATCTCCGGTGTTTTTACCAGCCGGGTGACTTCGGCATTGATTTTGTTGATCACCTCGCGCGGCGTGCGCGCGGGTGCGGTGATGCCGTTCCAGGCCACGGCGAGAAACCCCTTCATGCCCTGTTCGTTGAGCGTGGGTACGTCAGGCATGGCACCAGAACGCGCGAGGCTGGTCATACCCACCGCGCGCAGCTTGTTCGAGCGGATCAGCGGTATGGCCGACGTCAGACCGTTGAACACCACATCGACATGGCCGCCCAGCAGATCGACCAGCGCGGGCGCGTTGCCCTTGTACGGAATGTGCACCATCTTCACCCCGGCCATCGAGTTGAACAACTCGCCGGCCAGATGGTTCGAGCCGCCGCTACCCGACGAGCCGAAGTTCAACGCGCCAGGTTTTGATTTTGCCAGCGCCGCCAGCTCACGAATATTTTTTGCCGGCACGCTGGGGTTCACCACCACCACCAGCGGCGTGGTGTTGATCAGCGTCACCGGTTCAAAATCTTTTTGCGGATCGTACGGCAGTTTTTTCAGCAGACTCGGCACGATGGTAAACGGCGCGGGCGTGACAAACAGCGTGTGCCCATCCGGCGGCGATTTCGCCACGATCTCCGTGCCGATCACCGTGCTGCCGCCGGGGCGGTTATCCACCACCACCGTTTGCCCCCACAACTCCGTGAGACGCGGCGCCAGCGTGCGCGCGACAATATCCGTGCTGCCACCGGCGGCGAAGGGCACCACCAAGCGTACGGATTTACTCGGGAAGGGCTGGGCATCGGCCACAATGGGTTATAAAAATATCAATAAAAACAAATAGTTACGCATAAACCCTTTCAGTGAACAGGAGTGCCACGCTCGACTTCGCGGCGTTGTGTAAAGTGTCGATGGACACACCCTATCTTGACCGCTTAATACCCATGCCGCAACCCGGAAGGCGCCGTTGAAATGAAACGCAAGCGTGACAGCAAAGTTGAGCTCGCCGCCAAACGCGCAGCATTAAAAGCCCGCCAGATCGCCGCGCATGAAGCCGCGTTGCGTCGCGGCCGCGCCCTGGTCAACGCATCGCTACTGAAGCCCGACGGCAGCTACAGCACGCCCGACTACGTGTTGCGCGGCTACTACCTCGACGTGCCGTTCACCTGCAAAGATTGCGGTAAGGCTGAAGTGTGGCGCGACACCCAGCAAAAGTGGTGGTACGAAACCGCAAAAGGCGGCGTGTGGACCATGGCCACGCGCTGCCGTGGTTGTCGGCGGCGCGAGCGGGAGCGTGTGGTTGAGGCGCGGCGGGTGAGTCTTGAGGGAATGGCCAAGAAGGAAAAGGATAAATAAAACAAATACTTACGATTATTAAGCAGTTCTCTTGGCGATACGGCAGACGATGTTGTCTGAGTGTTGATTGACAGCTTGCGCCGTCACCTTGTGCGTGTCGGCTGCTGTGTTCCAACGCAATTTGACCTACTCAAGCAGGTGCCTAAAATGGTGTTACCTATAAACACTCGGTGACACCATGAGATCGTCTGCAACGGAACAACCGCGTAATTCCGCCACCGTCACAATCAAACTCGATGCGGCGGATCGTGATCGGCTTGCGGCCCTAGCGGGCATTAAAAAACGCACGCCGCACTACCTGATGAAAGAGGCGATCCTTGATTACGTGCGCCGCGAGGAGGCACGGCAAGATTTCATTAAGGCAGCCGAAGCTTCCTTTGAGCACTACAAGGAAACGGGATCGCACATCACGCTGGATGAATTCAGTCAGTGGGTCGATGAGGTTAAGCAAAACCCTGATGCCCCCTTTCCCGCATGCCACAGGTAAGACTGTCGCAACGCGCCCAAGCGGATTTATCACGTTTATACGCATTCATCGCCAGCAAGATTGGCGCAGCCCAACGCGCGGTGCTGGCGATTCGCGAGGCTTTTTCATGCCGCTGCGGCGTGCGCCAGCCATCGGGCGTCTGGTTGAGGACAGCAACGAACTGCGCGAGATCGTGATTAATTTCGGCGCAAGCGTCTACCTCGCGCATTACCGCTTCGAACCCGCGCTGGATGCCGTGACCGTACTCGCGATCAAGCATCAGAGTGAGGATGATTACAAGTAAACAGCCCCATAAACCACGGAACACACAGAACACACGGAAAAAAGCACGCGTGTTTTTTTTCGGCGTATTCCGTGTGTTCCGTGGTTAAAAGCACTTGACGTCGGGTTTCCTTCGCCAACCAACCGACAACAGCTACCCGCGTATCACCTTCCCGCGATTAAACAAATTCAGCGGATCCAGCGCCTGCTTGATCGCTCCCATCACCGCTACCGCACCGCCGTGTTCGGCATCGAGAAAATCCAGCTTGCCGTAGCCGATGCCGTGTTCGCCGGTGCAGGTGCCGTTCATCGCCAGCGCGCGAGCGACGACGCGGTGGTTGATGCGTTCGGCTTCTTCGATGTCGTGCGGGTTGCTGGGATCGATCATGATGGCGATGTGAAAGTTGCCGTCGCCGACGTGGCCAAACAGCGCCATTTGCAGTGGCGAGGCTTGTATGTCCAGATTGGTTTCGGCGATGCATTCGGCGAGCCGTGAAATCGGCACGCACACGTCGGTGGACATGGCGCGACCACCGGGTTTGAGACGCAGGCATGCGGGATAGGCATCATGGCGCGCTTGCCACAGGCGCGTGCGATCTTCCTGCTTTGTGGCCCATTCGAAATCCATGCCGCCTTGTTCGCGGGCGATGGCTTGCACGGTTTCGGCTTGCTCTTTGACCGACGCCGCGCTGCCGTGAAACTCACAGAACAGCATCGGCGCTTCACGCAGGCCAAGCTTGCTGTGGTTGTTGACGGCCTTGATGGTGACGGTATCGAGCAGCTCGCAGCGCGCGATCGGCACGCCGAGTTGGATGGTTTGAATCACGGTGCGCACGGCGGCGTCGATCGTGGGGAAGGTGCAGGTGGCGGCGGAGGCGGCTTCGGGCTGCGGATACAAACGCAACGTGACTTCGGTGATCAAACCGAGCGTGCCTTCGGAGCCGACAAAAAGCCGCGTGAGATCGTACCCGGCGGCGGATTTACGCGAGGGGCCGCCGGTTTTGATAATGCGCCCATCGGCGAGTATCACCGTCAGGCCCAACACGTTTTCGCGCATGGTGCCGTAGCGCACGGCGTTGGTGCCCGAGGCGCGCGTGGCGCTCATGCCGCCGAGTGTTGCGTCCGCGCCGGGGTCTATCGGGAAAAACAGACCCGTGTGTTGCAAATGCAGATTGAGTTGCTTGCGGGTGACGCCGGCCTGCACTGTGCAGTCGAGGTCTTCGTTGTTGACCGCGAGAATGTTATTCATGCGGCTCATGTCCACGCACACGCCGCCGTTGATCGCCAGCACATGGCCTTCGAGCGAGGTGCCGACGCCGAAGGGGATGATGTTGGTGTGGTGCGCGGCGCAGAGCTTGACGATTTGCACGCACTCGTCCGTGGATTGCGGGAATACCACTGCATCGGGCGGCGCGACGGGGAATGCGGATTCGTCCTTGCCATGATGCTCGCGGATGGCTTGCGTGGTGTTCACTCGCTCGCCGAATTGGACGCGCAAGGCGGCGATCAGTTCGGGCGGGCAGGGCTTGAGTGGATTTTCAGGCTTGTTCATGGTTGTGTAAGCTTAAAGTCAAAAACATTTAGCCACAGATTTAAGCGGATGAACACAGATTTTTCCACTGTCGTTCCTGCGAAGGCGGCAACCCATACGATGCTCCATGGGGCACTGTGTCATAGGTTCCCGCTTTCGCGGGAACGACAATGGTTAAGTCTACGGTTATCAGCGTCTAGCCATGGCAAAAAAATCACTCCGCCGCAATCCCCGCCGCACGCGCCACCTTGATCCATTTCTCGACTTCGCTCACGACAAAACGCGCGTGCTCCTCCGGTGTGTTGCCGATGGGGTCCGAGCCGCGCGCGAGCAGTGCCTTGCGGTTGGCGGGGTCGCGCAGCGCTGCCGCCAGCGCGCCGTGCAATTTATCCACCACGGGCCGCGGCAAGCCCGCAGGCGCGAGAAAGCTGAACGGGCTGCGCACCACGAACCCCGGTAGCCCTGCTTCCTGCATGGTGGGCGTATTCGGCGCGCTGGAAGAACGTGTCTCGCCGGTTTGCGCCAGCAGGTTGAGCTTGCCGGCCTGCACATACGGCAGCAGGCCGGAAATGCTGGAAAACTGAAACTGAATATGGCCCGCCATCACGTCGATCAACGCCTGATGCGCGCCTTTGTAGGCGACGAAGGTGTAGCGCGCCTTGGTCATCGCGCCGAACAACGAACCGGCGAGATGGCCCACGGTGCCGCGCCCGCCCGAGGAAAAATTCAGTTCACCCGGATGCGCGTGCCCTAGCGCGATCAAATCCTTGACGGTTTTTGCGGGCAACGATGGGTGCGTGACCAGCGCCGAGGGGATATCGGCGATCAAGCCCAGCGTGGTGAAATCCTTCACCGTGTCGTAGGGGAGTTTCTTGACGATGGCGGGATTCATCACGTGGCTCGCCGCGACGAACATTACGGTGTAGCCGTCGGGCGCGCTGCGTGCGAGCAATTCCGAGCCGACGGTGGCACCGGCACCGGGGCGATAATCCATCACCAGTTGCTGGCTAAGCTGCTCGACCATTTTCGGCGCCAGCGTGCGAAACAAAATATCGCTGTTGCCGCCGGGCGCGCCGGGATTGATGACGCGGATGATTTTGGATGGATAGTGCTGTGCGCCAGCCGCACCCGCCAACAACGCGATGCCCAGCGCCGCTAATCGATGCGCAGGTTGGCGGCTTTGGCTACTTGTGCCCACTTGGCAGACTCCGCTTGCAGAAACTCGCCGAATGCCTTTGGCCCCAGCGCCATCGGATCGGCACCGTTGTTGACGACATGCGTTTTCATTTCGGGCGTGGCCATGATGCGGGTGATGGCCGCGTGCAGTTTTTCGATGATTGCCGGTGGGGTTTTCGCGGGCGCGAGCAGGCCCACCCACGAATTGACATCGAGTTGCGGGTGGCCTTGCTCGGTGGCGGTGGGCACGTCGGGCAAATATTGCGTGCGCTTGGGCATGGTGATCGCCAGCGCTTTCAACTTGCCCGATTTGATATGCGGCAACACCGGCGGCAGGCCGGGGCAGAACACCTGCACTTGTCCGGCGAGCAAGTCGATGGTGGCGGGCGCGCCGCCTTTGTACGGCACGTGGGTGATGTCGATGCCCGCCTGGCGCTTGAACATTTCCATGCACAAGTGTGGTGTGCCGCCGCTGCCGGACGAGGCGTAGAGCAGCTTGCCCGGCTGCGCCTTGGCGAGTGCGATGAGTTCGTTGATGTTATTGGCTTTCACCGACGCGTTGACGATGATGGCGTACGGTACCATCGCGTAAAGCGTGATCGGCGCCAGATCGCGCAGGGGATCGTAGCCCAGCGTTTTGTAAATGTGCGGGCTGATGCCGATGGGGCCGTTGGTGCCGATCAACAGCGTGTAACCATCGGGCACGGCCTTCGCGCCCATTTCCGAACCGAGATTGCCGCCGACACCTGGCCGATTGTCGACAACGAATTGCTGGCCCAGCGCTTCGGATAAACGCTGCGCCAGCGCGCGACCGAGGATGTCGTTGGTGCTGGAGCCGGGCGGGAAGGGGATGATCACGCGCACGGGTTTGGTGGGCCACACGCCAGCGGGTTGGGCATGTACGAGTGCGTTGCCCATCGATCCGATGAAAATAAAAAAAGTCAATAAAAACAAATGCTTACGTTTATTTGCCATGGTGCATCCCAAGGGAATTGAGGGGAACGCAAATACCCGTCCGTCACGTCGGTCGCTCGCCCTTAAGCAACACGCGATGCATGATGCGCGGCTCGCCTTCCGGGTAATCGTTCACCACGCGGTGCATGGTGGCGCGGTTGTCCCACACCACGACATCACCTTGGCGCCACACATGGCCGTGATGATGCTGGGGCTTGCGCGCTTCGTCGGTGAGTTCGTCGAGCAGGGCGTCGCTTTCCGCGCGTGGCAGGCCGACGATGCGATCCAGCCGGTTCGGGTTAAGGTAAAGCCCTTTGCGGCCCGTCACCGAGTGGGTGCGCACCAGCGGATGTTCGACATCGGGCGTTTCGGCGATTTCCTGTGGCGTGCGCGGCGAAGGGCGGTTGCGCGCACGCGCTGTGTCGTAGCCGTGGATCGCGCGTTTGCCGTCAATGCGGTGCTTGGTCGATTCCGGCAGGGCGTCGTACACCGAGTGCATATTGCAGAACCACGTGGTGCCGCCGCGACTGGGGATTTCCAGGCTGTGCAGCAAGGTGGCCTTGGCGGGAATTTCGAAAAACGAATCGTCGGTGTGCCAATCCTCGGCGCGGTACACCGTTTTGTCGGTGGTGCCGTCGGTCATCAGCGTGCTCACCATTAACGAGACTTCCGGCACATCATTCGCACGCTTACGCCGCAGCAACTGGGGCTGTGGTTCGCCGAACGCGCATGAGAAATCGCGCGTTTGTTCTGGCGTCATCGGCGCCCCGGGGATCACCACCAGCAGATGATCAGCCAGCGCGCGGTCGAGCAACGCCGCCTCGGCGGGTGTCATCGGCCGGACGCGATCCAGCCCTTCGATGCGCGCGCCTAGCGCAGCGTTCAGAGGTATGACTTCAGGCATGATGGCTCCGGCGCGGCGCGCTACTTCGCCACGTCGTGATTGGCCATGCGCTCCAGTGCCTTCACCATGCCGGAGTGATCCCATTTGGCGCCGCCATTGGCCACACAAGTGTTGAACAACTCTTGTGCTGTGGCGGTGTTGGGCAGCGCCACGCCCATGGCGCGCGCGCCCTGCAGTGCCAGGTTTAAATCCTTCTGGTGCAGCTCAATGCGAAAGCCCGGATCGAAGGTGCGCTTGATCATGCGCTCGCCGTGCACTTCGAGGATGCGCGAAGCAGCAAAACCACCCATCAGCGCCTGACGTACCTTGGCCGGATCCGCGCCCGCCTTCGAAGCAAACACCAGCGCTTCACTCACCGCTTCGATATTGAGCGCGACAATAATCTGGTTACACACTTTGCAGGTCTGCCCGTCGCCGTTGCCGCCGACCAGCGTGATGTTTTTGCCCATCAGGTCGAACAGCGGTTTCACTTTGTCGAACGCCACTTGCGTGCCGCCGCACATGATGGTGAGCGCAGCGTTTTTCGCGCCGACTTCACCGCCTGACACCGGCGCATCGACGTAATCGCAACCGAGGTCATTAATTTTTTTCGCGAAAGCCTTGGTTTCCATCGGTGCGATGGAACTCATGTCGATCACCGTCTTGCCCTTGCTGAGTCCGGCGGCGACACCCTCCGTGCCGAACAGCACTTTTTCCACATCGGGCGTGTCGGGCACCATGGTGATGATGATGTCGGCTTTCTGCGCGACTTCCTTTGCATTCGCGCACGCCTTGCCGCCAGCGTCGGTGAGTTCCTTGGGCACGCCGCTGCGTGACGTCAAAAACAGCGTGTGGCCGCCCTTGATGAGGTTCAATGCCATGGGCTTGCCCATGATGCCCAGCCCGATAAAGCCAATGTTTCTCATGCTCGTCTCCTTGTGTGGTGAAAGCAATTTTGCCACAGAGCGCGCGCGAATAGCGTGGCCAGTTGTGGTACCGTATCAACGAGGAGAAATAACATGAAAAATCGTTTTACGACGGCCCTGATACCCTTCACGCTGGCAGCGATGGCGCCAATGACGCCAGTGACGGCACAGGCGCAGGAATATCCTGTCAAGGCCATCCGTATCGTCACTTCGCCCATAGGCGGCGGCAATGATTTCCCGGCGCGTTTGATTGCTGCGGCGATCGCGGGGCCCCTGGGCCAGCAGATCGTCGTCGATAACCGGCCGACGGTGCTGATTGCCGACATCGTGGCGAAGTCGCCGCCCGACGGCTACACGCTGCTGCTGTCCGGCAGCGCGCACTGGATCGGCCCGCTGGTGGAAAAGGTGAACTACGATCCGATCCGTGATTTTCAGGCGTTGACGCTGGTGGATCGTTCGCCCAATGTGCTGGTGGTGCATCCCTCGCTGCCGGCGAAGAACGTGAAGGAAATGATCGCGCTGGCCAAGGCGCGTCCGGGGGAACTCAATGTGGCGGTCGGCGGCCCCGGCAGTTCCAATTATGTGGCGGCGGTGCTGTTCAGCCACATGGCGGGCGTGACCGTGACGCGTATACCGTACAAGGGCAACGCGCCCGCAATGACCGCGTTGCTGTCCGGCGAAGTGCAGGTGATGTTTTCATCGGCGGGCGCGGTGGCGCCGCATATGCAATCGGGGCGGCTACGCGCCTTGGGTGTGAGCAGCCCGCAACCATCGCCACTCGCGCCCGGCGTGCCCAGCATCGGCTCGTCAGTGCCGGGCTACGTGTCGTAAGTACTGCACGCCATGTTCGCACCAGCGAAAACGCCAGCGACTGTCGTCAGCAAACTCAATAGCGAAATTCACCGTTATCTGCGTAGCCAGCCAGCGAAGGATATTTTTCTGCGGGCGGGAATTGATCCTTCGCCTTCTACGCCGGAAGAACTGGTGGAGAGTATGAATGTGGAGGTGGCGCGGTTGGGTAAGGTGATGAAGGCGGCGGTGGGTAAGTAGGTTTTTGGTTGCCGTCGTTCCAGCGAAAGCTGGAACCCAGGTTGTTCACCCATGCGCAGCATCTTACTGAATTCGGCGCCTTCGGCGCGGGGCTACGACCTGGATTCCGGCCTTCGCCGGAATGACGGGGTAGGTAAAGGGATTTTCACTCTCATAGATACTTTTTCACCCACCCCAGCCCCGCATCCGTCGTAGCCAACGGCTTGTACTCACACCCAATCCACCCGCTGTATCCAATCCCGTCGAGAAACGCGAACAGAAATTCATAGTTGATTTCCCCCGTGCCCGGCTCGTGCCGACCGGGGTTATCCGCCAACTGCATGTGCGGAATCATTGCGAGGTTTTTTTCGATGGTGCTGGCAAGATCGCCTTCCATGATTTGCATGTGGTAGATGTCGTACTGCACGAACAGATTGTCGCTGCCGACATCGCGGATAAGGTCCAGCGCCTGTTGCGTGTGGTTGAGATAAAAGCCCGGCATGTCGCGGAGGCTGTTGATCGGCTCAATCAGCAGTTTGATGCCTGCAGCTTTGAATTTGGGCGCGGCGAATTTAAGGTTGTTGACGAAGGTGTCGCGAATTTTTTCTGGTGCGACATTCGCGGGTGTTAGCCCGGCGAGGCAGTTCACCTGTTTGCAGCCGAGCGTGGTTGCGTAATCGATGGCGGTTTCGACGCTGGCCTGAAACTCGTTCACACGATCCGCATGGCAGCCGATGCCGCGCTCGGCTTTTGCCCAATCGCCTGCGGGCAGGTTGTGCAGCACTTGCGTCAGTTTGTGGCGATGCAATAGTTCGGCGAGTTGATGTTTGTCGTAGTCGTAGGGGAACAAGTATTCAACGCCTTTGAAGCCCGCGCGCGCGGCGGCGCCGAAGCGTTCGACGAATTCGTGTTCGTTGTAGAGCAGGGTGAGATTGGCGCAGAATTTCGGCATGACGTATCTATCTAAGTATTTGTTTCTAAACGATTATTTAAATCCAGCAAAAAGCGGCGAATACGCTTGGCGTTGGCGCCCAGATCGCCGCCGCCGATGCGCGAGGTGGAGCGGATGTCGAGCCGCGTGCCCTGGTCTTGCGCACGCAGGCGAATCACCACGTCGTCCTTAAAGCGCAGCAGGCGTGTGGTGGCGGTGGCTTCGATGCGGCCTTCGTCTTCGATAGCCGCGGTCACGGCCCAGCCCATCGCTTGCGCGGTGGCGGCGCTGGCTTTAAACACCACGGCGGGCGATTGCGCGTAAGTGGGCGCAACGATTTCAGGGTAGTTCTTGCGCAGCTTGTCGCCGCGCGGGCCGCTGTAGTCCGCGCCATTGGCGCATTTCAAACGGGTTTCGCGCAGCGCGACAAATGCGGGCGGGTCATCGCCGTCGGTGGATAGATCGTGAATGATCATGGTGTGGGCGAACCTTTATTCCGGCTGAATCTTCGCCGCTTTGACCAGCTTGCCCCACTTGGCGATGTCGCTTTTGATCTCGGCTGCGAAGGCTTCGGGCCCGAGCAGGGCCATCTCCGCGCCTTGCTGCTGGACGAAGGTTTTCATGTCGTCTGCCTGGGTGATTTTCGCCAGCGTGTCGTAGAGTTTTTGCACAACAGCGCGCGGCGTTTTGGCGGGGGCGACGATGCCGGTCCACGAAGTTACTTCAAAATCTTTCAGGCCCTGTTCACTGAAGGTGGGAATTTCCGGCATTAGCGCCGTGCGCTTTAACGTCGCCATGCCGATGGGCCGCATGCGTCCGGCCTTGATCAGCGCGTTCAGCGCGGGCAGGCCGGAGCAAAACATCTGTATCTGCCCCGATAGCACGTCGGTGGTGGCGACCCCCGCGCCTTTATACGGCACGTGCACCATGTCGATGCCAGCCACCGTGTTCAACAGCTCACCACACAAATGCGGCGAGCCGCCGACACCCGACGAGGCAAAATTGATACTGCGCGGTTTGGCTTTCGCCAGCGCGATCAGCTCCTTGACGTTGTTCGCGGGCAGGCTGTTGGTGACCACCATCACATAGGGAATGATCGCGATGCGCGCCACCGCTGCGAAATCGCGCGTGGCCTCGTAGCCGATCTGTTTGTAAACGGCGGGCGCGACGGTCAGCGGCCCGGCGATGGCCACCAGCAGCGTGTAGCCGTCCGGCGGTGCCTTGGCAACGATTTCACTGCCGGAAGTGCCGCCCGCGCCTGCGCGGTTATCGACGACGACCTGTTGTCCGAGCGCCGCCGTGAGCCGCATGGCAATGCCGCGTCCGAGGATGTCGTTGGTGCTGGAGCCGGGGGAGAAGGGGACGATCAGGCGGATGGGGCGGGTGGGGTAGGTTTTCGCGGCGTTTGCGGCAGGGTCGGCGGTTTGGGCGTGTGACTGTGGCGTGCCAATGCCACCCAACAGCAGTGATATCGTAAGTATTTGTTTTATTTGAGTATTTTTCATGGTGCTTGGGCGGGCCAGGCGAGACGGGGGACGGCGATAGTTTAACGCATGCGCTGCGTATAATCGGTTGCCTCGTAGCATCGAAATTTAACCTTGTCATTCCCGCTTTCGCGGGAACGACAGAGATGGTTTTGTAACGCAGGTCACTTCACGCAAAATTTTTATGGCAGACAAACAACCCCACATCGTCGGCATCCTCCTCGCCGCTGGCGCAGGCTCGCGCTTCGGCGGCGGCAAGCTGCTGCATCCGCTGAATGGTGTCGCCATCGGCGTGCGCTCGGCGCGCAATATGCTGACGGCAGAGTTGCAAGTCACAGCGGTGGTGCGGCCCGGCAGTGATGAACTCACGCGCCTGCTGCAAGCCGAAGGCGTAACCGTCACGGTGTGCAACAACGCCGCCGACGGCATGGGCGTGAGTCTTGCGCATGTAATTGGGCAATCGCTATTGCACGCAACTGCGGCGGCGGGTTGGGTGGTGGCGCTGGCGGACATGCCGCGCATACGGCCCGAAACTATCGCGCAGGTTGCCGATGCGGTGCGCGCGGGCGCGTCGATCGCGGCCCCGGCGTATCAAGGCGAGCGCGGTCACCCGGTGGGGTTCAGCGCTGCGCTGCGTGACGAATTGCTGGCCTGCGGCGGCGATGAAGGCGCGCGGACAGTGATCAAGCGCCACCATGCGGAAATCTTGTTGCTGGCGAGTGATGATCCGGGCGTGATTTTTGATATCGACCGGCGGGAAGACGTGCCGCCGGTATAATTACGCGACACGATAGCAGGTTTTTATTTCAAGGAACCCAAAATGCGTTTTGAAGGCACCGACAATTACGTAGCAACCCATGATCTGATGCTGGCGGTCAACGCGGCGATCACGCTGGAGCGCCCGCTGCTGATCAAGGGCGAGCCGGGCACCGGCAAAACCATGCTGGCGCTGGAGGTCGCCAAGGCATTGAAGCGTCCGCTGTTCGAGTGGCACATCAAATCCACCACCAAGGCGCAGCACGGCCTGTACGAATACGATGCGGTGTCGCGCCTGCGTGATTCGCAATTGGGTGACGAGCGCGTCAAGGATATCGGCAACTACATCGTGCAGGGCATGTTGTGGAAAGCGTTCGAGTCGAAAGAACATTCGGTGCTGCTGATCGACGAGGTGGACAAAGCCGATATTGAATTTCCCAATGACTTGCTGCGCGAGCTCGACCGCATGGAGTTTTATGTCTATGAGACGCAAAAGCTGATCAAGGCAGAGACACGGCCGCTGGTGATTATCACCAGTAACAACGAAAAAGAGCTGCCCGATGCGTTTTTGCGGCGCTGCTTTTTCCACTACATCCGCTTCCCCGACCGCGAGACGATGACGCAGATCGTCGATGTGCATTTCCTCGACATCAAAAAGATACTGCTCAATCAGGCGCTGAATGCGTTCTTTGAAATCCGTGACGTGCCTGGGCTGAAGAAAAAGCCGTCCACGTCGGAGTTGCTGGATTGGCTCAAACTGCTGGTGGCGGAAGATATCTCCCCCGAAGCGCTGCACAGCCAGGATCAGCACAAAATAATTCCGCCGCTGCACGGTGCGCTGCTGAAAAACGAGCAGGACGTGCATTTGTTTGAACGCCTGGTGTTCATGAGCCGCAAGAAGTAACTACAGTAAACCCGAACCAGCGTGCGCAGGAAGGGCTTTCCGCCGGTTATCGACGAAAACTGCAAGGTATTGATTTTAGGGAGTTTTCCCAGTCCGGCGTCGCTGGCGAAACAACAGTATTACGGGCACCCGCAGAATCATTTCTGGAAGCTGATGGGGGTGTTGTTGGATGAACCGTTGTACGACATGACTTACGCAGAACGCTTGCCGCTGCTGCTGAAAAACGGCATCGGCCTGTGGGATGTGCTGCACCAGTGCGAGCGCGCCGGTGCGCTCGACAGCAATATCCGCAACGCGGTGAACAACGACTTTCGCAAAGTCACCCGTGTGGTGCCGGGTTTGCGGCGGGTGTGTTTTAACGGTAAGACGGCGGGGCGGTTTGAACCGGTGTTTCGTGATGCGGGCTACGCAACGCTGGTGTTGCCGTCATCGAGTCCGGCGTATACCTTGAAGTTCGATGCGAAACTGAAGGTGTGGCGGGGTGTGACGGCGGCGTTTGTCGGGCACGGGGCCGACATCGGATCATAATTTTGCGGGGGCACGGGCGGTGGGCGAGCTTGATCGAGTGACATTATTACCATGAGCTGCGAAATATATCTGGTGGAAATCGCCGGATGCAGCCGTGGCCACGCCGCAACGCGTCGTGGCTCAGGTAATGAATATCGGCGACTATGCGGATGTTCAGACACTCGCCAGTCAACTCGGCGACGAGGCGTTCCGCGAGTCATTGCGGCACGCCGAGGCAAAAGACTATCGTGATATCGTGGCCATGATACGGGCGGGAGTCAGTCTGGCGCGTGGGCTAGCAGGTGCGCGCTTGTCTTTCGGTACTACTTTTCAGCCCAGTGAAAGTCTGAAGGCGTTGGTATATTTCAAGGATGGTGATTTGAGCGAACTGACGCTGGAAGAAAAGCGCGTGCTGGTCGATGCGGCGATCGCGGTACGCGACTTGCCGGATGTCAAGGTGCTCTCGCAGCGGCTGGTCGCAGAGTGAAAAGCGCGCCCAGTCGCGAGACGAAGCGCGCTTTGCCGTGCATTTTAAGGCGCAGTGTTGTTGTCTGGCGTCTGTTTAACGCCAGTGTTTATTGTGGCCGTGGTGACCGCGATGACCGTCGTGACCGCGATGGCCACGATGACCGTGGTAGCCGTGATGCTCGCGATAGACGGGCTGTGCATAAACCACCGGCGGCGCGTAGTAAACCGATTGACTGTAAATCACACGCGGCGCGGGGGCGTAGACGACGGGTGCCACGGGCGGCGGATAGTAGACAGGAGCAGGGTAGTAAACCGGCGCGGGCACCATGATCACCGGCAGCGGCAGGCCGATGCTGACAGTTATCCCGGCATTGGCGGTAGATGCCGCACCGAAAACAGCCAGACCAGCTAAGATTGAGGGTATGAATTTACGCATGATGATGGTCCTTTATACGGATGCTGCGGTTTGAATCGGTGCGGTGACTTGTTGCAAAATCACCGCGCACAAACAGTCTAACGCCGCACCCACACACAAAGCCGTTACAAATTGTAAGTGGATTTTTCTGAAAAAGTTGTTTAAAAACAAATGCTTATAGAATTTTTCCTGAAATTGAAAGAAGGCAATGTGCCAGTCTCCATCAAGGAGTTTCTGGTTTTGCTGGAAGCCTTCCAAAAACACGTGATTTTTGGCAGCGTTGAGGACTTTTATCACCTCGCGCGCACCTGCCTGGTGAAGGACGAAAAATACTTCGACCGCTACGACCGGGTATTTTCGGCGTACTTCAAGGGCATCATCGATGTCGAAGACGTCGAAACCAAAATCCCCGAAGAATGGCTGAAGCTGCTCGCCGAGCGCCATTTGACCGAAGGGGAAAAAAAACTCATCGAATCGCTCGGCGGTTGGGAAAAGCTGATGGAGACGCTGAAAAAGCGGCTCGAAGAACAAAAAGCGCGTCACCAGGGCGGCAACAAATGGATCGGCACGGCGGGCACCTCGCCCTTCGGCGCTTATGGCTACAACCCGGAAGGGGTGCGCATAGGCCAGCAGGAATCGCGCAATCGCAAAGCCGTCAAAGTATGGGACAAGCGCGAGTACAAAAATCTCGACGATAAAGTCGAGCTCGGCGTGCGTAACCTTAAGGTGGCGCTACGCAAGCTGCGCAAATTTGCCCGCACCGGTTCGCCCGACGAACTGGACATGGAAGACACGATCCGCTCCACCGCCAAGAACGCCGGCTGGCTGGATCTGAAAATGGTGCCTGAGCGCCACAACGCGGTGAAGGTGCTGCTGTTTTTTGACATCGGTGGTTCGATGGACGACCACATCCGCGTATGCGAGCAGTTGTTCTCGGCCACGCGCACCGAGTTCAAACACATGGAGTATTTCTACTTCCACAACTTTTTATACGAACGCGTGTGGAAGGACAACCGGCGGCGCCACACCGAGCGCGTATTCACGCACGACGTGTTGCGCACCTTTGCCCACGACTACAAAGTGATTTTCATCGGCGACGCCACCATGAGCCCGTATGAAATCACCTTCCCCGGCGGCAGTGTCGAGCACACCAACGAGGAACCGGGTGCGACTTGGCTGCAACGCGTGCTGGATGTGTACCCCAATACCATCTGGATCAATCCGCAAAACGAAACCCTGTGGGATTACCACGAGTCGATCCGTATCACCCGTCAGATCATGCAAAACCGCATGTTCCCGCTGACGCTGGAAGGGCTGGATCGCGGCATGCGGTTTTTAAGCAAGAAGCAGTAATCGCGATACAGGCGGGTTGCGCGCTTCAATATCGCATGGTTGCTGCCAAGCCGATAGCCGCCGGGGTGTTGCCCCGCGACTGCGGAAGTCCCGCCGCCAGACGTGAACGATTCACCGTTGCCACACTCATACTCTTTTAGGATGGGGTAACGGAATGAATCGGAACTTAACAGCCGCCATTTGCGCCGCGACAGTGCTCGCTGGATGCGCCACGATAGACGCCCTCACCAACATCGAGGAACCCGCCTACGCGGTCATCAAGCAAGAGGGTGAATTTGAATTGCGCGAGTATCGGCCGATGATCGTGGCTGAAACCATGGTGTCCGGCTCGCTTGATAGCGCCAGCGGAGACGGCTTTCGCGCCATCGCCGACTATATCTTTGGCGCGAACATCACCCAGGGAAAATCAGTGGGCGAAAAAATTGCCATGACAGCGCCGGTCACCTTGGAGCGCGATGGGGAGAAGATTGCGATGACCGCGCCAGTCACCATGGCGCGTGGCGATGTACCGGATCGCTGGCGCATGCATTTTGTGATGCCGGGCAAATACACTATGGACACGCTGCCAGTGCCGAAAAACCCCGCCGTCACACTGCGCGAGATTGCGCCACGGCGTGTCGCTGTCAATCGGTTTTCTGGATTCTCGGGCTAAGCCAAGGTGGCCGAAAAGATTAGCGCGCTCAACGCATGGGCTGCACGCAATAGTCTGAAACCGGTGGGCGTGGCGCAACTCGCCCGTTACAATCCGCCGATTACGCCGCCGCCGTTTCGGCGCAATGAAATTTTGCTGGCCATTGAGTAGATGCGGCCTTCCCGGACGGGTTTAATCCGCCGCTTTTTCGCTGGATCGTCCGAGTGTCCAAACCAGCCCGAGCCCGAACGAGGTGCCACTGTCTTTAAGGTGCAGCGGGCTATCGCTATTGGCGCCGCTGCCGGCGAAATCGACGCGGGTGAAAGCGAACAGTCGTATGTCGTTAGTTAGTTTGCGCGATAGTGCCAATTGCACGCGTGGCGTGATTAATCCGGATTTTGCCTGATAGGCATTGCGCACAGGCGTGGCAAAGGTTGCCGGTACGCTATACAGATATTCGTTGTATTTTCTATCGCCGTAATGCAGGCTGGCGCTGGATGTTAAGCCCCAGCCGGCGCCGATATCGCGCTTGTCGAATGCCAGGCGCGGCTCGAAGGCCATGCCGCGGTGGCGCACACCGCTTTTCACTTCGAATACGCCGCGCAGGGGCAGATCCAAACGCACCAATGAATCACTGGTGGGGCGGGCTATGTTGAAGCGCACGCGCGGGCCGAATTCAATCAGATAGCCCAGATCGGGCATGCCCTGACGCACACTGACATCGGTGCTGGAGGCGCGCAGGGCACCCGCGAAGCCGATATCGAACTCAACAACGCGCGTTTTGGCTACGCGGGCACCCAAAGTGCCGCCGTCGGCGCGCAGCACCGGCCCGCGGTAAATGATCCACGGCAAGGCGATTGCATTGGTGAGGTTGTCACTGGCGCCCGGATACGCCGGGCCGCGGAAGACAGTGCCCGCAACGCCGGCTTCCCACAAGGGGCGATTGGGGTTTTCGACGTCGGGTTCTGATTGGGCATGAACCAGGGTGCTGGCTGACAACAACGATAGCGAGGTCGCGGCGAGCGCGAAAAAACAGCGGAAGGACCAGCGGAAGGACCAGCGAAAGGACCAGCGAAAGGACATAACGCGCTCGCAAGAAGTTGGTATCGCGGGTTCGTGACACACCGGTTGGGTGCAATGCGGCGATCGTAACACGTGATCGTGCTGTGCCCGGAAGACAGACCGCAAGCCGGTGCGAAAGTTGCCGTCGACGCCGATAAAACTTCTCTATCAGTCCGCGCGGGCGCGGACAGCGCAGAATCGCGTCGGCAATCTACCGTTTATGCGCGATGTTGCCCAGATGTTGCAGCGTTTTTTCGCTCGCTTTGTCCTGGCTGCTGGACATGTCTTTGGTCAGCGCGAGCAGGCCCTGCAGACTGGCTGAAATTTCGGCAAGGCTGGCGAGCATCTGCTGTTCTTCGACGGGTGTCATGGGGGATATCCTTGTTCGAGGTTGACAGGCGGGGCGGGGTTGTTCCGCTGCCGCCTATGTTGCGTGCGATGTCGCGTGACAGGGCACGTCAGTCACAGCAGCAGCGCTTACTTTGCGACTACCGCAGCGCCCGCGCCGATGGATACGGTAAAGTTCGCGGCCTGCAGTTTGTACGCTGACGGTATGTAGGCGAGCTCGACACGAATTTCCTTGAGTTTCTTGTCCTTCAGGGCGGCTGCCGGGAAATCGACTTCCACCGCTTGCGAGGCGTCCTGGCCCGGATCGAGGCGATCGCTGCCGTTGTTGAATGACGACACGAACTTGATCGCCGGTTCAGTACGGGCTTCTTCGAGTTTGATGACCTGGCCCTGCTCATCGATATAGACGAACTTACCGGCCAGCATGCGCACCGTCTGGTCGGTCGAGATGTTGGTGAGCTTGAGCTTGCCGGTTAACTTCGCCGGGGAATCCACGCGACCGTTGCCTTGTTCGACGCGTTCGGTGATTTTTAATTCGGTGACATCACCCGTGATGATGCCGGCTTTTACCTGCACCTGGTTGGGCGTGACGGCATAAACCTTGTCCTCGATCACGGCTTGCGGTACTGACGGCTTTTGTGCGCAGCCGAAGCTGGCTGCTGCAACGGTTACCGCGATGACGCTGATGGCTGTACGCATTACATTCCTCTAAATGATATGGAGCGAAATTTACCCGCGCACAGTGTTCCGGACTTGCGCGCGCGGGTCTGTGCGCTGGCGTACATTAGGCGTATGCTGCGGAATTGAAGTCCGCCATGCTGACACCGCAACACAATCAATTGCTGGCTGCCCTGCCCGAGGCAGACTTTCAGCGCCTGTTACCGCATCTGGAATCGGTAGACTTGCCGTTGGGAATGGTGGTGTTTGAGTCCGGCGATAAATTGCAGCACCTGTATTTCCCCACCGGCGGTATCGTATCGCTGCTGTATGCCATGGAAAGCGGCGCGTCGACGGAAATTGCGGTGATCGGCAATGACGGTGTCATCGGCATCGCGCTGTTCATGGGCGGCGAAAGCACGCCCAGCCGCGCGGTGGTGCAAAGCGTGGGCCAGGGCTTCCGTATGAAAGCTTCGGTGCTGAAGACCGAATTCGAGCGCGGCGGCCGCCTGCAATATCTGCTGCTGCGCTACACTCAGGCACTGATCGCGCAAATGACGCAAACAGCGGTGTGCAACCGTCATCATTCGGTGGATCAGCAACTGTGCCGCTGGTTGCTGCTAAGTCTGGATCGGCTGCCGGGCAATGAGCTCAAGATGACGCAGGAACTCATCGCCAATATGCTCGGCGTGCGTCGCGAGGGCGTGACCGAAGCCGCCGGTAAACTGCAGGAGGCCGGGCTGATCCGCTACACTCGCGGTCGTATTACCGTGCTTGACCGCGTGCGCCTGGAACAGCGCGTTTGCGAGTGTTACGCGGTGGTGAAAAAGGAAATGGATCGCTTGCTGCTTGCGGTGAAATAATGTAAGTATTTGTTTTTAAACAATAATTTATATTTTGCTTGTCGCAATTTCAATTAACTATATTTTTATACAGTATTGGTGGAATTTGTGCAATAATGACGGCTGTTGATCAAACACGCGAGTTATAAAATGGCCAGAGACACCAAAGAAATGATCCGGGAATCGAGCATGGACGAAAATAAAGGTAAGGCACTGTCGGCAGCCCTGTCACAGATTGAAAAGCAGTTCGGCAAAGGTTCCATCATGCGCTTGGGCGAATCGGATATTGCCAAGGACATCCAGGTGGTTTCCACCGGTTCGCTGGGGCTGGATATTGCGCTCGGCATCGGCGGATTGCCGCGTGGACGCGTGGTCGAAATCTACGGGCCGGAGTCGTCGGGCAAAACCACGCTTACGCTGTCCGTGATCGCGCAAATGCAAAAACTCGGCGGCACGGCGGCATTTATCGATGCCGAAC
>CAMBGJ010000039.1 GCA_945865805.1 Bordetella parapertussis
CTTCTTCTCGTATTCGGCTTGGGCGAAACTCACTTGGGTTGGCTCTGGCGGCTTCATTTTCGCTCTTCGTGCTTGACGGTCTATACTTAACGCTTAGCCCTCATCCTCCGTTGGCAAAATTCCTTATTAAATCCGCGTTTCCCTAGCGGAGCACGCAGGCAGGCGGGTTTGTCGTACTGCGCCCAGCAGACGATAATCTCGCCTCCTGTCCGGCAGGACAGCGGGCTCAATATCGTAAGTATTTGTTTTAAAACAGTTTTTTATTTTAGGTATGCACGGAACATCTACGTTCGCCTGGTCCCCGCGCGACACCACGTTACTGGCGTGGTGCGTCGCAGGTAGCATCGCCGCGCATGTGCTGCTGCTGACAGTGCTGCCGGGCATGCAAAAGGAAAAAGAGCCGCCGAAGCCGCTGATGGTCGAGCTCTTAAAGCCGCCTGAGATCGAGCCGCCAAAGCTGCTGCCGGTGGAGAAAAAACCGCCGCCGCCCGAGCCCGAGAAAACGAAGCCTGCGCCGCTAAAGCCGGTGCCGCGCGAAGAACGTCCGACTGAAACGCCGCGCCAGATACTCACCGCGCCGCCGCCGGAAACGCCCCGCGCCCCTCAGCCGCCGCCGGAAACGCCCCGCGCCCCTCAGCCGCCGCCCGCACCGCCCGTAGTTGTTACACAACCCGCTTTTAATGCAGCCTATTTGAATAATCCCAAGCCGGATTATCCGCAGATGGCGTTTCGCCGTGGCGAAACAGGAACGGTGTATGTGTTGGTGCTCGTCACCAAAGAGGGCAGAGCGGGTCGCGTGAGCGTGCATAAATCCAGCGGTTCACCCGCATTGGATACTGCGGCGACGCGTGCGATTACCGGCTGGCGTTTTGAACCTGGCCGTAAAGGAAGCGAGCCGGTGGAGTCCGAAGTGATTGTGCCGATGCCCTTTACGCTCAAGGAAGCGCCCTAGGCCACACGGACAAGACAGGGCCGACGCAACGCCAGCCGCTATAATCGCCCCCTTGAAAAGCGCGAATAGCGCCCCACCTACGGGAAACCCTCTCTTACGGTCATCGCATGAATCCCGAAGTCTTTCACGGCACCACCATCCTCTCGGTGCGGCGCGGCAACGTCGTCGCGCTCGGCGGCGACGGGCAGGTGACGCTCGGCAACGTGGTGGTGAAATCCACTGCGCGTAAAATTCGCCGCCTGTATCACGAAAAAATTCTCGCGGGCTTTGCCGGCGGCACGTCCGACGCCTTCACCCTGTTCGAGCGCTTTGAGGCCAAGCTGGAAAAGCATCAAGGCAATCTGATGCGCTCGGCCGTGGAGCTCGCCAAGGATTGGCGCACTGACCGCATGCTGCGGCGGCTCGAAGCCATGCTTGCGGTGGCAGACCGTGAACATTCACTCATCATCACCGGCGTGGGCGACGTGCTGGAGCCGGAACTGGGCATCGTCGCCATTGGCAGCGGTGGCTCGTTCGCGCAAGCGGCGGCGCGCGCGCTGCATGAGAACACCAATCTCGCGCCGCGCGATATCGTGAAAAAATCACTGGAAATCGCAGGCGATCTTTGTATCTATACCAATCAACATCACATCATCGAAGTGCTTGAATGAGTGCCATGACGCCGCAGGAAATCGTTCACGAACTCGACCGCCACATCATCGGTCAGGATGACGCCAAGCGCGCGGTGGCGATCGCCTTGCGCAATCGCTGGCGGCGGCAGCAGGTGGCCGAACCGTTACGGCAGGAAATCACGCCGAAGAATATTCTGATGATTGGGCCCACCGGCGTGGGCAAGACCGAGATCGCGCGGCGGTTGGCGCGTTTGGCCGATGCGCCGTTTATCAAGATCGAGGCGACGAAATTCACCGAGGTGGGCTACGTCGGGCGCGATGTCGATACCATCATCCGTGATCTGGTGGAAACCGCGATCAAGGATATGCGCGGCCAGGCAACGAAAAGGGTGCGACGTCAGGCCGAAGACGGGGCCGAGGAACGCGTGCTCGATGTTTTGTTGCCGTCTCCGGCGGGGGAGTATGGCGCGGCCGAGGCCGGCGAAAGCGAGAATCCCACGCGGCAGAAATTCCGCAAAATGCTGCGCGAAGGCGCGCTCGACGACAAGGAAATCGAGATCGAAGTAACCACCGCGCCCGCGCACATGGAAATCCTGGCACCCCCCGGCATGGAAGATTTGACCTCGCAGATTCAGGGCATGTTTCAGAACATGGGTGGCGGCAAAAAGCGCACACGCAAGCTCAAGGTGAGTGCTGCGATGAAGCTGCTGACTGATGAAGAAGCCAGCAAACTCGTCAACGACGACGAACTCAAACAGCAGGCCGTCAACAACGTCGAGCAAAACGGCATCGTCTTCCTGGATGAAATCGACAAAATCGCCGGGCGGAAGGAAACCTCCGGCGCGGATGTGTCGCGCCAGGGCGTGCAGCGCGATCTTTTGCCGCTGGTCGAGGGCACCACGGTTAGCACCAAGTACGGCATGATCAAGACCGATCATATTTTATTCATCGCCAGCGGCGCGTTTCATCTGGCCAAGCCGTCGGATTTGATTCCCGAATTGCAAGGGCGCTTTCCGATCCGCGTGGAACTCAAAAGCCTGTCGGTTTCTGACTTCGAACAGATACTCACCAACACCCACGCCAGCCTCACCAAGCAATACGAAGCGCTGCTAGCCACCGAAGAAGTCAAACTCGAATTCGGTGCCGATGCGATCAAGCGGCTTGCCGAAATTGCCTGGCAGGTGAACGAAAAATCCGAAAACATCGGCGCGCGGCGGTTGTATACGGTGATGGAAAAATTGCTGGAAGATGTGTCGTTCAACGCGGCGAAGCAAAGCGGGCAGACAGTGGCGATCGATTGCGCTTATGTGGATGCGCGTTTGAAGGATCTGGCGCAAAGCGAAGACCTGGCGCGCTACGTGCTGTAGCGCAGGTGTTTACAGGGTTACCTCGGCTTTGACGCGATTACCTAGTACGGCGTATTCAACCGGGTGTTGAACAGCGCCGATTTCAAGCGCTGGCTGTTTAGGCCCCAAGGAAAATTAACTTGGACAGATATGCCGACGTACAGCCTCACCGCAGAGGCGCAAAGACGCAGAGGTTACGCAGAGAAATGCGTTCCTCTGCGTAACCTCTGCGTCTTTGCGCCTCTGCGGTGAAGGTCTTCAGCGTCTGAAATAGAATGACTTGGTTGCCCAAGTTTCCAGCAGCACCTTTCAGAGAAACTTACGCCATGTACAACTTGTTTTTGCTTGACGCCTTAATCAAGGCAGCGAAACCGCGCCCAGTACGCCGGATGAATTGCACGCGCTGCTCAAACGCGATCGGGTGCTGTAAGCACCCATCATCAAAAAGTCCGCCATGAAGGCGGATTGAGAACGATCAAGGCGTGTTAAAAATGTCAATAAAAACAAATAGTTACATATATATTCTGGCGGCGTCACTCGTGGCTGCCGCAGGGTCGGCGGCAGCGCAAAGTTACCCGGCGCGCAGCATCCGTCTGGTCGTGCCTTCCGCACCGGGTGGCGGCACCGACATCCTGGCGCGCGTGCTGGCCAACAAGCTCACCGAATATCTCGGCCAGCAGGTGGTGGTGGACAACCGCGCGGGCGCAGGCACCACCATCGGCATCGACATGGTGGCGAAGAGCGCGCCGGACGGCTACACGCTGCTGGTGAGCCCGTCGACGCTAGCGTTGAATCTGTGGATGTACACCAAGCTGCCGTACGACGCGATACGCGATTTAGCACCCCTCACGCAGATTGCCGCCGTGCCCAACGCCCTGGTGGTGCATCCTTCGGTGCCCGCGCGCAGCGTCACGGATTTGATCGCGCTCGCCAAAAAGCAGCCGGGCGAGATCAACATCGGCTCGGCGGGCATCGGCACCAGTCCGCATCTGTCGCTGGAGCTATTCAAGCATCTGGCGAAAGTGAATCTGGTGCACGTGCCGTACAAGGGTTCTGGTGCGGCGGTCATCGCGCACCTGTCGGGAGAAATTTCCGCGCAGATTCCGTCGCTGCCGACTGCCATGAGCTACATCCGCAGCAACCGTCTGCGCGCGTTGGGCGTGACGACCGCGAAGCGCTCGCCGTATCTGCCCGAAATCCCCGCCATCGGCGAAACCGTGCCAGGTTACGAGGCAACACAATGGTTCGGTTTCCTCGCGCCCGTCAGCACGCCGCAGCTGGTGCAGGATCGCCTTGCGCAAGAGGCGGTGCGCGCCCTGCGCGCGCCCGATGTCGCCAAGCACATGGCCAACGAAGGCGCGGAGATCGTAGCCAGCACGCCAGCGCAGTTCGCGGCCTATATCAAATCAGAAACCGACAAGTGGGGTCGCGTGATCAAGGCGGCGGGGATCAAGCCGCAGTAACTTGCGCGTGATTTTAGAAGCGGTAGAACAGCGAGAACTGCGCCCTGTCGTGCCCGCGCGGCGTGCCGCCCGCAATGCCGTTCAACACGTTGGCGTAGGACAGGGAAACATCCAGGCCCTTGTCCCAGTTCCAGCGCAACCCTATGCCCGCACTGGCGGCATTGTCGTTTTGCGTGATCCCCAGCACGGGCGTGGTGTGCATGCGGCGGCCGAAGTCGGTGAATGCAAACGGTACGATGCCGGCGTAAACCGCAGGCGCGATCACCTCGAAGTTTGCGGAATAGCCGCGGTCGCCGGTAGCTTCGCGCTCTTTCAGGCCGCGCACGCTGGTGCCGCCGCCGATGCCGAATTGCTCGCCCGGAATCAGACTGTCGTTGGTGTATTGCCCGAGCAATTTCGCGGTGACAGACCAGCGGCTGGCAAAGTTATATTGCATGTCGGCGCCCAGGCGTATGAGTTCCCAGTGCGTGTCGGCCGAGGTGCGCGCCGCCGCGTAGGCGAGCGTGTCATTGCCGCGCCCGCCGCCGAGGTTGGTGACGTATTCGATATTGCCGCCGACGCCGCCCCATTGCTGATCCAGGCGCAAGGTGTAACGCAGCGATACCGGCAGGCTGCCCACGGTGTTGGCCGGCAACGGAGCGCCCACGCCGCCCACCAGGCCGATGGTGCTTTCAAAAAACCGCGAGTCGATGGCGATCGATACGCTGTGCGCCAGCGTGCGGAACTTCGGCAGCGCGTAGTTTGCGCGCACGCCGAAAAATTCGCCTTTGCCGCTGACGTTGAAATTCACCCCGCCCACGCCCACCGTGCCGGTATCGACGTCGGACTTGGTGTAGTAGGCGCTGATGGCGGTGTTATAGCGATAGATGGGCGCCCAGTAAAACACGCCATATTGGCTGACGCGATCCAAGTGATCGGGCGAGGTGGTGTAGGCCAGCGTTAGCGCGTGATCCCGATCAAAGAGATTGCTGCGCTGATGGCCGACGGTGAGGCGCGTGTAGCCGGTATTGCGATTCAACGCGTTGTCGAAATCGCGGCTGTTGCCGGTGAGCCCAATAAAGGTTTGCGCGGCGGGCACGTCGCGTACCACGATGTCCGCGTCGATGTGATCGGGCTTGGTGCTTTCCTTGAACTGCACGGTGAGCCGCTTGGCCGGATGTTCGTTGGCGAGCGTGATCTGACGGCCGAGATCGCGGATATCGGGCGAGCCACCGGGCGCAAAGGCGGGCACGCTGCGCAGAATGTTTTCACGCGAAAAATGTTTATTGCCTGACACCGTGGCATTGGCGAGCGTGAACTTCAGCACGTGCAACCGCAGTTCGCCCGACTCGGGGCGTTGCGCCGGCACGATGACGCGGTGAAACACCTGCCCGCGATCACGGATGGCTTTTTCCAGCGTGCTGGCGGCGGCCTCGATGGACGTGAGATCGTTGTGCGGCCCCAGATGTTTTTCCAGCAGCGATTGCGTTTCGCTTTCAGACAACGGGTTGTCGCCTTCGACAATAAAGCGCTTGATGGTGAGCAGCGGTGCTTCCGCAACGGCGGGCGTACCAGCCGCGGCGGGCGTATTACCGCTACTCACGGCGGGACCCTGGCACCAGCCCGCTCCCGCCAGCGTCATCCAGAAGGCTGATGTAACTATTTGTTTTATATGCATAATTTTCATCGGCATGTCACCTGTCGCGGCCCGGTCACATTTCACAGATCAGGCCGCCGGAGCTGTCGCCCAGCGTTTCCAGCAGGCGCAGCAACTTCTCGTCAAAGTTTTCCGGCGCGGGTAGCGGGTCGTTGCTCATGAACAGCGGCACACGTGTGAGGCGCGCGGCAGAGTCACTGCCATCGGCCAGAAAGCCCGCCTCGCCGCGGCCCATATCGACGGCGCGATTATTACGTCCGATCAACACCACGTGTCCGTCGCGCACGTTGACGTACAGCCCGGCAGGCGTGCCGCTCAAATCGCGTGCGGCGAAGTGGTCTTCTTCAAGCTTGACCTGATCCGGGCGTGGCGCGGTTTCGTTGATGAAGAAGGCCGGTGTTTGATCGAGTAGCGCCACGGTATTTTGCAGGGCATTGAATACCGCCGCGCGGTTCAGCGGAATCAGCAGCGATTGGCCAGCGGCATCCAGCGCGACCGAGCCGTCCCACAATTGTGCGTAGACGAAATCCGCACACTTTTTGGCGACACATTCCTGCGCTACTCGCACATCAAAGCCGGTGCCGCGGATGCCGATGGTGGAGCCCGCCGCGTTGAACTCGAAGCGGCGTGGATCGCGCTTGGCGAGCAGGCCGGTCAAGGCGCGCGCGGTGCCTTTCACCAGACGCACGGCAAAATTGCCGCTGTCGGCCTTGTCACCGGTAAAGCGCACGTTCTCCAGACGGAATTCAGATTCGCTGGCGACGGTAACGCGGGTTTCATCGCGGAACACCAGCAACACGTGCGAGCTGCGCTCTGTGCGTATGGATTCACCGCTGTAGAGCGCCGAGCCTTTGGTTAGCACGCGCGATGATTTGCCGACGACGGCGCTCACCGACCCGGAAACCACCGCGACGCGTGCAACGACCGTGTCTGCGGCGACCGCGGGTTTGGCGCGCGCGCCGCTGCGTTCCTCGCGCGCGCAGTCGGCATCGCAAATGCGCGCATCAAACGAGGTGCCGCGGATGCCGACGGTGGCGGTGGCGGTGTTGATACGCACGGCCTCGGGCTTGTTTCTGCCGATGGTGCCGGTGATCGCGCGCAGCCCGCCTTTGAGCAGGCGAACAACCATCGCCTCCTGCCCGGCGGTGGCATTGAATTGGTCAATGGCAAAGGTGGTATTGGGCCGCAAAGTCATCTTGCCGCCGTCGGGAAACTGAATGATGGCGAAACCCTTCGCGCCGGTGTTCAACACATCACCTTCCTGCAGGACATCGCCCTTGTTCAGAAAGCGCGGCGTCTGCCCGCGTTGCTGCGCGCTGGCCAGGCCTTGCGCGAATTCGACCTGACCGGCGGGGGCGGCAAAAGCCGCATTTACCGTGGACAACAGCATCAACGGCAAAGCCAACGCCAGTGCCGCGCGGCAGGTTTTGAGGAAAGCTAGAAACATATCGGCGCCCTTCTGATGGGATCGTCTTCGTTCTGATCGTCGGGCACGGCGCCCCCGATAACGCCAAGCTGATTGTCTTGCAACGACAACACCGAACCCGGCGCCAAGCCGCCCAGTACGCCACTTGTGGGCGATGCGCCGCCGACTTTCGCGCCACCGACATTCGGTGTCAGCACCACATTGCCATTCAGTGTCTGGAATCCCACAGCGGTGATGGACGCCAGTGAATCCACGCCAGACCCACCCGTCACGTTGATGGTATTGGCGGTAATGGTTTGATTACCCGCCGACACCACCTGTGCAATCGCGCTGACGCCGCTGCCGCCGACGATATTGATGTCGCCGTTGACCAGAATATTCTGATCAATCGGATCGATCTGTGCCAGCGTGTTATTGCCCGCGCCGCCGCGCACATCCAGGTTGCCGTTCAGTATGGTAATTTTTTGCACGCTCGACGACTTGATCTCCGAGCGCGAGCCGGTGTTGCCGGTCTGCACCAGTACCGATTTCGCGGTTATCGTCTGGTTCACTGCGCCGATGCGCGACAAGCCTGACGCGTTGATATCACCCACCGTCAGGCGGCCATCGACGCGGGACGACACCGTTTGCTCGGGGACATCGATGTTCAGCGTCTGGTTCGCGCCTGACTCGATATTGGCCTTGCCCACGCCGAACGCGGTGACTCGCAGACTGCCGGAAGTCGACGCCGTGCCGTTGGAGGTGTGTATCGTCTGGTTACCCGCAGCGGACAGTATGGCGTCGCCGCTGGTGCCCGCGCGCGTCACGATATCGACAAAAGACGCATCCACCAACTGATCGCCGCCGGAACTCACCGACACCAGCCCGTTGCCGCGATTGACCAGACCGAATCCGCCGCCGGTACCCAGCACTTGCAGCGTGGCCGGCGCGTTTTGTATCTGCACCGTAGCATTGCCACTGGCGCCCACCGCAGAATTCAGGAAGATGCCGCTGCCGCTGGAAACGGTTTGCGTGCCCGCACCCACATTCAGTATGCCGATGGTCGAAAACTGCACACCGCCGTTGAGTGTCACGCCGCTCGCCGCGATGGTTTGATTGCCTGACAGATTGCGTATCACCGCATCCGAGTTGCCGCCCGCATTACCCGTGCCGCCATTGAGCAACAGGTTGGCGGCAGTGATCATTTGCGCGTTGCCTTGTATCGTTGCCGACGCGTTGGCGACCGAGCTGGCGGGTGTGCCGCCGCCGGTCAGGGTGATGTTGCCGCCAGTCAGTGTTTGCGTGCCGCCCGCGGTGATTTCCGCCACCGACCCCGCGCCGGGGCCGCCGAGCACGGAGAGCGTGCCGAAGCCGACGGTTTGATTGTTTGCGGTGGCGATGCGCGCCAACGCACCCGTGCCACCGGTCACGGTTACCACACCATTGGCACTGATGGTTTGCGCGCCTGCTGCGTTGATCACCGCATTCGACCCTGCCGCGCCACCGGTCACAGTGACGTTGCCACCCGTCAGCGTTTGCGTACCGCCCGCGGTGATTTCCGCCACCGATCCCGCGCCGGGGCCACCGAGCAGGTTGAGGTTGCTGAACGCGAAGGTTTGATTGGCTGCGGTGGCGATGCGCGCCAACGCACCATCACCGCCCGTCACCGAAACGTTGCCCGTGGCGCCGATGGATTGCACGCCCGTTGCTTCAATCGACGCGTTCGATCCACCGCCGCCGCCCAGCACCGTGATGTTGCCGTTGGTCGCCAGCACCGTCTGGCTGCCGGACGAATTGATTTGCGCCACGGCGTTGGCCCCGCTGCCGCCTTGCACCGTCACCGCGCCGTTTACCAGCAGGGTTTGTTCGACGGGATCAATCCGCGCAACAGTATTCGCGCCGCTGCCCCCCAGCACATTGAGATTACCGTTCAGCACTGAAACCACTTGTTTACCCGAGGCTTTCAGTTCCGAGACGCCACTGGTGCCGGTTTGCACCGTCAGAGATTTCACAAACAGAGTCTGATCCACCGCGGCTATGCGTGACGTGCCTGCAGCCGCCGTGCCGCCGATGGTCAGAGCGCCATCACGCACGGCCTGGAATTGATCCGGGTAATCCAATTGAATCAACTGCGACGCGCCGGATTCAATGCTGGCCTTGCCGGTGCCGAGTGCCGACACCAGCATGCTTTGCTTGGTGGTGCTGAAAGGAGCGGCGCGGGTCACCGAGCCGTCGGTGGTGCGTATCCACTGATTGCTCGCGGCGGACAGGAGCGCATCGCCGGTGGAGCCTGCGGCGGTGCTCACTTCCACAAAGCGTGAAGTCAATTGTTGTGCGCCGCCTGAAGTCACTGACACCGCACCGGCACCCCGATTGATGACGCCGATGCCGCCGTTGGTGGCCGTCAAGGTTTGCTTGCTCGCGGCCGTGTTTTGTATTTGTACCGAGGCATTGGTGCTGGCGCCCACTGCGCTTGCAAGCACGATGCCATTGCTGCCCGACACCGATTGCGTGCCCGCACCCTGATTCAAGATGCCCGTGGTGGAAAACTGCGCGCCGCCGTTGAGTGCGACATTCGTCGCGGACACCGATTGATTGCCGGTCAGATTGCGCACAATGGCGTCCGAGACGTTTCCTGCCACGCCGTTGCCGCCGTTGAGCGTCAGATTACTCGCGGATACGTTTTGCGAATTGCCTTGAATCAGCGCATAGGCATTGGCTACCGGCGAGACGGCGGTGCCGCCGCCGGTGAGCGTCATATTCCCGCCACTGACATTTTGCGAGCCGCCCGCGACCACCTGCACCAATGACCCCGCGCCCAAGCCGCCGGTCATGGTCAGAGTGCCGTAGTTAAGTGACTGGCTTGTGCCAGCGATGACCTGCGCAAAGGCATTGTTGTTCGAGCCGCCGGTGAGCGTCGTGTTGCCGAAATTGAGTGATTGCGAATCCGTGGCAACTATCTGCGCCAAGGCGTTGACGCCCGTGCCGCCGGTCAATTTGGTGGTGCTGCCGCTAATGGATTGGCTGGCAGCGGCGATCACTTGCGCGCTGCCGTTGTCGCCGCCACCCGTCAGCGTAATACCACTGAATTGCCCGCTTTGCGCCGCTGTGGATTGCACCAGCACATTGGCACCGCTGCCCGCGCCGGCCGTCAGCGTCAGATTCGCAAAGCTGCTGATGGTCTGTCCCGCGCCCATCAATGTGGATGACGTCCCAGCTGCGGCACTACCGGTCAGATTGATTGCCGAATTCACGGATACGTTTTGCTAGCCTGCGCTGACGATACGCGAATACGCACCAGCGCCCGTGCCCGCGAGCAAGTTCAAAGTACTAATGGCGCTGGAGCAACTGGCGCTTGACGCAATACACCCGATTTGTTGCGTGGCAGCCCCGTTCTCGATACGCGCAAACGTGTTCGCCCCGCTGCCACCCAACACGTCCAGCTTGCCGCCCACTGTAAAGATTTGATGCGCACCGCCAGCGGTAATTTCCGCGATGGCGTCGGGGCCGGCTGCGACGGTGATATTGTCGGTTTGGTAGGGGAAGAAAAAGCTAAACGAACGGCGAGCCTCGCCCACCTGCTGATTGGCGGTGCCGGTATTGACGATACGCGCGGCGGCACCCGAGCCAGCGCCCGCAGTGACATCCATATTGGTGGTGGAAACAATAAACTGGCTGCCGGTGGCGGTTCTGATTTCGCCTATTGCGTTGGCGCCCAAACCGCCACGCACCGAGACGTTGCCGCCGGCCTGAACCGTCTGCTGCCCCGTGCCGGTATAAAGCACGATGGCGGATGAGCCTGCACCGTCGCCGCCTTCGATGCGCACACCAGCCCCCGCGGTGCTATCGGGCGATTGAATTAGTTGGGTGCCGGACGCGGTCACGGCCACGGTTTCGTTGGCTGCCGCGCCGCCCTTAAACGAAATAAGCGCGCCGCCAGCCGAGTGGCTCGAAATAAATTTCTGATCGGCACCCGAAATGGCAACTGAGCCTTGTTCCGCCTGCACCGTGATGGTGCGGTTGGCAGTAAAGTTCTGCGTGCCGCCGGTGAGTGACACGTTGCCGCGTACCTGTACATCGCGCGTGGCACTGGTGCCGATATTTTGCGTGGCATTATTGAGTACCAGCGGATTGACTGTTGTGCCTTGCAGTTTTACATCGCCAACATTAGACGAGGCAGCCAGCGCCAGCGCCGCTACAGTGATATTCGTGCCCGCGCCCCCCACGAACAAATCGCCGTCAGTCGCTGTGAAGGTGGCATTCGCGGCAGGTGTAGCTCCCGATGCAGCGATTACTTGAAACGTCTTGGTCAAGGCGTTGCCGTAGAGGTCGATCACGGGCCGCGCAAACGCGTAGGTTTGCCCCGGTGCGGTAAGCGTCAATGTGCCTGCACTGCTGCCGCGCGTGGCCACGCCAAGCGTTTCAAACGCTGTGTTCGACGCCACATTAAAGCCGCTGTTGCCCGACAAACTCAGCGTTTTGGTATTGGTTAGCGTGGCGAATATATTGCCGCCGAGACCGAGAACGTCGCCAGTGGCGGTCAGCGTGACGTTCGGCGAATTGATCAGCAGCGGCGAGCCGCCGGAACCAATGTCCGATGCAGACGAATTGACTGCTACCGAAACCGATGTGTCAGATATGATCTGCGCGCCACCGCTGGTAGTGATTCCCGCGAATGTTGAATTCAGCGATATTGCCCCTCCACCCGTGCCGGTAGTCAAGTTCCCGTTGACCAGGATGCCGCCGCTATTTGTCCCAAGAGAAATCGCGCCGCCGGTGCCGGTACCCGTAGGCGTGGTGTTGATGGCACCGGTGGTCAAAAGGCCATTGGAAAATATGTTGACAATGCCGCCGCCGGTGGCGCCACCCGTGGTTACGCCGCCGCCCGTCGCGTTAAACCCGGCTGAGTTTATGGTGACATTGCCGCCGCTGGTGTTGATGCCGCCTACCGTGGCATCGATAAAGCCACCCGTGAGATTAACGTTTCCGCCGCCAGTGGTGATGCCGGTACCTGCCAGTAACGTTTTCCCGGCGGTATAGTTCAGCGTGAAGTTCAGCGGGTTGGCCGCGCTGCTCGCCGTCAGCGTGAGGTCAGCGCCGCCTCCGGTTAGCGATACCGCCTGGCCGCCCAGATTGGACAAACTAAACGCGGCCGCGCCGGGAGTTGCAGTCTTGGTAATGGAAAGGGCGCTCAGCGTGCTGCCGTTGGCATCCAGTGCAATCGGCCCGCCACCGTTAATGGCCAACGTCTGCGTGCCCATCAAATCCAGCAGGCCGTCCCCGCCCATCTGATTGATGGGTGAGCCAGCCGTGGTAGCGGTGAAGCTCACGGTTTTTGCCGTGATGCCGCCGGGCGCGGTCTGTTGAATGCCGCCTTGCGCATTGACGTTGACAGTGCCCGTGGCCCCGGCATTCAGTGTTGTAAACTTGAACGGCGTCGCGTTGCTCAGCGCTGTCAGATTGATGGTGCTGCCATCGCCCGTCGTGATCGAGCCACCAGTAATGTTGAGAATTCCCGTTCCGCCAAAGAAGGGATCGCTCGCACGGATGTCCAAGGTGCCTGTGCCCGCCGGATCGCCGGTAATCGAGCCATTGATGGTGACCGCTTCGCCGAAAAGCCCCAAAGTCTGCACGCCGGAGATCGCACCCGTGGTAATTAGCGGTTGATCGCAAATAGCGCAGGCTTGCGTTGTCACTGATAACGAGGTGGCATTTACGTTCCCCAGCGTAACCGTCTTCTGCGAAGTCACGACAACGCCCGCCGTGGTATCGATGTTGCCGCTGGTAACGTTGTTGCCAAAGTTGCTGATGTTCAAGCTCGCGGCAGTGATATTCCCCGTCTGCACCGCGCCGTGATTGGCGCCTATCGGATTGGAGACCAGCGCCACGGCGCCCGCCCGGGCGGTTGCGCCGATTTTGCCTAACGTTATGTTGCCATTGGCGCTGGTGACTGAAATATCGCCGGCTTCAATGTTGCCCGTGGTAACCGTTCCCACGCGGGTGGAGAACGATCCGCTAATTCCAGAACCTATTGTCAGGCTGGAAGGCCGGTTGAGCAAACCAATGTCGCCCACCGTGACGGCCACTGCGGCACCCCCGACGGCTTGCCCCGCCGACAGATTGATCGCACCGCCGCCATCCAGTGCCGCGCCGCCAAGTATGGAGCCGTTGCGCGCGGTCACCGACAAGCCGCCGGTGGTGCCCAGGTTGGCTGCGCCCAGCGTGACGTTGCCGCTGTTCGAGGTAAACGTGAGTCCGCCATTGACGAACTGGTTGGCGGACACCGTGCCCGCGTTGAGGGTAAAGTTGGTGCCATCGCTGACGAAGTTGTAGACGCCTGCGCCGCCTTCGGTCGTCACTGTTGCCAGGCCGCCAGCGCCCACGGCTTGCGGGCTGGCGCTAACTGCAAATGATTTGAGCGCGGTGGTGCCAGTATTAACGTTAAATGCTGCGCCTGCGGTTGTCGGAACTGTGCTGATTTGCGTGGCGTTGATCGTCAGATTCTGCGTGTTTGCAATAATCGCTTTACCGGCGAACCCGATTGCTCCACCCGTGGCATTGTTGCTGGTGAGCGTGACGGCTGAACCCGCCAAATCAAGCGGGTTGGTGAAGCTGCTATCCCCGATGGTTTTGCCTGAAACAGTAATGCCGCCGCCCGCCGTCACTTCCAGCCCGGCGGAATCGGTTTGCGCTTTCACCGTGCCGACGGTGGATGATGCGGAAAGCGAGACATTCCCCGTGCCGCTGGTGGTGTCGATACGGCCGACGGTAACGTCACCGCCGGAGGCGCTGACTGTGACGTTGCCGGGTGCAGTCAGGTTGTTGACGACGACATTTGACCCGACACCCGAGGTGCCGATCGAGATGGAGCTGCCTGTCGAATTGATCGTATTGACAGTGATGCCACCGCCCGAGTTGTTGAGGGAAACGGAGCCTGCGGCAACGATGCTGTTGACCGCTATTGCGCTGGCAACGCCGGACGTACTGACATTCAGTGATCCCTTACCCGCATCGATGGTGCCCAGCGTCACCGCGCCGGAACTCGACGAAATAGTGGTTGGATTGGCGAAACTGGCCGCCGTGTTTTGTCGCGTATAGGAATTGATGGTGAGCGCGCCACTGGCGCTAACCGTCACCGGCAAACCAGCCGTGTTGTAGAACGGCACTGTAAACGGCGGATCATTGGGCCGCGTATCGCCTTCCGGCACGGTCATGGCGGTGACTGTCAGCGCGCCATTGGGCGTGCCGAGCGTGATAGAGGGGTCCTGCCCATACAGTCGTTGCGTGAAGCCGGTCGCGGTAAAGTTGCCGACAGTAACCGTCGTGTCGTTAGCCGTCGCGTTCAGGGTCAACCCGCCGCCGCTACGCGTGAGCGTACCGGTGTAGGTTTTGCCCGTGGCCGCCACGCCCAGTTGTGCATTGAGCCGCGTTGGCCCTGCGCCGGTGGCCACCACATTGAAATCACCATTCGGCGAGAATGAAAGCAGGCGCTCAGTATTCACGTTCACCGGTGCCGCCGCCGTGCCGATGCCGATGCCGCCGCCGCCGCCGCCGCCGCCGCCGCCGCCCTGTAGTGTATTCAGCGTGACATCGGTGGCGGTGATCAGGGACGCCGGACTCATGGCGCGGATGCTGCCAACGGTGGATGTCAGCGTTACGCTGCGGGATATCGAGTTGTTGAATACCGTTGCGTTGTTGGTTGTTGCAGGCGCGTTAGCGGTGATCGCACCGGCGCTGATATCGCCGGTAGCGGTCAGGTTAATGGTTGCGCCAGGGCACGAGGTCGTGGAGTTGCAATTGGTCGCGGTGGCGGTGATCGATGTGGCATTCAGCGCCGTGGTGGAATTGATCGTGATGCTGGTGCTGTTGAAGGATCGCGCCGAGGTGGCGGTTACACCGCTGGAATTATTGACCGTCGCGTTGACATTGCCCGCGGTGGCATTCAGCGCTACCGTGCCGGTGGTGTCGATGGTGCCGCCCGTGACGCTGGTGCCTGTCATCGACACCGCACCGCCGCCTGCGTTAAGCGTGCCGGCATTATTAACCGACGAGACGGTGCTGTTCAGGGTGAACGCACCGCCGCTGGTCGCGCCTCCCGATGTGCTGATGGAGCTGCCGGTGGACGACAACGATACCGGACCGCCGGTGGTGGTGATCAAGCCACCGATTTGGATTGAATTACCCGAGGTCGCGGTAAAGCTGCCGCCGGTGACCGCACTCAATTGCTGGAAGCTGGTTGACGTTGCGGTAACCGCACCGGTGCCTGCATCCAGCGACAACTGCGACGCCTGAATTGCACCGGTAGAATTCAGCGTGATAGCGCCGCCGTTAGTGGCGATCTTCGAGGTGGTTAAACCCTGAATCAACGGCGCATCCAGCGTTACCACGCCGCCCGCCGTGGTGATGTTTATGCCTTTGCCGGTGGCAATGTCGGTGCCGATGTCCAGCCGATTCGGCGTCACGTTATCCTGTGCCACGGGATCCGGCAGCGCAGGCGCCACATACTTGCCCACCGTCGCCGTCAAACTCTGCCCTGGCCGCGTCAGCGTAATGTCGTTGCCGATACGCATGTAGCGCGAGGCTTAGAGCGTGACGTTGCCCGCGATGCTTGCCAACGTGGTGGGCGAAACGGTTATCGCGTTCGACGGAAAATCGGTGGTTTCGTCGACAATGCTGCTGGTGACCACACCGCCGGTGGCGCTGTTCACGCCACCGCCGTTGAACACATAAAGGTCCAGCGGATCAAGCAGCAGGCTGCCCAGCGCGCCCTTGGCCGCACCCAGATTCGCCGCGCCGTCGAAAATCAGATTTTGCGCACCCGACACTTCCGCAAATCCACCATTCCCGCCCTGCGGGCCACCTTGCGCGCTTAACGTGCCGAAGAAACGCGTGTTCTCGTTGCCCCAGACGATGATGCGGCCGCCGTCGCCGTTGTCGGTGGCGTCCGCGCGCAGTGTCGCGTTGGAACCGACGAAGGTGGTGGTGGCATTGCGCACCGCCGGATTCGCGCCCTGATAATCGCCGCCGAGCAGTATTTGCCCGCCGCCGACAGCACCCGAGGCGTCGATCAGCGCGCCGTCGGTGGCGGTGACGCGTTCACCCAAAATCGTGATGCCGCCGCCCTTGCCTTGACTGCCTGTCGCCAGCACCTGGCCTGCGACGCGGCTGTGGCCCGTGCCGGATTCGATGGTGATGGTGCCGCCGGTTCTGCCGCTGGCGCTGGTGTTGCTGCCCACCGCGATCTGGATATCGTTCGATGCTTTCAGCACCACCTTGCCGCCTTCGTCACGGATCAAGGCATTGGCGCGTATGTCGCCGCTGTGTTTGATGCTGCCCGCGAATACGCCCACCGCGCCGCCGGAAGCCAGCAACTGGCCGATGTTGACGACGGAGTCCGTGGGCGCCTGCACTTCAAATTGCACGCCTTCCTGATCGAGACTTGCCACCGTGAGTTTTTGCCCCGCCGCGAGGATGAGTTCGCCGCCCGGCGTTTGTATCAAGCCGCTGTTTTCGATGCGCGGCGCCACCAGCAGCACGTTGCCGCCATAGCTGGTGCGTATCCACCCTTGATTGATGATGGCGCCGGAGGTGGCATCACCCGAAAAGCGCAGTTTGCCCGCGAGAAAATCCGCGTTCTGCATGTTCAGCGTGGAGCCGACAAAACCTGCGGTATCGATCATCGCACCGGGGCCGACAACGATGCCCGCCGGGTTGATCAAAAACACGCGGCCGTTCGACAGCAATTGGCCCTGGATGGACGAAATATCGCGGCCCACCACACGGTTCAATACCGCGCTGGAGGCTGACTGCTGGATAAAATTGGTGACATTACCGGCGCCGATGGAAAAGCCTTGCCAGTTGATGATCGTGCCCGGCGAGTTGGTGACGTTGAGCGTTGAACCATTCTGGCTGATGCTCGCCGCGCCGTTGACCACTTGCGCGCCGGTGGGTTGTTGCGCTTGTGTGGCGTGCGGCTGGAACAGCAGCGACACCGCAAGGGCTATCGCACCTTGCGTAAATACCTGTTTTTTCACTGATTTCATGTCACGCTCCGGACCGCTGCGGGCCCTGATAAGCCGGATGCCAAGCCCACGCCAAATTGTGGAAAATGTTACCACTTAACCGTCGCCAGAGCCCGATAAACCCGCCTTGCGCAGGCGTTGAGATTCATTACATTAAATTACGCAGAAAAATCATAAGTATTTGATTTATATAGAAAAAATAGTTTTTTGCGACGGAACGTGGATTTAGGCCTGTTCTGGGCGATGTTGTATCCGCGCCAACACCAAATCCAGACACAGCCGGAGGTGTTTTTGCGCTGCCTCGGCATCCCCCAGTTGCTCATGCAAGCGCGCGCACGCGAGGTGCGCCTGATACGTGGGTTCGACGGACAGGCTGGCGTCGAGATAATTGCGCGCCTTGCCCCACAATTTCTCCCGCGCGCACAGGCGGCCCAGCGTCAGCAATAGCTGGGCGTCGCCGGGATGCGCCGCCAGCCAGCGTTCGGCGCGTTCGATTTGCGCCGTGCCGGCAGCACATTCGGCATACGCGGCGGCGAGGTCGCTATCCCAACTGTGATCCAGACTGCGCTCGATGATTTCGGCGGCGCGTTCGCCCGACTGCAAGGCGATATACCCGCTGGCCGCAGTGGCCGCCACGCGCGCGTCGCGCCGCAAGGCATCCGGCACCTTGCGCCAGGCTTCGTCGAGCGTGGGCGTATCGGTGGCGCGGCGCTTTAAGTGTTCCGCCCACGCGGCACGGCGTAGCTCGGCGGCCTGCGTGGCGTCGTAGACCTTGCGCCGCTCGAGCTGATCGATCACCGTCAGCGATTTTTCCCATTCCTTGGTGAGCTGCAACGCTTTTAGTTCCAGCCGCAAGCCCGCCGTGTGTTTTTGTGGCAAGGCCTGCAACACCGTCAGTGCTTCCGCCGCGCGCCCCTCTTTCAGCAGCAGATCGGCTGCGGTGATGACTTTCAGCAGATCGCTATCTGTCGTGGGCGGCGCGAGCGAAGTGTCTTCGACGGGGGCCGTAATGCCCGCGAGATAGCCGTCGCGGCGCTGCGGTGCGCGCAACTCATGCGCCGAGCGTGCGGCGAGCGTGGCCGCCAGCGGGCGTTGTTCGCCGTGCGCCATGGCATCGGCGGCGGCTTTTTCGGCGCGCGCGTAACGCCCGGAAAAAAACGCCTGCAGCGCGTCGCTTAAAGAATCCTGCGCCTTGCGTGTGCTCCGCGCTGCGCGGTATTCACGCACCTGGCGCGGCATCGCCACCATTGCGCTCACCAGCCGTGCGCCGAGATACGCGGCGGCAAACACCGCCACCAGCAGCACGATCACCAGCACCAGCGACAGCTCCACGCGATACGGTGGCAGCACGATTTGCACGTAGCCCGCACTCGAGCGCACCGCCGCCGCCACCAGGCCAACAGCGACCGCAATCGCGGCGATGATCCACAGCAGCGTTTTCACCGGCGTTGTAAAGCGCTATACATAAAATGTCTTTTAAAACAAGTAGTTACGATTACTGCTGTTTGCCGCGCGTGCTGGCCGCGGAGACCACGCGCAAGGCGTTCAGCGTCGCGCTCAAATCCGGCAACTCGATGCTGACATCCGAGGTTTGCAAGCCGCCCATCGCCGCCGCGGCCGACGTTACCGCCTTGTCGCGTGCATCGAAATAGCGCGTCAGCCACTCGCGCGCGGCTTTCAGGTCGCTGCGAAACGTGGCCTGATCGCGGGTGAGCAGCGCCATGCGCGCGGTCTGCAAACGCAGCTTCAAATTCTCACGCAGAAAAAACGCCTGCGCTGGGGCGAGCAGCGGCACATCGGCATTGTCGATGCGCTGCACGCGCACCATTTGCTTGAGATCGGTCCACACCTCGCGCGAGAAGCGCGACCAGGCGGAAGCCTCCTGCGGCGCGGGCGCTGCTGTCCCGGCGGGCGCTGCCGTCGCACGCGTCTCGGCGGCGAGCGGCAGTTTATCCACGGCGGAAATCAGCGTATCGATGCGCACACTTAACCCCACGGTATCGACAAAAGGCGCCGCTTTCAGACGCGCGATGTCGTCGCTGATGGCCTTGCGCAGCGCCAGCAACTGCGGCCGGTTCATGTGCTGCAAACGCGTATCGGCCGCCTGCAAGGCGATCAACGCCGCACGCACGTTACCCGCCAGTTGCAATTGCTGGCTTGCCACCAGCAGCGTTTGCTCGATCTCGGCAAACGCCCATTCGTCGCGGTTGCGCGACAGATCCTGATACAGCGCTTCCAGCGCGATTTGCTGGCTTTGCGATTCGGCGAGTTTGCCTTCGAGCACGCCAATTTTTACCTGCGCTTCACGCGTGGCCTCGCGCAGTTGATCGCCTGCCGCACGGCTGGCCTTGCTTTGCGCATCCACATCGGCCAGCCGCTTGGCGAGCTCCTGCCGCAAGCCATCGATATCCTGCCGGTTGCTGTAGGCGTTCCAGCCGGCGATGGCCAGCGCCAGTACTGCAAGGGTTGTGGCCAGCCATAGCCATGGCACCGCTTGCCGTGGTGCGGCGGGCGGTGGAGGCACGTTTGCAGCGGGTTCAGTCATGGCGCGAGTATGCAACGGCACGCCTGCGGTACTCAACTGGAAATGTGGCGCACCACGGTTTGCAGCAGTGCTTCGTCGCCGCTGGCCGATTCGGCCACGTGTTGCAGGCCCATGTCGCGCGCGGCGGCGGCGATGCGCGGATGCGGCACGGTAATCAGCGTGTCGCGCAAATAAGTGACGCCCGCAGCGCCGATCATGGTGCACAGGTTACGCAGACCTTCGCTGCTGGTGACGATCACTGCTGCCACCGTGCCACGCGCCCAGGCCTGCATCAGGGGCGCGGGGTCGATGGTCGGCAGCGCGCGGCGGTAGCAGGGGACCGTTTCGACCGTGGCGCCGCGCGCCAGCAGCGTGTCGCGCAACAATTCACGGCCGCCATCGCCGCGAAAAATCACCACGCGCTTGCCGCGCACCTCCTGCATGAAGTTTGAGGCGAGCAACGATTCGCTGTCGAAGCGCCCGTCATGAGCCTGCGGCGCGAGGATGCCTTTCACCCCCCAGCGTTCAAGCGCGCGTGCGCCGCCCGGCCCGATGGCGGCGCAGCGCAAATTTGGCGGCAGCGTGCGCTGGGCGGCGATGCGCGTCAGGGCCTTTTCCACGGCGCTGGGGCTGATGAATATCGCCACGTCGAATTCATCGAGGCGTGCGATGGCAGCGTCAAGCGGTTGCGGATCAAGCGCGTCGCCAATGGCGATCACCGGAAACAGCAGCGGCTCGCCGCCGGCCTCGCGCACCAGCGCGGCCAGCCGCTGCGATTCACCGGCGGGACGGGTGATCACCACGCAGCGACCGGCGAGCGATGTATTCACGCCGTACTCATGCGGTGTTCACGTTAAGGCGAGCGCGGCCAGTATGCTGTCCGCGCCCATGCCCTTGAGCATCTGTGCCAGCTTCATGCCCAGCGCTTCGGCGTCTGCCGCCGCGCCGCTGACTTCCGCGCTGACATGGCGTGTGCCGTCGGGTGCGCCCACGTAACCGCGTAGACGCAAATTCGCGCCCGAAATTTGCGCAAACCCACCCAGCGGCACATTGCAACTGCCCGCCAGCGCGCGCGACAGGGCGCGTTCCGCCGTGATGCCTAGCGCCGTGGCTTCGTGGTGCAAGGGCTGCAACAGGTGCAACACGCCGGTGGCGTCGCTGCGGCATTCCACTGCCAACGCGCCCTGGCCCACGGCGGGCAGCATGTCCTCGGGTGCGAGCGTGGCCTTGATGCGCGCATCGAGGCCCAGCCGCTGTAAACCGGCGGCGGCGAGAATAATCGCGTCGAACTCGCCGTCATCCAGCTTGCGCAGGCGCGTTTGCACGTTGCCACGCAATGCGCCGATGGAGAGATGCGGAAATTTCACCCGCAACTGGCTCTCGCGCCGCAGGCTGGAGGTGCCTACGCGTGCATCAGCGGGCAGCGCTGCCAATGAGGCGTAGCGGTTGGAGACAAAGGCATCACGCGGATCAGCACGATCGAGTATCGCCCCCAGCGCGAAGCCTTCGGGCAAATGCATGGGTACGTCTTTCAGCGAATGCACGGCGATATCGGCACGGCCATCGGCGAGCGCTTCTTCGAGTTCCTTGACGAACAAACCCTTGCCGCCAATTTTGGCGAGCGAATTGCCGAGCTTGCGGTCGCCTTCGGTGGTCATGCCCAGAATGTCGACGGTGGTGCGCGGATATAATGCCGCCAGCCGCGTTTGCACATGCCGCGCCTGCCACAACGCCAGCGCGGATTCGCGCGTCGCTATCGTCAAGCGAGCGGGTACAAGATCAGAATTGGAAGCAGCCATCGATAGGTAAGTATTTGTTTTATAAAGATTATTTTTGTCTGGTGCGGCGCATTTTTACAGCGCTGATTCTAGCATGCGCGTGCCTTTCGACAGGGGCGCGGGCTGAGCCGCTGCCGCTGGTGAGCGATCTCGAAGCCGCCGCCAAAACGGCGCGCGAACAACGCGCGCCGCTGTTCGTGGCTTTCACGCTGAGGCGTTGCCCTTACTGCAACACCGCGCGCCGCGATTACTGGGCGCCGATGAACGGCCGCGAAAAATGGCGCGGCAAGGTGGTAATGGTGGAACTCATGATGGACGGCCCGCCGGCGCTCAAAGATTTCGCGGGCAACGCCACCACCGCGCGCGATTTTGCCCGGCGTTATGCGGTGCGCAGCGCGCCCACGGTGATCGTGTTCGACGGCGACGGCACACCCGCCGCCGCGCCGCTGGTGGGTCTTATCTCCGCCGATTTTTATGGCGCTTACCTGGAACAGGCCATCGAAGCGGGGTTGGCAAGAACGCGCACCGGCGCGAATGCTACAGGCGTAAAATAAAAATTCATTACTTGGGGGTAGTGACATGAAACGGTTATTTCAGCTTTGCACAGCGTTCTTATTTGTCGTGGCCTTTGGCGCGCAAGCGCAGGTCGGCGGCATCAAGCCCGGCGGCAATCATCCGCAGCAGGGGTACTTTTTTGTCGGCGGCAGCTACGTCACCACGCCGCAAGGGCCGATGATGGCGCGGCAGATGTACGTGGAATACCGTTTCCCCGCCAAGCTGACGCAGCGCTACCCGATCGTGATGATCCACGGCGCGGCGCAAACCGGCACCAACTTCACCGGCACGCCCGACGAGCGCAAGGGCTGGGCGGAATACTTCGTCGAAAAAGGCTACGCGGTGTACGTCGTCGATCAACCCACGCGCGGGCGCTCGCCGTGGCTGGAATCGGTGGGCCCGGTGATTCGTTTTCCCGCGGATCAGGTGGAGCAGCGTTTCACCGCCGCCGCCAACTTTAATCTGTGGCCGCAGGCGAAGCTGCATACGCAGTGGCCGGGCGAAGGGCCGCTGAAGGGCCTGCGCGGCGATCCGGTATTCGATCAGTTTTACGCCTCGCAGGTGGAATACATCGGCGTCAACGCCATTGTCGAAGAACTCAATCGCGCGGCGGGTGCTGCGCTGCTCGATAAAATCGGCCCGGCGGTCATCATGACGCATTCGCAAACCGGCGCCATCGGCTGGGTGATCGGCGATGCGCGGCCTAAGCTGGTGCGCGCCATTGTCGCCGCCGAACCCACCGGCCCGCCGTTCGCCAATGCCGTGTTCGGCACGGCGCGCGCACGGCCCTATGGCCTGACTGAAACGCCGCTCGCCTACGACCCGCCCATCGCGCACCCGTCGCAACTCAGGCCGGTGATGCAAGCCGCAGCCGACGGCCCCAATCTCGCGCGCTGTTACGAGCAGGCCGAGCCCGCGCGCAAGCTGGCGAACCTCGCCAATATTCCGATTGTGATCCTGGCGGCGGAAAGCTCCTGCCATGCGGTTTACGACCATTGCACCGCGAAGTATCTGACACAGGCGGGCGTGAACACCACCTTCGTACGGCTGGAAGACGTGGGCATCAGGGGCAATGGGCATATGCTGATGATCGAGAAGAACAATCTGGAGATTGCTGATTTTATCGATCAGTGGATCGTGAAGACGGTGCGGTAAGCACTTTATTAAGGAGAAACCCAAATATGTCTTGTGTGAAAGGCGACTTCTTTCCCTGATTCTTCGCGTTATCAGGACACATTTGCATTACTTAGTAATAAAACCTTTTAAACCACAGATAAACACCGCGAGTTCAAATTCGAAGTGCAACTCTGATTAATAGGTTGGGTGGGCGAGGTGCGATAGCATCCGAGCCCCTCGACCACCAAGTTAAAGTTGCCAAGAATGAACTACACACACCTCACCCAAGACGAACGGTATCAGATTGCGAT
>CAMBGJ010000040.1 GCA_945865805.1 Bordetella parapertussis
GACCGGGAGGAGTTGAAAGCAGCGGTGAGATCACACCTGCACCGCCGCCAACGGCAGCCCCATGTGATCAAGCGTTTCTTCCACGGCGAGCACGTCCGGTATGCCGCTTGATTCCCTGTGTAGGTCATATTTTCGTAGCGGAGTAATAAAACCTCTTTTGCCACAGAGGACACAGAGATCACAGAGAACTGCGAACCGCTTTTTCTCTGTGTTCTCTGTGTCCTCTGTGGCAGATGCCTTTGAATTTGTTATTCGGGCTGAATAGCCACAAAAACAGAATGATTTCTCACCCATGAATTTACACGCCTTGTTATCCAGTCGCGCCGCCGAAGATAAACCACTGCGCGTGCTGTTGATCGGCGCCGGTAAATTCGGTTCGATGTTCCTGTCGCAGGTGCGGCGCACGCCGGGCTTGCACTTGGTGGCTGTTGCCGATCTGTCGCCGCAACGTGCGCGCGAAAGCCTTGCGCGTGTGGGATGGCCCGCCGAACAGTACGCCGCAGCGTCACTGAACGATGCCCGTCAGCACGGCACCACGTTCATCACCGATGATGCGCCCAAGGCTATTGCCAGCGATGCCATTGAAATCGTCATCGACGCCACCGGCAGCCCCGCTGCGGGCATCCACCACGTGCTCGCTTGTTGCAAGCACGGCAAACACATCGTGATGGTGAACGTCGAGGCCGACGCACTGGCCGGCCCGCTGCTCGCGCAACGTGCGCGTGAGGCGGGCATCGTTTACACGCTCGCTTACGGCGACCAGCCGGCATTGATTTGTGAAATGGTGGATTGGGCGCGCGCGGCGGGGTTCGAGGTGATCGCTGCAGGCAAGGGCACCAAGTATCTGCCGGTGTATCACGAGGCCACGCCCGACACCGTATGGGGTCACTACGGTTTTACGCCCGAGCAGGTGGCGGGCGGCGATTTCAACGCGCAAATGTTCAACTCGTTTCTTGACGGCACCAAATCGGCGATTGAAATGGCGGCGGTGGCCAATGCCACGGGCCTTACACCCGCGCCGGGCGGGCTGGAATTTCCGCCGTGCGGCGTGGATGATCTGCCGCGCGTGATGCGTCCGCTGGCCGAGGGCGGGCATTTGCATCATCGCGGGCAGGTGGAAGTCATTTCCAGTCTGGAGCGCGATGGCCGCCCGGTGTTTCGTGATCTGCGCTGGGGCGTGTATGTCAACTTTGCCGCTGACAGCGATTACGTGCGCCGTTGCTTCAAGGAGTATGGCTTGCACACCGACGACAGCGGCAGCTATGCGGCCATGTATAAACCCTATCACCTGATCGGCCTTGAGCTGGGTATCAGTGTGGCATCGGTGGGGCTGCGTCGCGAGGCCACGGGCGCGGCCACCGGCTTTCGCGGCGACGTGGTGTCCATTGCCAAGCGCGATCTCAACGAAGGCGAATCGCTGGACGGCGAGGGCGGTTACACCGTGTATGGGCGGCTGATGCCCGCCGCCGATTCGCTGGCTTGCGCCGGCTTACCCATCGGCCTCGCGCATGGCGTCAAAATCACCCGCCGCGTGGCGAAAGGGCGGGCCGTGACGTGGAACGATGTCGCCGCGCCTGATAGCGAAGCGGTGCGGGTCAGGCGTAATATGGAAGCGATGTTCAGTCGTTGATCGATGTTACGGTATTATTGTAAGTAATTGATTTAAAACAACAAATTGTGGATTGAGCAAACTCTACATTGCCCGTGGTTCCTCCGATGAACAAGCACCGCATACTGATTGCTGGCGCCACCGGTCTTGCGGGCGCAGCGGCCATCCGGCACTTTGCCGCGCTGCCGGGATGGGAGGTCACCGGCTTGTCGCGTCGGGCGCTGGCTTGTAGCGGCAATGTCGAGCATCTGGCGGTGGACTTGACCGATGAAGCCGCATGCCGCAAGGCGTTTGCAACGGCGCGGCCATACACGCATGTGCTCTACGGCGCGCTCTAGGAAGAGAACACGCTCGAAGCCAGTTGGCGCAGCCGCGCGCAGCAGGATGTCAATCTCACCATGCTGCGTAACCTGCTCGATGGCGTCGAGGCGGGTGGGCAACTGCGGCACTTCACGATTTTGCAGGGCGGCAAGGCGTATGGCTCGCATCTGGGCCGCGTGCCCGTGCCGGCCAAAGAGCGCTGGCCGCGCATGGCGCACGAAATTTTTTACTGGCAGCAGGAGGATCTGCTGCGTGCGCGTGCCGCCGCTGGCGGCTGGGCGATGAACATACTGCGTCCGCAGATGATTTTGGGGCACGCGCTGGCCAGTCCAATGAACATGATCGCGGCCATCGGCGTTTACGCCTGCTTGTTGCGCGAAGCTGGCGAGCCGCTGTCGTTTCCCGGCGGCGGCCTGTATGTCACCGCGTGCACCGACAGCCGATTGATTGCCGAGGCCACCGAGTTCTGCGCCACGCATCCCGCTGTCGCTGGCGAGACGTTTAACGTGGTCAACGGCGACGCCGTGGTGTGGCTCGACATGTGGCCTGCCATCGCGGCATATTTTGATATGCCGGTGGGCGAACCGAAGCCGATGTCGTTGACCACGCAGATGCCCTTGCGGGCGGGGGAATGGCCACGCATCGCCGAACGCCACCAATTACAGCTGACCACCCTGAACGACATCGTCGGTGCTTCGTGGCAGTTTGCCGATCTGACTTTCGGGTATGGCAAGGCGCGTGCGCCCGACCGGCTGATGAGTCCGATCAAACTGCGCCAGGCAGGCTTCGCGGGCTGCAGGGATACCGAAGATTCGGTGATGTACTGGCTGGGGCAAATGCAGGCGGCGCGTTTGTTGCCGCGGTTCTGACGACCAAAGAAAGGTTCAACATGTCTGGATACATGAATTTCGGCGTACGCCGCTACGCCGGGTTACTCGCGGCGGCTCTGGCATGGAGCGTGGCGGCCATCGCGCAAGAATGGCCGGTGCGTCCGGTGCGCGTCACCGTGCCCGCGCTGCCGGGCAGCGGCCCGGATCTGACCATACGTATGCTGGCCGAGCAGATTGGCAAGAACCCCGGTGCCCCGCTGGTGATCATCAACAAGCCGGGCGGCATCGGCATACCGGCGGTGATCGAGCTGGCACGTGCCACGCCCGACGGTAATTCGTTGTTGGTGGGCAACATCAACACCAACGGGCTTGGGCCCGCGCTGCACGCGAAGAAATATGGCTTCGATGTCAAAAGCGGCATACAGCCGGTGACGCTGCTGTCGGATGGCCCCAGCACGTTGATCGCCAGTCGCGCCACGCCCGCGACGTTTCGCGACGCGATGTCGGTATGGAAAGCGAACCCCGGCAAGTACGCGTATTTCGCGGCGGGCGTGGGCAGCATCGGCCATATCTGGTTTGCCAAACTGCTGGAGCCGCTGGGGCTCAACCTGCTGTTTGTGCCGGTGAAGGGCGGCAGCGAGGGGCTGCAATTACTGTTTGACGGCTCGGTGCACTATGCCTATACGCCGCTGTCGGTGTTTACCGGGCAGATACGCGATGGCAAAATTCGCGCGTTGTTTGTAACCAGCCAGAGCCGCATCGCGGAGTTCCCCGAGGTGCCGACGCAGCGCGAGGTGGGCCTTACGGATGATTTTGAAATCACCGCCTGGGTGGGCCTGTTCGCGCCGCCGGGCATGCGCCCCGATCTATTGAATCGCGTCCATGGGACATTCACCACGGCAGTGAATCGCCCCGAGACCGGCGAGCGCTACAAAAACCTTTTCATGGTGCAAAAAGCCAGCGCATCGCCAGCGGAGTTCAAGAAATTTGTCGATGGCCGCATCGACGATTACCGCGTGGTCGCCGAGCGGGCGCGCATCAAGGTTGATGAATAGCCGTTCGCAGTAAAGCGCTACTCCGCCGGGCGTTCGTACCACACGCGGCCATCTTTCACGGTGGTTTGCGCGATCAGTCGGCGCTTGGCGGTAACGGTGTTGCCGTCGGCATCCAGCAAGTCGAAATGGCCGTCGCGTAGCTCGAACACCGAGACGTCGGCGTTGGCCCCCGGCTTTAGCGTGCCCACCGTGCCTTCGTAACCCATGATACGCGCCGGGTTGGCGGTGGCGCGGCGCACGATATCTTCGAGCGGCATGCCGAAATGCAGCAGCTTGGTCATGGTGGTGGGCAAGTCCCACACTGGCCCTTGCGTGGCAGTGGTCATGGTGAGATCGGTGGAGATGGTGTCCGGCAAAAAGCCCTGATCGAGCGCTTTTTCGATCATACGGAAATTGAAATGGTTGCGCCCATGCGCGCAGTCGAAAATGATGCCGGCGCGTTGTGCTTCGACCACTTCTTTCAGCACAAATTGTTTTTCCTGCCCCATGATGCCGTGGTTGCGGCCGTGGTAGCAGTGAGTGACGATATCGCCGGGCTTCATGTGCGCAATCAAATCGGGCAGCGGAATCGGCGAATCGGTGATGTGCATCATCATCGGCACGTTGCCGGCCATGTCCGCCGTGCGGCGCGCGAGCTTGACTGGCTCCGCCGAGTAATCCCACACCAGGCCGGGGCCGAAACGCAGCTTCACGCCAATGGCCAGATCGGGGTTTTCTTTGATCGTGCGCGCGCAACCTTCCGGATCGGCATAGGGAAAATGCGATAACTCGCCGCCGCGCGAAGTGCCGGTGATGCCGATGGCGGACAGATTGACGAAGGCGCGCACGCGTGTGTGCACATGGTGATCGAGCACGTTGCGCAGGCCCGCGAAGTTCGAGGAGCCCGTGCTGCCCGCATCACACACCGTGGTGACGCCGCTGGCGCGGCAGTATTGATCGGTGCGAATGCCCATGTCGTGGCCGTTGATCAGCACATGCGCGTGCATATCCACCAGCCCCGGCAGCACCAGCCGGCCCTTGGCGTTGATTGTCTTCAACGCCTGGGTCGCGTCCAGCGACGGCCCAACCGCAGCAATCTTGCCGCCCGCAATGGCGACATCCATCACACCGCGCAAGCCCGCGCTGGGGTCGATCACTTCACCGCCGGTAATTAACAGATCGTATGGCATGGGGTCTCCTAGTTGGGTTATTGGGAATTTAAAATCCTTTGTAACTATTTATTGTGTGCGGCAAAGTCAGCGGCCTCCCTCACCCGGCGCTACGCGCCACCTTCTTCTCCGCTTTCAGTGTGCCCTGATCCCGGAGGGAGAGGGGGCAGGGGTGAGGGAAGATTTTGATTGGCCGCTTGAACTGAACAAATACAATCCTTTTACGCGCTGGCCCGCACCGCATCCAGCAAGCCGCGCACGTTGTTCACCGATTCAAGGTTATCCACGATCTCGATGATGCGATCCACGGCGGTGGTAGCAATCACGCCGCTGGCCGCTGTGCGCAGCTTGGCTTGAATTTCCGCGCGGCTGAGCGGGTCGGCTGCATCGCCCTTGGCAACGCTACGTCGGTCGGTGTGGGTGATGCCTGCGGTGGTTTTGATTTCCACCAGCGCCGCCGTGCCTTGTATGGCAGGATCAGCGCTGATCTTGACCTTATCGCGTGCGAACGCGTCCACGGCCTTGTCTTGCACCCGTGCCGGTTCGAATTGATCCAGCCAGCAGGCGCGATCATGCAGCACCACTGAGGTGATGTAGGGCATCGACAGCAGCGCCTTGAATTTGTCGTTCCACGCCAGTGTGCCGTGCATGTCAAACACGCCTTGCGACAGACCGACGCGCACTTCGGCGATGTCTGCGGGCTTGAGATCATGTTTTTCCGCCAGCGCCAGCAGTGCGGTAATCACTGATTGCACCGAACTTGCTGCCGGCCATAGCCGCAGGGAAATCTGTTCCAGCGTCCAATCCTTGCCTAAACCAGCGGTGACTGTTTCGGGCTTGCCGCCGTCCGAGTAGGCGTTGTAAATGCCGCCATCCCTGTGGGTGAGAATTTCTTTCGACGCGAGAAAGCCCTGTTCGGCCAGCAAGCCCGCCATCAGCCCGGAGAGCGCGCCGCGGCATTGGTTGAACTTGATGGTGGGCGTGCCCCAATGGGCAAACGTGCCCGCCGATTGGCTGCCTGCGAGGCCGAACGCCATCAACTGCTTGTCTGCATCGAAGCCGCGCAACTTGCCGACCGCAGCCGCGCCACCGAACGGCCCCACCACGCCCGGCGAATGCCAGCCACGCGCGCGAAACGCCGCGTAGAGCGTGCCGTTCGCCACGCGCACCGAGGTTTCCAGCCCCGCCGTGACGGCAGTCAACAACACCTTGCCGCTGGCACCATCGCGTTCGGCAATCGCCAACGCGGGCGATATCACCTGCGGCGTGGTGTGATACAGCGTCGGGCGATGCACGTCGCATACGGTGACGGCAGTGATCAAATAGCCGTTGAGCAACGTCGCGCCTGCCAGCGACAGTTTGTCACCGCCGAATACGCTGGCTTCACTGGAAGCGCCCAGTGCCGTCGCCAAGCCGCGTATCTGTTTCACCTCGTCGCCGTGCGTGCCAGCCAGCGCGCTGGCGATGGCGTCGAGAAGGATGTCTTTGACGCGTTCACGGATCGGCGCGGGGATCTGTTCGTATTGCAGCCCGGCGATGAAGGTCGCAAGTCCGGCGGTGGGGGTGGTTGGCATGGTGTTTGTAGGTGTTCGTTTTTATTGAATAATTGTATTTAGTGAACAGTTAACGTTGAACAGTGAACCGTGAATCGTGGGTTAGCAGCGGAGCAGTTCACCGTTCACCATGCACCAAGTCCCCTATGCGCGGCAGCCGGAACGCTCGCGCCATTATCCAGATAAGACGCATTTTAACGCAGGCACAGCGAACGCTTCACGTGCGCGCCATTGGGTAAGTCAATAAAAATATGTTTTAAATCAATTAGTTACAACGGATTGCACCGGGATCAATCAACGTGAGTGTCATGCCACCGCACACGCCACTACAATGCACGGATGATTCCCTGGCTCGGTCATAACGCTGCTTTTCCGCCGCTATCACGCGCGCTCGCCGAACCCAATGGCCTGCTGGCTGCGGGGGGCGAGCTTACCGCCACGCGGCTGATTAACGCCTACCAGAATGGTATTTTTCCGTGGTACAGCGAAGGGCAGCCGTTGCTGTGGTGGAGCCCCGATCCGCGCATGGTACTGGCACCGGCGGCGCTGAAGATTTCGCGTTCGCTCGGCAAGCGGTTGAAGAAGGGCGATTTTGAAGTGCGCGTTGATTCTGCGTTTGCAACGGTGATGCGCGCCTGTGCCGCGCCGCGCGACGGGCATGGCGGCACCTGGATCACCGATGACATGGTGGCGGCGTATACCGAGCTGCACCAGCGCGGGCTCGCACACAGCGTCGAAACCTGGATCAATGGCGAACTGGCAGGCGGCCTCTACGGCGTGGCGCTGGGCCGCATGTTCTACGGCGAATCGATGTTCACGCGCGCCACCGATGCCTCGAAAATCGCACTCGCGCACCTGGCGCGGCAACTCACGCGCTGGCAGTTCGGCATGATCGACTGCCAGATGAATACCGCGCACCTCGCCTCGCTTGGCGCACACGAAATGCCGCGTGCGGATTTTGTGCGCGAACTCAAAGTATTGGTAAACTGTGAGCCGCCGCCGTCATGGCAATTTGATGGCGATTTATTTCACTGAGTTTCGCTAACCAGCCGCCATCATGAATCGTACGCTGACATTGGCGTTGTTAACACAGCACAAATCCGTGCTTGCACAACGATTTGGCGTTACCGATCTTGCCCTGTTCGGCTCCATGGCGCGCAATGCTGCCGGGGCCGATAGTGACATCGATATCCTTGTGAGTTTCGACGGCCCGGCAAATTCACGGCGTTATTTCGGCGTGTTGTTTTACCTCGAAGACTTGCTCGGACGCTCCGTTGATCTGGTTACCGACAAGGCGCTGCGCCCCGAGTTACGCCCGTTCATCGAAACAGAGGCCTTGCATGTCTGAAGCGCCCGCACGGGAATCGCGGGAGTGGCGCTTTTACCTTGGCGATATGATCGCCTGTGCGGAAAAGGTTGTCGTGTATACCCAAGGGCTGGATCAAGGCCGTTTCGTCAGCAGTGGTCTTAACTACGACGCAACCCTGCGCAATAACAACAGATGACGTATTTAACGGAATACCCGCTATCGGTCTTGCAGTTTTATTCGACCGCGCCGTACCCGTGCAGCTATCTGCCGGAGAGGCTGGCGCGTTCGCAGGTGGCCACCCCCAGTCATTTGATCGACGGCGCCGTTTACGGTGAACTGGTGCGCGCGGGCTTCCGGCGCAGCGGCGCGTTTACCTACCGGCCGCATTGCGACCAGTGTCAGGCGTGCGTGCCGGTGCGCATCGTCATCGATGAATTCTGCTCCACGCGCACGCAGGGGCGTTACGCGCGGCTTCACGCAGGGCTTGCCACGCACCCGCTCGCTCTGCATTACCAGGCCGAGCATTACGCGCTGTACCTGCGTTACCAAAGCAACCGCCACAGTGGCGGCGGCATGGATCAGGATAGCCGCGAGCAATATCGCCACTTTTTATTGCAGAGCAACGTGAACACGCGGCTGGTCGAGTTTCGCGACAACGGCGCGCTGCGCATGGTGAGCATCATTGACCAGCTCGCCGACGGCCTGTCGTCGGTGTATACCTTTTTTGATCCGGACGTGCGCGGTGCGAGCTTCGGCACCTACAACGTGGTGTGGCAAATCGCCTTGTGCAAGGAATTGGGCTTGCCGTATCTGTATCTCGGCTACTGGATCGAGCAAAGCCGCAAAATGGCCTACAAAATTCAGTTTCAACCGCTCGAAGGCCTGATCGGCGGACGCTGGCAACCGCTGAAACCATTGCCACAGCCGTGAGCACGGCACCACAACCGACGCTCGCCGAAACGCTGGACGCGCTGCTGCCGCAAACCCAGTGCGGGCAGTGCGGTTACAAGGGCTGCCTGCCGTACGCCGAAGCGATGGCCGCAGGCGCAGCGGATATCAATCGCTGCCCGCCGGGTGGCACCGAAGTGATTGCCGAAATTGCGCAAGTGCTGAAGTGCGTGCCCAAGCTGCTCGATGCCACTTGCGGCGAAAGCAAAGCACCTGCCGTCGCCGTCATCGATGAAAGCTGGTGCATCGGCTGCACGCTGTGCGTACAGGCCTGCCCGGTGGATGCCATCGCAGGTGCGGCCAAAGTGATGCACACCGTGATCGCCAGCGAGTGCACCGGCTGCGAATTGTGCATACCGCCGTGTCCGGTGGATTGCATTGAGATGGTTGCGGTGCAGCGCGAGGAAGCGCCGCAGGAACGGCGCTTGCGCGCGGCGCAGTATCGTGGCCGTTATCTGGCGCGGGAGAGGCGGTTGGCGGGTGGGAAGACAGCCAGGTCAGATGCGGCGGGGGTGCCACTCACGGCGGAGGTTGGGCAGAAGCAGTTAGCTGTGCAGCGTGCCTTGGCGCGTGCGCGGCAGAGAATTCAGAGCGGGTGTTAGGTGCAAAAGGTGGGGTTTGCTCTGATGTCTAGCATAAGTGCCACGTTCGGCGCCGATTGGCGCCCGACTAGGAGTCGCGGAAAGAATGTGAATGTGCGAATGACTGTTCCTCGGCCTTAGCTGCCGTTGGCGAACGGAGTCACGAACGGCTGCAACGGGGCGGTCAGCGGTCGTAGGTGCGAAAGTTGGTTCACGGCACCTTTTGGCTTGTTCGCTCAGCAGCAGGGCAAAATGTGGCGTCTCGGGCATCTTTCCAACAGCCCGTAATCACGATGTTCGGTGCGTTATGCGCCACCTTCAGATTATCGTAAGGGGTGATCGGTTTTCGGTTGGGCATTGCAACTACCTCGTCACACTCGTGGGCACGAGCAGTGACTCTTCAGCCTTGCGCGACACAAACTGCTACACAGCTTTGGACGGGGCCAAGCTGTGCATCGCAACAGTTGTTCGGCGACGAGAAGGACCTCGCGTCGACACCACAAACCGAATTCATATTCCGATCCGAACTTGTACTCGCGCCCCTCAAACTCTGCACGACACGGCTTGTCTGTAGTCATGCAACCGTCAGGTTGCCCGCACGGCTCATAGGAGACGCTGCCGCCAAGTTCCCTTAGCAGTTGCACGCACACACTGATATCAGCAGTGCACACCTTCGCCATCACAACCAGCGTGGATATCCTATCCATGTCCGCAGCCAGATGCCGCAAGTCAAAATCTCGCGCAATCTTGCCGATAATCCGTCTAGGGTCGCTGTTTAACCCCAATACGCGAATCATATTATTGAGCGCCAATGCCTCCTCGCGGCACCCTCGCAGCACGAGTTTCCTCGCGAACTCCATGGTTTTTGGGTGATCACCAAAATAGGTGCTGAGAAAATCGTTTTCGAACAAGGCGGCGAGTGAGTGGCGCTCCTCGAATTGTTTCCCTTCAAGAAGATAGGCTCGATAGGTATTCGAAAGCTTCCACGAGAACCGGGCTAGTCTCTGTTCGATCTCGGCCAAGTCCGGGTAGACATTGACCGCGATGCGCCAGTCTTTCGCCAGTGGATCGTCCCCCGGCGGCGTCTGTTCTTCCATCCGGCAAAGATTACTGTTGCATACAGTGCTGTTGCCATGGCGCAACTGATCGTAGCGCATGCGAGCATCCGCGTTAGACAGTATGGCATATGCCTCATTCAATTCCGCCATATAGGCATTGTCTTTTCCCGTTGCGCTACCGGAGCGATCCGGATGATAGCGCTGCGCCAAAGCACGGTAAGCGGCCTTGATGACTATATCTTTCGCTTCCGGCAAGACGCCGAGAATGAAGTAGTAATCGCTATCGGTATTCATCCGCATACACCCGCGTAATGGCCCGAGGACGACCGCCCCGCAATCAGGCGGCCGACGACAGCCATTCCTTTCCGTTCACAAAAACATTTATCGAAGCACCGTTAATTCTTAGCGCCACATTTGGCCCCCCGTTGGCCCCGCCGCCGGTCGAGCCATAAGCGGAGGCGACCCGTTCGCTGCCGGCGGGATGGCCTGCACGCTGGATCGGTGTTAAATCGGATGTCGGCGTCGGTGCCCATGCTTCGAAACGCCCGGCATACCCGGCGGCAACCGCGTTTATTTGTTCGATTTGGCGAGTGTGCTGCTGTGCTCTGTTGACGGCATCACCCTGCTCTGTGGCCGCAAGATGATTGCTCAGTGTGGCGACATCCCGAATGCGACTCACCAAGTTCGGCTGACTGCTGATTACAGCCGCGACATTTTTGGCGGCTGGTCCTTCGCCTTGCACGCGGATGTGCCCGCTGTCGGCATCAATCTCAATGCCGATACCTGTGCTGGTATCGATGGCGCCCTGTCGCAATAAGCTGTTCAAGTCCACTGCGAGAGTGGTTGATAGGTTACGCAGATGCTCCGGCGTTGTCGGTCCCAATGCCGACAGGCGTGACATCTGCAGGCCATGCATCGACAGGTTGACGGTATCTTTTTGCCGCGCCGAGTCGGCTGAGGCGACATAGTGGTCGGAACCACCCGCGCGCGGCGGTCGGGCTGCGGTTTGCGACGAAAAAGACGGTTGGATTGAACTAAGACTCATCCCGCAGCGTCGCCCAGGCAACATCTTTTGAAAGGATTAATAAACACCATCACGCGATGGACCTTCACGCTGCTGCGATTATGCGAAAGAGCAGCCTGCGTCAAACCGGCGAATAGCGGGCAAATTCCAGCGGTAATAAAGTGATGGCCCCGGAATTTGGATACGAGGAATTTCTGCTTCAATGATGCCCGAAAGAGCTGAAGCAACGGAACAGAGAAATGGCAACCAGTTTCAGTGTAATAGATCCTTGGTTTTTGCTTCATTTGCAACACTCCTTCTGCTGATGCAGTCTATAGTGTGTTGCATCCACCGGTAGAATCCGCCGAGCAAGTCGGATGTCTCTTGTGGGTCGTTTGCGGCCGTAGCCAGAAGTAGGTAGCAGTCATTCGGACAGACTTTCACGTCTACGACCGCTGACCGCCACGTAGCAGCCGTTCGTCTCGCTGATCGCCAACGGCGGCTAAGGCCGATGAACGGTCGATCACTATAACGTTTTCGCGCAGATGTAACGGGGCGGGGCGGTAAATGACAGATTGAGCGACGATTCTTGCCTGTTGGCAAATACCGCCTGCTATGTTCGCCCCTCCTACACCCGCTCGTCCATCTGAGACGAAGCTTCGTTCTTACTTTGAACGCCTTCGATTTCCCCAGTACCGTGCGAAAAGGGGTAATTCGTTAAGTTATTGTTTTTATTAACTATTTTATCCCAAGCCGCTCGTAAATCACACCCAACTCGCCGCGTATCGCCGCATGCCGCGATGCCAGCACCAGCGCCCCGACAGCGCAACACACGCCAGAAACCGTCAGCGTAGCCGCCACACCGATCTTGTCCGCCAGCGCACCCGCCGCCAGCGCGCCGAAGGGCGCAACCCCCATGAAGCTGACGGTGTACAGGCTCATCACGCGGCCGCGTTTGTCGTCGTCGACTATCGCTTGCACGATCATGTTGACGGACACGGAGGTCACTAAAATGCCGAAGCCGGTGATGGCGAGTAGCGGCATGGCGAGCCACACCAGTTTTACGTGCGCTACCAGTGCTAGTGCAACGCCTGCGGCGAGTGCTGCGTAGGTGAGCAGGCGCACCAGGCCGCGAACACTTGAGCGGCTGGCAAGAAACAGGGTGCCGACTACTGCGCCCAAGCCCGCCGAGCCGACGAGAAAGCCCATTTGATCCGCGCCGCCCTGGAACACCTCGCGCACCAGCACCGGCATCAGGCTGATGTAGGGCGTGCCGAGCATGCCCAGCGCGGTGAGCAGCATCAGCAGCGAGCGGATGGGCCGTAAGTGCCACACATACGCCAGGCCTTCGCGCATGCCGCGCAGCATGGCCTGGTGCGTGTCCGCGCGCACGGTTGGCGTGACGCGTATGAAAATAAAGCTGATCAGCACCGCGATGTAGCTCACTGCGTTAATCGCGAAGCAGGCGGATTCACCGAGCCAGCCGATCACCAATCCGGCGAGCGCGGGGCCGATCAGCCGCCCGCTATTGCCGATGAGCGAAGTCACCGCCACGGCGTTCGGCAGGTCGTCGCGCGTGCCGACGAGTTCGAGCAGATACGCATGGCGCACTGGCAGTTCTATCGCGATCAGCACGCCCATCACCATTGACAGCGCGATGATGTGCCACGGCTGCAGATTGCCGGTCAACGCCAGCGTGGCGAGGGTGATCGCCTGCGCCATTTCCAGCACCTGCGTGGCGAGCATGACGCGATGCAGGTTGCAGCGGTCGGACCAGATGCCGGCAAACGGCGACAGCAGCAATATCGGCAGGCTGCCGGCAAAACCGAGCAGGCCGAGCAGCGTGGCGGAATCCGTCATTTTGTAGAGCAGCCACGATTGCGCGATGCTCTGCATCCAGAAGCCGATCAGCGCGAACGCCTGCCCCGATACGAACAGCCGGAAGTTGCGATGCTTGAGCGCCCGTAATGTGGGCAGCGGGTTTTTCATCAGTGCGGTCGGTGTGGGTGCGGGACGTTAGGTCATGGATGGGGCCGCGATGATGCGGTGCACCCGATGCACGGCATTGTACGCCGCTTCGTGCGATACAATCAGTGTCTCTCATGATCCCGATAGCCGATATGGATGCATCGCGCCAGGGCGCAGCCGCGCCTGCGGGGGACTGCGCATGAAACCGTTCATGCAGACACTCATGCAGCCCCTGATGAAGCCCATCTGGATCGCCATGCTGCTGGTGGTGGTGAACATGATCGGCATGCGCGGCAGCAAAATCACCGTCTCGCTGATGTCGCTGGAGTTGGGCGCGTCACAGTTCATGGTGGGCGTGATTATCGCTTTGTATTCGCTGCTGCCGATGTTCCTCGGCCTCTACGCGGGTAAATTGACCGACCGTCTGGGCGTGCGCATGCCGATTATTTTGGGCTCGACGGGTATTGCGTTTGGTTTGGCGATCCCAGGGGTGCTGCCGTCGCTGCCGGCGTTGTTTGTGTCTGCAGCGGCGATCGGTGCGGCGCATATTTTTTACAACGTGTCGATCCAGAATCTGATCGGCTTGATGAGCCCCAAGGAAGAGCGCGCGCGCAACTTCAGCAACTTCGCGATGATGATGTCGATCAGCGGCTTTTGCGGCCCGTTGTTAAGCGGCTTTCTGATCGATACCTTTGGCCACGCCAAAACCTATCTGTTCCTCACGGCGGGGCCGCTGACCGGGGTGGCGATCATGCTTTTGTTGCCCAAATTCGCGGCCAATCTGCGCGGCTCGGCGCCCCGCGGCAAGGGTGGCGAGGATGAGGGCATCAGGCTGTCGGGTTTTGGTTTGCTGGAAAATAAACCGCTGCGCCGCGTGCTGGTGATGAGCGCCATTTTGATGACGGCGCTCGACTTGCTGCATTTTTACATGCCGATCTACGGCCATTCGATTGGTTTGTCCGCCTCGAGAATCGGCATGATCATGGCGGCGTTTTCGGCGGCGGCGTTCGTGGTGCGGGTGTGGATGCCGGATATCGTCAAACGTTTTGGCGAACACCAGGTGCTGACCTTCGCATTGGGCATGGCGGCCATCACCTATCTGATTATTCCCTGGGTCACTAATGTGGCGATGTTGATGATGATCACGTTTACCCTGGGCCTCGGCATGGGCTGCGGCCAGCCGCTGATCATGATGATGATTTACAACCGCGCGCCCGAAGGCCAGTCGGGCGAAGCGCTGGGCCTGCGGCAAACCATCAATCACTTTACGCACATGGCGGTGCCGCTCGCCTTTGGCGCCATCGGTTCTGCTTTCGGCGTGTGGCCGGTGTTCGCGGTTAACTCGTTGATGCTGTTGAGCAGCGGCCTGCTAAGTAGACGACGGTAAGTATTTGTTTTTATTGAATATTTTACTCATCAATCCCAACGGCCAATTCAAAAGCATCTGCCACAGAGGACACAGAGAACACAGAGAAACCCGGGGTTGGGTCTCCTCTGTGTTCTCTGTGCCCTCTGTGGCAAAAAGCGTTTCAGGTTTTTACAATCACTCTGAATAGTTACGCATAATTTTACAAAGGATAGGCCATGAAAATTGCCGTGATGGACGACTACCAGGACGCGTTTAAAAAGACCCAAGCGGCAGCCAAGCTGCACGGGCACGAGATCATCAGCTACAACACGTCGGAAAAAGACCCGGCGAAATTCGCCCAGCGCGCGGCGGGCTGCGAGGTGATTGTGCTGACACAACAGCGCTCGTTTTTGCCGACGCCGTTTATCGCAGCGCTGCCGACGTCGGTAAAGCTGCTGGCGCAAACCGGCCGCAACGTGCCGCATATCGACACCGCCACGTGTACCGCGCGCGGCATTATTGTCAGCGCCAGCGGCGGCGGTAATTCCAGCCCGACGGTGGAACTGACTTGGGCGTTGATCCTCGCCTCGGTGCGCAACCTCGGCATCGAAATCAACAATATGCAGGCGGGCCGTTGGCAAACCACGGCGGGTATCGGCCTGCGCGGCAAAACGCTGGGCATTTACGCCTACGGCAAAATCGGCAGCGGTGTCGCGCAAGTCGGCAAGGCTTTCGGTATGAAGGTCATCTGCTGGGGGCGCGACGGCTCTACCGCCAAGGCGCGCGCCGATGGATTTGAGGTGGCCGCCAGCCGCGTGGCGTTTTTCGCCGACAGCGATATCGTCAGCCTTCATCTGCCGCTGAACAAAGAGACGCGCGGCCTGATCACCGGCGCCGATCTCGCGTTGATGAAACCCACCGCGCGCATCGTCAATTCGAGCCGCGCGCCGTTGATTGCCGAGGGCGCACTGGTCGAAGCGCTGAAAAAAGGCCGTCCCGGCTTTGCCGCGATTGATGTCTATGAAAGCGAGCCGACGTTGAATCGTGAGCATCCGCTGGTGAGCATGCCCAACGTGGTATGCACGCCGCATCTGGGGTATGTGACTTGGGAGACTTACGAGTTGTACTACGATGCGGTGGTGGGGAATATTTTGGCTTATCTGGCGGGGGCGCCTGCGAATGTGGCTAATCCTGAGGTGTTGCAGAAGAAGTGATTTTGAGTAACGGTTGAGCCGCATCAAGACCTTCACCGCAGAGGCGCAAAGGCGCGGAGGTTACGCGAAGAACGGCTTTACTCTGCGGGGGTTCTCCGCGACTTTGCGCCTCTGCGGTGAGGAAGTTTCTCTTTTTGTCTGAATAGGCACGATTTCGACAGGAAAAGTTTAACGCACCTGATTTGTAACAAAGCGTTACATCAGCGCACCGGCAGTGAACTCGCGCGCATGGCGGCAGTCGATCCTTGACTGCAGACAATCAAGGGATGCCGTTATGCGAACTCATTTAGGTAATAAATTTTCCGCCGTAGTTCTTGCAGGCCTGTTGTGTGTGCCCGTGGTGACGCTGGTGGGAGCCAATCCGCGTGACCCCGTGGCCAACCCCGCCATCGACATGGAAGGCTACCTGCGCGTATCACGCGAGGCCGCGCAGCATCGCGCGACACGCCGCATCACGGAAGCAGAATTTCTGCGTATGAGCCGGGAGCCGAACTCCCTCGTGCTCGACGCGCGCAGCCGACAACGATATGACGAGCTGCACGTGAAGGGCGCGGTGAACCTGGATTTTTCGGATATCGCCATCGACAGCCTCGCGCGCACCATCCCTGACAAAAACACGCGCATTCTGATCTACTGCAACAATAATTTTGCCAACGCGCCAAGGCCGTTTCCCAGCAAGCGTGCGGATGCGTCGCTGAATATTTCAACCTATATCGCGCTCTACAACTACGGCTATCGCAATGTGTATGAGCTGGGGCCGCTGGTGTCGCTGGATAAATCGACGTTGCCGTTTGTCTCCAACCTGGCGAAAAACGCGGCGCGTTAGGCCGCGCGGTGGGCACCGTATAATCTGCGGCACTTCAACCATCAGCGTGGCTGCGCGTCACGCCGCCCCGAGCGCCCATGAATCGCCGCGAATTTCTCCAGAGTCTTGCCGCCGCTGCCGTATGCGGCGCGCCATTGGGTGCGTCACATGCGCAAGTAGCCCAAGCGCTTTACGATCCGCCGTCCTTCGGCAACGTAAGTTTTCTGCACTTCACCGATTGCCACGCGCAGTTGTTGCCGACGCATTTTCGCGAGCCCAGCGTCAACATCGGCGTGGGCGATGCGGCGGGGCGTTTTCCGCATCTGGTGGGTGAGCATCTGTTGCGCGCCGCAGGCATCAAGCCCGGTACGCCCGAAGCCCACGCGTTTACCTTTCTCGATTTTGCTGCGGCGGCCAAGCGCTACGGCAAGATCGGCGGCTTTGCGCATCTTGCCACCCTGGTAAAACGCCTGCGCGCCAGTCGCCCCAACGCCTTGCTGCTCGACGGCGGCGATACCTGGCAGGGTTCGGCGACCTCGTTGTGGACACGCGGGCAGGACATGATCGATGTGTGCCAGCAACTCGGCGTGGACATGATGACCGCGCATTGGGAGTTCACCTATGGCGACAAGCACGTGCAGGAAGCGGTGAAGTCGCTAGGCCACATCGAGTTTCTCGCGCAAAACGTGAAGACCGCGGATTTCGGCGACCCGGTATTCAAGCCTTATGTGTTGCGCGAAATCAACGGCGTGCCGGTGGCGATCATCGGCCAGGCGTTTCCGTATACGCCCATCGCCAATCCGCGCCACTTCGTTGCTGAATGGACTTTCGGCATACAGGAGGCCGAGCTGCAAAAAGTCGTTGAAGAGGCTCGTGCCAAGGGCGCGCGCGCCGTGGTGCTGCTGTCGCACAACGGCATGGACGTGGATGTCAAGCTCGCCGGGCGCGTGCGCGGCATCGATGCCATCCTCGGCGGGCACACGCATGACGGCGTGCCGACGCCGGTGATCATCAACAACGCCGGCGGCAAAACCGTGGTCACCAATGCCGGCTCGAATGGCAAATTTTTGGGCGTGCTGGATCTTGAGGTGAAAGGTGGCGTCACGGATTTCCGCTACCGCCTGTTTCCGGTGTTCGCCAACCTGCTGCCGGCTGACACGGCCATGCAAGCGCTGATCGACAAGGTGCGTGCGCCGTTCAAGGCGAAACTCGATGAACCGTTGGCGGTGACCGAAGTGTTGCTTTATCGGCGCGGCAACTTCAACGGCACCTTCGATCAGTTGATACTCGATGCGCTGATGACGGAGAAGAATGCCGAGATCGGTTTTTCGCCGGGATTTCGCTGGGGTGCCACGCTGTTGCCGGGGCAGACGATTTCGCGTGAGCATCTGATGGATCAGACCGCGATCACGTATCCGCAGGTGACGGTCAACGAACTCACCGGCACCGAAATTAAAGCGATACTCGACGACGTGTGCGACAACCTGTTTCACCCCGACCCGTATTTGCAACAGGGCGGCGACATGGTGCGCGTGGGGGGGCTCTCCTACACCTGTGCGCCGCACGCATTGCGCGATCAACGCGTGACGGATTTACGTCTGCACGGCAAGCCGCTGGATGCCGCTAAACGCTACAAGGTGGTGGGCTGGGCACCGGTGGCCGAGGGTACCAAGGGAGAGCCGGTGTGGGATGTGGTCGAGCGTTATCTCAAAGACCGCAAGACCATCACGCCGCGCGCGCCGAACGTGCCGCGCCTGATCGGCGTGGGGAAAAACCAGGGGCTGATGTAAGGCGCGCTATGGTAACGACGCGCGTTGCAACCATCAGTGCAAATGCTTTCCACGCGGATGCAACGGAATCACCGTTGACGATCCGCTCTGCTCTGACGTCGGCTGCTTCGGCGGCTGAATCTTGCTGAACAAATCGCTGATCAGCGTGGCGACCTGATCGACTTCGGTCTTGCCCAGATGGCGTGACAGCAGGTGGGTGGCGTCTTCCACCACGCATTGGCGGCGGAATTCGTGGATCGATTCCGGCGTGGGGCCGACGAACACCTGAAAGAATTCGTCGTCGCCGTGATCGGGGTAGTACGTCACCTCGACTTCGGAGGCGTATTCGGTCAGCGGCCCGACATTTTGAAAGGCGTTGCCGAGCTTTTCCTGAAAATTGCGACCGACTTCACCGGTCCAGCAAATATTCAGGGTGCGTTCCTGTGCGTCGAACACGATGCCGGGCTCCTCGCGCTCGAGGCTGTGCGCGTCGGCCAGCGTTTCGACATCGAGGTAGGCCAGCCAGGGCCGCAGCGCCTGCTCCACCTGTTTCAGCCGCACGCCTTTGCACAAAAATATCGAACCGTGTACGTGTACTTCCGTTCTCATAGCGATTCCAATGTCACCTGCCTGCATACAATTGCGGGCGTCGCGCATTATAGCGTACTTGTAAAAATATCAATAAAAACAAATACTTATGATTTTATCACATGCAGATCGGCGAGTATGCTGCGGATTTGCGACTGTTCCCGCGCCAGGTGCTCTTGCAGCGTGCCGTTGGTGAACAACATCGGCGTCCAGTAGTGGCGTTCGAGTTCGCGTGCCCACGAGGATACCTTCCTCGCGCTCGCGCTTTCATAGTCAGGCCATCACAGTTTGAACAGCCGTCCGGCGCCAGGCACATCGCGTTTATCGTTCATCAGCCGCAGCATCGCCCACATCATCGCGGCGTTGCTGGTGACTACCGGCAGACCGTACTGTTGCTCAACGCTGGCGATGATATCGAGTGTGCGGAAATTCGAGCAACTGATGAATATCGCTTGAGTATCCGGGCGCACCACTTCATCCACCAGCGCGAGTATGCGTTCACGGGTGATCGTCCAATGCGCCTCGGTGGATAGCCCCTGCATCGCCAGCACCTCGAAGCCGTCAGCGGTGAGGTATTGTTTCAGGCGTTCATTCAGCCACGGCGCGTAGGGCGAGGCGAGACTTAATTTTTTTGTCCCCAACGCGCGCAGGCCGTTGACGATCGCACGCGACGAGGTGGCACAGGGGATGCCGGTTTCGGCGCTGATGCGCGTGGCCAGCGCCTGATCTTCGGCGGGCGTGTGCAAAAATCCGCTGGCGGTGCAGCCATAGCCGATGACGTTCATCTTGGCGTGTGCCAGCAGCCTGGCGGCGTCGGGTGCCTGGGTGGACAGTCCGATGAGATTTTCTTCGCTGTCGGCGGTGTGCGCGATACGCATGGCATGTACGGAGGCACCGGTGCCACCGCTGTTACCCGCGTCACGCATGGCTGCGAGGCGTTGCGTTTCATACTCCATCACCGTGTTCCACGACGGCACGATGACGCCGATTTTTTGCTGCCAAGTGTCGTTCAACATGTTTCTCCTTGCGTGGAGGATAGCAGATACTTTACGCTACCCGTGATGCCCACTCGAAGGTACTTTGAAGAGATTTGGAAAGAACCGCAATGAAGCTGTCAGGTGCAACACTCTTTGTCCTGCTGTCGGCGGCCGCCTCGTTCGCGGGCGCGCAGGCCTACCCGCAAAAATCGATACGCATCATCGTGCCGTTTCCCGCAGGCGGAACGACCGACATCCTTGCGCGTGCGATCGGGCAAAAACTCAACGAGCAATTCAAGCAACAGGTGATCGTCGACAATCGTCCCGGCGCAGGTGCCAATATCGGCGCAGAGCTCGCCGCCAAGTCGTCGCCGGATGGGCTATACGCTGTTTGGCATGTCAACCATCCACGCGATCAACCCCAGTCTCTACGCCAAGCTGTCGTACGATCCGGTGCGCGATTTTTCACCGATCACCAACGTGGCGGCGACGTCGCAGATTTTTTGCGTGCATCCTTCGCTGCCGGTGAAATCGGTCAAGGCATTCATCGCTTATGCTAGGGGAAAACCCGGCGAACTCAACTACAGTTCCGCCGGTAACGGCAGTCAGCCGCACCTCACCGGCGAGTTATTCAAGACCATGACCGGCGTCAACTTCGTGCACGTGCCGTACAAGGGCGCGCCGCCCGCGATGGTCGATTTACTGGCGGGGCAAGTGGCGCTGACGTTTGCCACCGCGCCTTCCGCCGTGCCGCATGTGCGTTCGGGCAAGTTGCGCGCGCTGGGTGTGAGCACGGCCACGCGCATCAAGGCGCTGCCTGACGTGCCCACCATCGCCGAAGCCGGCGTGCCTGGCTTCGAGGCGGCTGGCTGGAACGGACTGGTGGCACCCGCCAACACGCCCGCCGCGATCATCGAGCGGCTTCACGGCGCCATCGTCAAAATCGTCGATGAACCGGCGATGACCCGGTACCTCGCCGATCAGGGCGCAGACCCGTGGACCATGACGCCAGCGCAGTACGCCGATTACATCAAAACCGAGGTGGCAAAGTGGGCGAAAGTGGTCAAGGCATCGGGCGCGAAAATCGACTAAAGCGATTCGTGGCGCGAGCGACCCCGCCTTTTGCGGGACGCACGCAAGGCGGGATACGCTGCGCTTCTCCCGCCCTACGGGTTTTCAATCATGTCCGCAGTCAGTGTGCTGCCTGTTCCTTGATCGATACGCGCCAGTGGATACGGTCTTCTTCCGGCGGATAATCGCCTGCGGCCTTGTGGTATGAGCAACGGTTGTCCCAGATCACGATGTCGCCTTTTTTCCACTGGTGGTGATACGCCGAATCCGGTTGCACCATGTAGCCGGTGATTTCCTCGATCAGCGCATGGCTTTCTTCTTCCGGCAGGCCCTCGACGCGCAGTATCTTGCCAGGATCGAAATACAACGCCTTGCGCCCCGTTTCAGGATGCGTGCGCACCAGCGGATGCAGCGCGGGTTGTTTGTCGCGATCTTCCGGGTTGAGCAGCGCGGTGGCCTTGCGTCGGCCGCCATACACATAAGCGCCCATGCGCCCGGCGATGCGCTGTTTCAACGCTTCGGGCAGCGCGTCGTAGGCCGCATACATGCTGGCGAACAGCGTATTGCCGCCGCGGCTGGGGATCGCCACGCCGTACAGTTGCGTGGCCTTGAACGGCACCACGTCATACGCGCCATCGGTGTGCCAGCCCGATGCACCGCGCGCGTAAATCGTCATGTTTAGTTTGCCGTCGGCGTCGAATTTGTTCACGCCCAGCAGCGTGATCTTCGGGCAATCCGGATGGCGCGTGCTCTTCGACGGATGCGGGTCAATGCGACCGAAGCGCTTGCTGTAGGCGAGAAACTCGCCGAGTTCAAGCTTCTGCCCGCGCACCACTAGCACATTGCAATCGAGCCAGGCGCGGTAGAGTGCGTCGAAGGTTTCCTCGCTCATGGTGCGGACATCGATGCCCTCGGCGATTGCGCCAACTTGTGGCGTCATGCGGCGGATTTCTAACATAGCAGGCTCCCGGTTAACCTAGTGCGGGAAAGTTTACCACCGGCGACGGCGTGGGCGCTGCGCGTATTTTCTCAGCCAATGGCTGTTACTCGGCGGTGTTAAAGCTTTTGCCTTGACACTGTCCTGCGCATTGCTGTATTCCACGGGTTTTGCGAGATATTCTCAAAATGAAACATTCCCGGTTTCGACCGTGCCAAGCCAGCTTGCCGCTGGTGTTATTCCCGCTAATGATCGTGTGCCCTTGGGCGCAAGCGCAAGCGCAAGCGCCCGCAAACGCCGGAACGCCCATCACCCGCCCAATCCGCCTGATCGTGCCCTATGTGCCCGGCGGTCTGACCGACACACTTTCGCGCATTGTCGGCCCGCATATTGCCGAGGAATTCGGCCAGCAAGTGGTGATCGACAATCGTGGCGGCGGCAACAGCACCATCGGCACGCAACTGATGGCGCGTGCCACGCCGGATGGCCACACCATCGGCATGATCGACGCGGCGTTTCTGATCAACCCCAGCTTGTTAAGCAAAGTGCCCTATGAAACGCCCAGGGATTTCACCCCCATCGGTCTGATCGCGATGGCACCGTTGATGCTGGTGGTGCATCCATCGGTGCCGGTAAAGTCGGTCAAGGAACTGGTGGGGCTGGCGAAATCACAACCGGGCAAGCTGGTATACGGTTCGGCCGGCAACGGCTCGGCGATTCATCTGGCGGGGGAGCAACTGCGCAGCGCCTCCGGTATCGACATCGTACACATCCCCTACAAAGGCGGCGGGCAGGCGATTGGCGACGTACTCGGTGGCCAGATCCCCATGCTGTTCATCGTGCAGGGCACGGGCAAGCCGCATGTCGCGGCCGGTCGGCTTCGCGCGCTGGCGCACACCGGTGCCAAACGTTCGCGCGCGATGCCCGACGTGGTGACTTTCGCCGAAGCGGGCTTCCCCACGGTGGAAGCTGCCACCATCAACGGTCTGGTCGGGCCGGCCGGATTGCCCAAGGACTTCGTGCAGCGCGTGAACACGCGGGTATCTCGCGCCATGAATACGCGCGAACAAGTGGAACGGCTGATCGACTTCGGCGCTGAAGTCACCACCAACACGCCCGAACAATTTGCCACGTGGATACGCAGCGAAATGGTCAAATGGGCCAAGGCGGTGAAGGATTCCGGCGCGCGGGTGGATAACAACTAACCATCAAACACTTCACCGCAGAGGCGCGGAGGCGCAGAGAAATTCACGCAGAGAACCCCGGTAAACAATGCCCTGTTT